>DQCI01000057.1 GCA_003545125.1 Paracoccaceae bacterium
CCCATCCACTTGATACTATTGCATTTTCGACGACGCTCCGGGGGACGGTTTCCTAGGAAACCGGCCCCCGTTTCCTAGGAAACCGGGGGAGGCACGGCCGTTTTCCCGGAAACCGGTCCGAGCGCGCGCGCTCCCGCCGACCAAGGCCTGACCTAGACCGAACTCAAAAGGATCGACGTCTCGCTGTTGGTGATCCCCTCGACGCCCCGCACCTCGCGCAGCACACGGTCGAACGCGGTGAGGCTGTCGGCCGTCAGCTCGGCGACGAGATCCCATTTGCCGTTGGTCGAATGGAGCTGGCGAAGCTCGGGGAGGCCCCGCAGGTGCCGGATGACCGCCGTCGTCGACTTGCCGCGCACCTCGATCATCATGATCGCGCGCACCCCGTCCGCCCCGTGATCCTCCCGCGCACGAATGGTGAAGCCGAGCACTGTACCGTTGGCGATGAGACGGTCGAGGCGGTTTTGCACCGTGGCGCGCGACACCCCGAGAATCTCGGACAATTTCGAAACCGGCGCGCGCCCATCCTCGCGGAGGATGGCAATCAGCTGCCGGTCGAGGTCATCGTATAGGTGCATGGCAATTTGTTAGTCCTTACCCAACAATCTGTCAAAACTCTTCTCAAATGCATTACAATTGTCAAATACCACTCGACCATTTTTTTGGGGTAGCCTCTCGTTCAGGCGGTGACCTCGGGGCCCCTCGACATGGCGCCGCTATGGTCGCGCCACAAGCTCTCTTGCGCCGGTTGTCGGCTTCCATCTCAGCGCCCGCCCGGGCAAACCGGAGTTTCGATACGTGAAAAAGATCACCCTTCTCGGCGTCCCGATGGAAGTGGGCGCAGGGCGGCGCGGTTGTGCCATGGGGCCCGCGGCCTACCGCACGGCCGGGCTCGCCGAAGGGCTCAGCGCGCTCGGTTTCGACGTTGAAGACCTCGGCGAAGCGGTGCCAGACGATGTCGACATCACGCCGCCCCCGGGCAACGCCAAGGCCTTTGCACAGGTGGCGGGATGGACCCGCAGTCTCTACGCCCGCGCCTTCGACCTCGCCGCAAGCGATACCCTGCCGATCTACATGGGCGGCGACCACGCGCTGTCGCTCGGCACGCTCACTGGCCACCTCGCGGCCGCGCGGGAAAAGGGCCGCCGCCAGTTCGTGCTCTGGCTCGATGCACACAGCGATTTCAACACCCCGTTGACCAGCCCGAGCGGCAACATGCATGGCACGCCGCTCGCCTTCGCCTGCGGCATGGACGGGTTTGGCGATCTGCTCGGCGCCCCCCTGCCCGCCCGCCTCGATCCGCACGATCTGTGCATTCTCGGTCTGCGGTCGGTCGATGCGCAGGAGCGCGACAACCTGCAATCGACCGGCGCGCGCGCCTATGACATGCGCGCGATCGACGAGACCGGGATCGAACGACTGCTCGCGCCGTTCCTGGACCGGGTCGCCGCGGCCGACGGGGAGCTGCATGTAAGCCTCGACGTCGACTTCATCGAACCCGACATCGCCCCGGCCGTGGGCACGACCGTGCCCGGCGGCGCCACCTTCCGCGAAGCCCATCACGTGATGGAAATGCTCCATGACAGCGAGCGGGTGACCTCACTGGACCTGGTTGAACTCAACCCCTTCCTCGACGACCGCGGCCGCACCGCCCGGTTGATGGTCGATCTGACCGCCAGCCTGTTCGGCCGTCGCGTGCTCGACCGCCGAACCGCCAGCTATTGACCGGAGCCCGGACCCATGCCCCTCCAGCCATCCGAGACCGCCTTCGTGCCCTTCGTCTCCGTCCAGCAGATGATGGACCTGGTCAATCACCTCGGCGTCGAGCGGGTGCTGGCCGATCTCGCCGCCGCGATCGAAGCAGACTTCCGCCGCTGGGATGCCTTCGACAAGGTGCCGCGCCTCGCCAGCCACAGCGAGGTCGGGGTCATCGAACTGATGCCCACGTCGGACGGCGAGATGTACGGGTTCAAATACGTCAACGGCCACCCGAAAAACACCGGCCAGGGCCTGCAGACCGTCAGCGCCTTTGGCCTGCTCGCGGATGTCGATACCGGCTACCCGCGGCTGCTTTCCGAGATGACCCTGCTGACCGCGTTGCGGACCGCCGCGACCAGCGCCATGGCCGCGCGCCATCTCGCGCCCGCAGGGGCGACCACCATGGCGATGATCGGCAACGGCGCCCAGTCCGAGTTCCAGTGCCTCGCGTTCAAGGCAATCTGCGGCGTCGATACCGTGCGGCTCTACGACATTGACCCGGCGGCGACCGGGAAGTGCGCCCGCAACCTGGCGGGCCATGGCCTGACAGTGGTGCCCTGCAGCTCGGGCGAAGAGAGCATGGAAGGGGCCGGGATCATCACCACCTGCACCGCCGACAAGCAATACGCTACGATCCTGACCGACAACATGGTGGGCGCGGGGGTGCACATCAACGCGATCGGCGGCGATTGCCCGGGCAAGACGGAGCTCGCGCGCGAGATCCTGCTGCGCTCGGAGATCTTCGTCGAATACCCGCCCCAGACCCGGATCGAAGGCGAGATCCAGCAGCTCGACGAGACCCACCCGGTCACCGAACTTTGGCAGGTGATCGCAGGGCAGCGCCCCGGACGCAGAGATGCCCGGCAAATCACACTGTTCGACAGTGTGGGCTTCGCGGTCGAGGATTTCTCGGCGCTGCGCTACATTCTGGGCGCGATCCAGGGCACCGGCTTCTACACGAATCTCGACATGTTGGCCGACCCGGACGACCCGCGCGATCTGTTCGGCATGCTGGCGCGCGCCGCCGGGTGATAACCGGCCGTTGGTGGCGCACGGCACGCTGACCGTCGCGCGGTGGCACCGACACCGACCCCCGCAAAGAGGCGGGGTCCGCGTCATCCCCGGCTTGCCCACAAGCTCGCGCTTGGCCGGCAGGCGGTCGCCGGGCACATGGGTCCCGGCGTATGACTGAGCGGAGCGAATCTGATATCCTGGAGAACCCGATGCCCGAATACGTTGTTGAACCACCGAAACCCATCGGCCTGCCGATCGCCGGGAGCGACGCCCTGTTCCCGGTGCGCCGGGTGTATTGCATCGGGCGCAACTACGCCGCCCACGCCATCGAGATGGGCGACGATCCCGACCGCGACCCGCCGTTTTTCTTCCAGAAGAACCCCGACAACCTCGATCCCTCCGGTGATTTCCCCTACCCCACCCAGTCACGCGACGTGCATTACGAGGCCGAAATGGCCGTGGCATTGAAAGAGGGCGGCACCAACATCCCCGTGAACCAGGCGCTCGACCACGTTTTCGGCTATGCGATTGCTCTCGACATGACCCGGCGCGATCTCCAGAGCGCGGCCAAAAAGAAGGGGCGCCCCTGGGAAGTCGGCAAAGCCTTCGAGCGCTCGGCCCCGATCGGTCCGCTGCACCCGGTGGCCGAGGTGGGCCACCCCAGCGCGGGCCGCCTCGAGCTGACGGTCAATGGCGAGATCAGGCAGGCGGGCGACCTCAACCAGATGATCTGGAAGGTGCCGGAGATGATCAGCTATCTGTCGGATTACTTCGAGCTCGCCCCCGGCGACGTGATCCTGTCCGGCACACCGGCGGGCGTCGGCCCGGTCGTGAGGGGCGACGTCATGGTGGCGTCGGTCGAGGGCCTGGGCACGCTCCGCATTCCGGTCACATGAGGCCCGCACCGCCCCCGGCTGCGGCCCGACCACGCGACAGAACCATCCAGGACGAGCGGACCATGGCGAAACCGATGTGCGCCCCGATCGCGGCGCAAGACGAGATCGCTCCGACCATCGGCGGCCCCAGGGCGAACTTGTAGCGAACTTGCCGCGGGCTCGCGCCGGGCCTGCCGAGCGACCGGGCTCTGCGGCAACAGAGCGAAGATGTCCGCGCCGCTCAGCATGGCTTCGGCATCGCACGCAGCGACCGTGCGGTCCTCGTCTCGCGCAACAGCCGGACATGACCACGGCCTGCACCGACATCGCGCAGACCGCCAGCCGGGCCTCGCTGAACCGGGCCTGTTGCCAGGAGGCGGTCGGGTTCTACACCGGTGACCGCAAGC
>DQCI01000040.1:0-2822 GCA_003545125.1 Paracoccaceae bacterium
TTCGACCGGCAGGACTCGGGCTTTCCGGTGCACGGCGAGCTGATGCAGATGGCCTCGGACGCGGCGCAGGCGGGGCGGCATCTGAAAAGCCTGCCGAGCGAGGCCGCGCTCAAGCGCGAGATGGTCGAGGAGATCGTCGGCAGATTGCAGGTGCCCACAAAGCTGCAATATGCGATGAGCCAGCGGCTCTATTACGAGGAGCTGGCGCGGGGTGCGCTGTTCTGGCCGCAGATGGATCCGGACGTGGTCTGGCTCGGCAACGACGGCACCGGGCGCGAGGTGCGGCGGCGCTATCTGGTGCACTGGGCGGTCTATGACAGCACGGTCAACATCCCCACGGTCTATTTGATGGACGTTGAGGACAGCGGGCGGATCGCCCTGCCCAAGGACGAATGGCGCTGGCCGCAGGCGCAGGCGCATCTGATGGCGCAGGCGATGGCGGGGCTGAAGCTGGTGACCATCGCCGGCGGGTTCGACAAGGATTTCGACGATCTGCACCCGAAGCGGCTCAGGCGCTTCCATCTCGGGCCGATGTATTCGTCCGCCTTCACCCGCCAGACCGGGCCTTTGAAGGCGGTGCTGGAAGAGGCGAAAGCGCCCGCGGGCGAGGACTGGGCCCTCGCGTGGACGATGGAAGAGCTGGAGAGCGAGCGGGTGGAGCTGGAGAAATCGGGCTGGTTCGGCTCGGTCGAGCGCGAGATCTTCGCGCTGGACCCGTTCGACGGCGCGGCGGATTCGGGGCGCACCCGGATGGACCGCGCGATCATCCTGCCGCAACGGCCCTTTCAGGTTCTGGCCGAGAAGAACCCGGCCGGGTTCCGGGACGTGCGCAAGTTTGTCGTCAGCCCGGGGGGGCGGGTGTTGAGCTACCGATGAAGCCGCGCAGAACATCGCTTGGCGTCTTGATGTCCGCCATTCTTCTCATTGTGCTTTCCGGTTGCGGTGAGACGCTTACATCGTTGGAAAACCGGGTTGAACGGTCAGGTGCGGATGCCTCGGTGACAGATATGCGGCGTTTCCTGTTGGATGACGGCTTCACTCGAACGGACAATTCCGAGGCTGATCTTTGGGCGGCCGAGAGCACGCGAGCCGGCACGGTGACGACAATCCCTGACGGCGCCGAGTGCTACAGCCGACGGCCGAAACGCCTCGGCGGAGAATACTGGGTGTGTTTTGCCGGTGGCTCCGAAGCCCAGGTGAAATGGCGCGAGGTCTTTGGGTACGCCTACTGGTGATGCGACACGAGCAGAATTCGGATCAATCAACGTCCCCGAGAGGGACACCGAGCAGGCCATTGCAGCGGCTGAGCGCCACTTGCGTTTTTGAGCAAACTTGAAGAGGTAGAGAATGTCATTGCCAGCCGACCAGATGGAGCTTCGCGAGGAAGAGATCCGGGCACAGTACCCCGCCGCGGCGGCGATGCTCGAAGGCTTCGACCATACCCCCCGGATCGCCAAGGCGAAGGTCGCGGCCCCCACCAAGGAGCGCTCGCCCGGCGTGGGCGCGGCGCGGCGGCGGTTCCGCTCGACCACGCCGGGGCTGGTGACCCGCTCGACGGCGCGGCCCGAAGGGGTGCGGCTGATCGAACGGATCGAAGAGACCGACGGCGGCGATCCGATCCTCTCGCCCGGTCAGGCGACGGTGCTGCATACGCTGCGCCGGGCGCTTGCCATCGCGCTGGCGGTGGCCGAGGGCTACGGCGAGCAGACGGGACTTGTCGAGCTCAAGAAGCAGAACCTCGAAGCGGCGCTGCCGAAATCCAAGCAGGCCGGGTTTGCCGAGCTGCTGGTCGGCGAGGCGCTGGTCGCGCTCTCGGTTTTTGCCAACGCGACCGCCTACCTTCTGTCGCCCCATGCAAGCGAGGTGAGCGTCGAGATCGGCGCCGTCGAGGAGGTGCTGACCGACAATGCCGGCATGGCGCTGCACGGCGCGCTTTGGGAGCTCGACCAGGAGATCGCGCTGTTCGCCGAGGACGAGCCGCGGCTGGTGGCCACCGTGATGGCCTATGCCGAGCAACTGATGGAGCGGGTCAGCTTGCGCGCGCAGACCGCGACGCGGCTCGAAGCTTTCACCTCCGCCAACACCCGGGTCGAGGCGGACGATTTCACCATCTCGGGCTTCACCCCGAGCCGCAAGGCCCGCGGGACCAAGCTGACGATGGAGTTCGTCAAGCCGCACCAGGTGGTCGGCAACCACATTGCCAAGTACCAGGCGATGAAGCTCGCCAAGATGCTGATGGCGTACGACTTCGAGCGCAAGCTCAACCCGTTTGCCGAGCTCGGGGGGTTCATCTTCACCTTCATGGGCGATGGGATGCCCGGCACCGGCAAGACCACGCTGATCAAGATGATGGCGGGGCTGATCGCGGGCTATTGCGAGACGGCGGGCTTTGCGTTTCGGTATCAGAACCTGTCGACCGAGAGCATCGACAGCTACCAAGGCAAGTCGGCGCAGAACGCCAAGGCGTTTATCAACAATGTGCTGGACCCGGCGGTGATCGGTTTCGGCACGATCGACGATATCGACCAGCTCGCGGGCAAGCGCGGCGACCGGCAGTCGTCGGCGGGGCAGCTTGAGATCACCGCAGTGCTGATGGAGAGCTTTGCCGGCGCGAATACCGTGGTGCGGGGGAACTGCACCTTCGGGATGTTTTCGAACTACCCGGAGAACGTGGACGACGCTTTGCGGCAGAGGGCCGGCGCGCGGTTCCTCGTCGACGGGCCGCAGACGCGCGACGATTACATCGACATCCTGGCGCTGCTCATGGGCAAGAACCACGCGATCCCGCTTGGCGATCACGAGGTCTATGCCGCGCAGGAGAT
>DQCI01000040.1:2931-3120 GCA_003545125.1 Paracoccaceae bacterium
CGGGCGATCAAGAACATCACCGACGCGGTGAAGGTGCGGGCGATGGATTTCGAACTGCCGGACGAGTGGATGGAAGAGCCCGATCTGTTCCTGTTCAAACCGTATGATCAGAAGAAGGGTTTGATCGAGGAGCTGCGCCAGCCGGTCACGGTCGAGATGGTGATCCAGGAGATCAACCGCTACGCCGAT
>DQCI01000265.1:0-5302 GCA_003545125.1 Paracoccaceae bacterium
CAGAAGCGCCGAAATCCCGCGCAAGGCAAGATCGCGCATGACCACCGCGCCGGTGGCGCCGCCGCCGATGATCAGCACCTCGGTGTCGTAGTCCATCATGCGTCCTCCGGAAGGTTGACGTCCCTCAGGTCGTCGCCAAGATACTTGCGCTCGTCCGGGCCGAGAATGCCGAGCGAGAGGCAGATCAGCGTCCACAGATGGGTGGTGTGGTAGCCGCCGTCATAGTGCTTCTCGAGGTCCTCGATCTGGCTGTGGCAATTGTGGCAGGGGGTGACGACGTAATCCGCCTCGGTGGCGTCGATCTGGTCGAACTTGCGCTTGCCATAGGCGCGGCGCTCCTCGTTCATGCCCGCCTGCAGGAAACCTCCGCCGCCGCCGCAGCAGTAGTTGGCGGACTTCGAAGGGGTCATGTCGATGAAGTTCTCCTCACCGACCAGGGTCCTGATGAGGAAGCGCAGATCGTCCGCCGCGGTGTCGCCGAGCGACTTGCGGATCAGCTGGCAGGGGTCCTGCACGGTGAACTTGATGTTCTCGGTGTTCCAGTCGGAATTGATCGGCAATTTGCCCTCGCGCACCCACTGGGCGTAATAGGTCACAAGGCTGCCGGCCTCGAAATTGGCCTCCAGCTCGAACCGCTCGATGCCCTTCCATAGCGTGTAGAACGAATGCCCGCATTCGGTGTTGATCCAGACCTCCGGCTCGAGGTCGTTGATCGCGTCGACCCGGGTCTTGACCATCGCCTTCCAGGCGTCGTCGTCGCCGGTGAACATGCAGAAGTTCTCCGCCGCCCAACCCTTGGAGGCATAGGTCCAGTCGGCGCCGACCAGGTCGAAGATCTTCCACATCGGCGCCAGTTCCTCGGGCTCGACCGCCGGCTCGCGCGAGTTCTGGTTGACGACGAACTTCGCGCCCTTCCTGTCCATCGGCGCCTTGAGGTGGGCCCAGGCCGGCTGGTCTTCGTGCACTTCCTCGACGGTTTCCTCGATGATCTCGACGAAATCCTCCGAGCGCAGCCCCATCGCCGAGGTGCTCACATCCATCTGCTGGGCGGCGCAGGAGCGCACGATGCCCTTGGGTTTGTCTTCTTCCGGCCAGACCGAGCGCGCCTTGCCGACCAGCAGCGAGACGTCGATCCCCATCGGGCAGACATAGGCGCAGCGCTTGCACTGGGTGCAGGCCCAGACCCAGGGCGTGGTGGAAAGCTCCTCGTTCATCCCCAGCATCGCCATGTTGATGAAGCGGCGCGGATCCATCCCGAACAGCCCCGACGCCGGGCAGCCCGACGAACAAAGTCCGCACCCCACACAGGCATCATAACTCGCCCCTTCGGGCAGCAAGTCCTTCGCAACCTCGAGAAAATCCAAACGGGGGGCTTCGGCATTCATGACGTGAGCGTCCTTCTGATCGCGTCTTTCCAGACTTCGAGGCGTTGGGTGCGGGTCCCCGCTGCCATCATGGGTTCAAATCGGTGTTCGACCGCCCAGGACTTGGCGAAGGTCTCGCGGTCGGGATAGACGCCCGCCTTCATGCCTGCGAGCCAGGCTGCGCCTTTGGCGGTCGTTTCCAGCGTGGTCGGCCTGTCGACGGGGCGGGCGAGGATGTCGGCAAGGAAGCGCATGGTGTAGTCCGAGGCGGCCATGCCGCCATCGACACGCAACGCTGTGTCGTCCGGCAGGTCTTTCCAGTCGGCCTTCATCGCCTGGAGCAGGTCATGGGTCTGATAGCCGACCGCTTCGAGCATGGCACGGGCAAACTCGTTCGGCCCGGTGTTGCGCGTGAGCCCGAAGACGGCGCCCCTGGCTTCGGGATCCCAGTAGGGCGCGCCGAGACCGGTGAACGCGGGCACCAGCACCACATTCTGCTCCGGGTCGGCGGCCCGGGCCATCGCGCCGGTCACCCCGGCGTGGCTTACCATCTTCATCGCGTCTCGGAGCCATTGCACCCCGGCGCCGGCGATGAAAATCGACCCTTCGAGGGCGTATGTCGGCTTGCCGTCGAGCTGATAGGCGATGGTGGTGAGCAAGCGGTTTTTCGACGTCACCATCTCGGTGCCGGTGTTGAGGAGCGCGAAACACCCGGTGCCGTATGTCGATTTGAGCATACCGGGTTGGAAACAGGCCTGGCCGACGGTTGCTGCCTGCTGGTCGCCCGCGACACCGCGGATCGGGATCTCGGCGCCCAATACGGAGGCGTCCGTCGTCCCGAAGTCGGCGGCGCTGTCCTTGACTTCGGGCAGCAGCGACATCGGCACGCCGAGCAGGGCGCAGATGTCGGGATCCCAGCGGCCGTTGCGAATGTCGTAGAGCATCGTGCGCGCGGCGTTGGTGGCATCGGTGACATGTTCACGCCCGCCGGTGAGGCGCCAGATCAGAAAACTGTCGATCGTGCCGAAGGCGAGCTTGCCGGCTTCGGCCCGTTCGCGCGCGTCGCCGACGTTGTCGAGCAACCATTTGACCTTGGTGGCGGAGAAATAGGGGTCGAGCAGCAGGCCGGTGCGCTCGGTCACCATTTTCTCGTGGCCCGCGGCCTTGAGCGCGGCGCAGGTATCGGCGGTGCGCCGATCCTGCCAGACGATGGCATTGTGGATGGGCCTGCCGGTCTCGCGGTCCCAGATCACCGTGGTCTCGCGCTGGTTGGTGATGCCGATCGCCGCGATCTCGGCGGCGCTCACCTTGTCGAGCACACTGCGCGCGGTGGCGAGCTGGGTCGTCCAGATCTCCTCGGCATCATGTTCGACCCAGCCAGAGGTCGGGTAGTGCTGGGTGAATTCGGCCTGCGCGGTGGCGACGGGGCATAGATCCGCGTCGAAGACGATCGTCCGTGACGAGGTGGTGCCTTGATCGAGCGCGAGAATATGGGTCATGCCGCCGCCTTCCTTCTATCTGTTGTCAAACCAGCCCGAAACCGCGGTCACTTGGTCCGCCGAGAGTTTAAGCCCGAGTTTCGTGCGCCGCCAGACAACATCTTCGGCGGAGCGGGCAAATTCGCGGTCGCGAAGCCAGATCAGCTCGGCCTCGGTGAGCGTCGCGCCGAAATCGCGACCGAGGTCGGCTTTGGATTTCGCATCGCCCAGCACCCCGCGCGCCTCGGTGCCGTAGAGCCGCACGAGACGCCCCGCCCAGTCGGGCCCGAGGAAAGGGTAGTCATTTTCGAGGCCTTCGGCGAGGGCCCGGGCCCCGTCCCAGGGGAAATCGCCCCCCGGCAACGGCGCGCCCGCCGTCCAGGCCCCGGGCACGCCGAGCTTGTCGAGTGCGGCTTCGGCGAGGCGGCGGTAGGTGGTGATCTTGCCGCCGAAGATGTTGAGCAGCGGCGGACCATCTTCGTCGAGCGACAGCACGTAGTCACGGGTCGCCTCGGTCGCCGAGCTGGCGCCGTCGTCGTAGAGCGGGCGCACGCCGGAAAAGCGCCAGACGATGTCGGCGCGCGTGACCGGCTCTCTGAAATAGTCCGACACAAAGGCGCAGAGGTAGTCGGCCTCCTCGTCGGTGCAGACCGGCCCGAGGGGATCGTCCCCGTGGTCGGTCTCGGTTGTGCCGATCAGGGTGAAATCCTGCTCGAAAGGCATCGCGAAGACGACCCGGCCGTCCGCACCCTGCATCAGGTAGGGCTGGTCGTGATCCGTCAGGCGCGGCACCACGATATGGCTGCCGCGCACCAGGCGGACGCTTTCCCTGGTCGGCAGAGCGAGGGTTTCGGTGACCATCTTCGACACCCAGGGCCCGGCGGCATTGACCAGCTTGCGCGCGCGGTAGGTGCTGACGGCGCCCGTGACCGCATCGGTGGCCTCGATCTCCCACATTTCGCCCGTCCGCCGGGCAGCCGTCACCCGCGTCCGGGTGCAGATCTTGGCCCCGCGCTGCGCAGCGTCGACTGCGTTCAGCACCACCAGGCGCGCGTCATCGACCCAGCAGTCGGAATACTCGAACGCGGTGGCGAAGGCGGGCTTGAGCGCCTTGCCCACCGGCGCTGTCGACAGGTCCAGCGTGCGGGTGCCGGGCAGGATCTCGCGGCCGCCGAGATGGTCGTAGAGGAACAGCCCGAGCCGGATCAGCCAACGCGGCCGCAGGCCTTTGTGATAGGGCAGGACAAACCGCAACGGCCACGAGATATGCGGCATGGCGCGCAGCAGAACTTCGCGTTCTTTCAGGGCCTTACGGACCAATCCGAACTCGTAGTACTCGAGGTAGCGAAGCCCCCCGTGGAACAGTTTCGACGATGCAGAAGAGGTCGCCGCGCCGAGGTCGCCCTGTTCGGCCAGCACCACGTCAAGGCCTCGGCCGGCAGCGTCGCGCGCGATGCCGACGCCGTTCACGCCGCCGCCGATGATGAATAGGTCCCAGACCCGATCTTTTTCGCTCATGTCTTCACCCCTTCCGGTGTTACAACCCCGATCAGCGCAGCCGCAACGAGGTCTTGGCGTCGAAGAAGAAGGCGCCGTCGGGATTGAAATCCAGCCCGACCGTGGTGCCTTCCGCGATTGGCTCGTTGCCCTTGATCTCGACCACGATGCGTTCGCCGGTGGTGGCGCGCAGGTAATCGTAGGCGACACCGCCGAGGCGCTCGCGGATCTCGACCTTCAGCGACGATTGTTCTTCGTGCACGCCGAGCTCCTGTGGCCGCATGCCGACAAGCACCTCGCTGCCGGTGGCGGGGAGGGATACCGAGGTTTCGATCTCCTGGCCGTCGAGCGCGCCCACCGCGACCTTGCCGGCCCCCGTGACCTTCGCCGTGAGGAAGTTCATCGACGGCGAGCCGATGAAACCGCCGACGAAGACGTTGTCGGGGTCCTGATAGAGGTCCATCGGCGAGCCGACCTGTTCGATATAGCCGTTACGCAGCACCACGATCTTGTCGGCGAGCGTCATCGCCTCGACCTGGTCGTGGGTGACGTAGATCATCGTCGCGCCGATCTCCTTGTGAAGGCGCGAGATCTCGACCCGCATATCGACCCGAAGCTCGGCATCGAGGTTGGAGAGCGGCTCGTCGAACAGGAAGACATCCGGGCCCCGGGTGATCGCCCGGCCGATCGCCACACGCTGGCGCTGGCCGCCCGACAGCGCTTTGGGTTTGCGCTGCAGGTAGGGGCCGAGTTGCAGGATCTCGGCGGCGCGCGCGACCTTCTGCTCGACCTCGGCTTTCGGCGTGCCGGTCATCTTCAGCCCGAACCCCATGTTCTCTTCCACCGTCATGTGCGGATAGAGCGCATAGGTCTGGAACACCATCGCCACGCCGCGCTCGGCCGGGTCGGCGCGGGTCACGTCGCGCCCGCCAATCTGGATCTCGCCTTTGGTCGTCTCTTCCA
>DQCI01000265.1:5394-14848 GCA_003545125.1 Paracoccaceae bacterium
TTTCTCCTTGTCAGGCGGGGAAGTGCCAATGCGTGGCTTCTTCGCCGATCTTCTGGGCAGTTCTCAACAGGGCGGGGCGGAAGGCCTTGAGACCTTCCGCGGTGTGACGGGTTGTCGAGGTGGCAATCGAAAGCGCGCCGATCACGCGGCCGTTGGCATCCAGGATCGGGGCGGCGATCGAATTGATCCCGTGTTGGTGTTCCTGCCGGTCGAAGCCGACGCCGTCGCGGCGGATCACGCCGAGTTCGGCGATCAACTCGGCGGCCGATCCGATCGTGTCGTCGGTGTAGCGAAAGAAGCTTTGCTGCTGGAGCGCCAGTTCGAGCCGCTTGGGGGCAAGAAAGGCGAGAATGCATTTGCCGACGCCGGTGGCGTAGGCCGGCGCGACCTGACCGACGCGGGCCAGCGTATCGAACTGGTCGGTGGCCTTGAGCTTGTCGATGAACAGGACCTGGCCATTGTCGAGCTGGGCGAGGTGCACCGATTCGCCCACTTCCGTCGCCAGCGCTTCGATGTACGGCCGTGCGATCGGGGCCAGCGACGCGGTCTTCCAGGCGGCGTGCGCGAGCCTCATGAGGCGGGCGCCGAGCCAGTAGGTGCCGTCCGGATTATAGGCCAACATGTTCTGATTGGTAAGCGTCTGCAGGAACCGGTAGAGCGTCGCCTTGGGGTAGGGAGATACCTCGAGCAGCTCGGCAAACCGCACCGGGCGGCCGAACTCGGCCACGCAATCGAGCACTTCCAGGGCTTTGCCCACAGTGCCATCGCCGGGCGATTGCTTGTTCATTCCGGTTTCCTCCCGTTTCGTCCGGCGCGCGCCAACGAAACTGTTGACATTGATAGCGGATCGGATCAGTGTTTTCAATAGTTGAGATTTGGTTTCAATTAATGGAACTCATTTGTGTGGAGCCATTGTCAGCATATGACCAGAACGTAAAAGGGAGGACACCATGCGTTCAATCCTCGCGCTGTCGACCTCGGCCATTGCCGTCGTCGCAGCCTCGACCGCTGTTGCGGGCACCGTCAAATATTACGCGGACTACGACCCGGCACCGCTGGCGGCGATGGAAGAGATCATCGCCGATTTCGAAGCCCTGAACCCCGAGATCGACATCGAGCTTCAGAACTTCGACCACGAAGGCTACAAGACCTCGATCCGCAACTTCCTGTCGGCCGATGCACCGGACCTCGCGAACTGGTACGCCGGCAACCGCATGGCCCCCTTTGTCAACTCGGGCCAATTCGCGGATATTTCGGATGTTTGGGAAGCCAACGGGTTGAAAGACCTGCTCGCCTCGGCGCTGCCCTCGATGACCATCGACGGCAAGCAGTGGGGCGTGCCCTATACCTACTACCAGTGGGGCATCTACTACAACAAAGACGCCTACGCGAAGGCCGGCGCGCAAGTGCCTGAAACCTATGACGACTTCGTCGCCAACTGCGCGCTGTTCGAAGCGGCCGAAATCGACTGCCTGACCACCGGCACCAAAGCGTTGTGGCCGGGCGCGGGCATTTTCGACTACATGAACCTGCGCACCAACGGCTACGAGTTCCATATGGATCTCGCCAACGGCAAGGTCGCCTGGACCGACGACCGCGTCCGTGCCACCTTCGCCGAATGGGCCAAGCTCGTGGAGCCCGGCTACATCACCGACAACCACGCCGCGCTCGACTGGCAGGATGCCGCCGCGCAACTGGTTCAGGGCACGGCCGCGCATTACGTCATGGGCAACTTCGCCGTCGCCGTCTTCAAGGAAGGCGGGATGACGAACGAAACCCTCGGCTTCATGCCGTTCCCGACGATCAACCCGGATGTGCCGCGCGCCGAAGAGGCGCCCACAGACACGATCCACCTGACCGCGGGCGCGACCAACGTGGAAGACGCGAAAGCGTTCCTCGCCTACATGGCCGGGGCCGATGCCCAGACCAAGATGAATGCGGCGATGGGCCAGCTTCCGATCAACAAGGACGCCACGGTTGCCGCCGATGACCCGTTCATCAGCGCCGGCTTCGAGCTCCTGTCGACCACCCCGGGCGGCATCGCGCAGTTCTTCGACCGCGACGCGCCGGCCGAGATGGCCAAGATCGGCATGGAAGGCTTCCAGCAGTTCATGGTGCAACCCGATCAGCTCGACGCGATCCTGGAGCGGCTCGAAAAGGCCCGCCAGCGGATCTACGAGTGATCTGAGCGTAAGCGTGCGGCCGGGGATGTCTTCCCGGCCGCACCAACACCTGGCCGCCCGCATCTCACCGGGCGGCCGGGCGACACTCCAATATTGTCGGAAGGAGTGCCAGCATGCGCCTTGCCAGCACTGAGACCCGGCGCCGCTCCTGGTGGCGCGAAAACCAGCAGACCCTGACCCCGTATATCTTCCTGATCCCGGGTGTTTTGTTCTTCATGGTCTATGTGATTGTCCCGATTTTCGAAAGCTTCTGGCTGTCCGGTTTCAAATGGGACGGCCTTGGTGAGCGCGAATGGATCGGCGCCGCGAACTATGTTGAACTGATGGATGACCCGGCGTTCTACACCTCGCTCAAGAACAACGTCATCTGGCTGGTGCTGTATCTGCTTGCCATTCCGGCCGGTTTGTTCATCGCGATCTTTCTCAACCAGAAAGTGGTCGGGATCCGCGCCTACAAATCGCTGTTCTTCTTCCCCTTCGTGATCAGCCAGGTCGTCGTCGGCCTGATTTTCGCGTGGTTCTACGCGCCGAATTTCGGCCTGTTCTACATCCTGATCGAAAAGATCACCGGATCAGGCGTTGCGCTGCTCGCCGACCCCGACCTGGTCACCTACGGGATCATCGCTGCCGGTCTCTGGCCGCAGATCGCGTATTGCATGATCCTCTATCTCACCGGTCTGAACGCGGTCGATCCCGAGCAGATCGAGGCCGCCCGGCTCGACAACGCCAAGGGCTTCAAGATGCTCTGGTACGTGATCCTGCCGCAGCTCCGGCCGGCAACGTTCCTCGCTATGGTGGTGACCGTGATCGGCGCGCTGCGGTCCTTCGACCTTGTCTCGATCATGACCGATGGCGGGCCTTTCGGCTCCAGCCGGGTGCTCAGTTTCTACATGTTCGAACAGGCCCTCTCGGAATACGGCTACCGGATGGGCTACGGCGCTTCCATCGCCGTGGTTCTGTTCCTCATCATGATGGTCTTCATCTCCGGTTTCATCGGCAAGATGGTGTCCGACGAACGCGGGGGAAATTGAGATGTTTCCACGTCCTATCGAACATCAATCGAGGGCAGTGCGGGTCGGCTATCAGCTCGCCCTCCCGATTGCGCTGATCCTCTGGCTGCTGCCGCTCCTCGGCGTTGCCATCACCTCGGTGAAACCGGCCTCCGACCTCGCGTCGGGCAACTACTTCGGCATGCCGAGCCACTTTGCTTTTTCGAACTACGTCGATGTGTTCACCAATTCGCCGATCGGGCAGTACATCTTCAACTCGTTCAAGGTGACCATTCCGACGGTGATCGGCACGCTGATCCTGTCTTGCCTCACCGGCTTTGCGCTCGGTGTCTACAAGTTCCGCGCCAACATCTTCATCTTCTTCATGTTCGTGGCCGGCAATTTCGTGCCGTTCCAGATCCTGATGGTGCCGGTGCGCGACATGACGGTGAACTTCGGGCTCTACAATACGACGACGGGGCTCGCGCTGTTCCACATCGCCTTCCAGACCGGGTTCTGCACGCTGTTCATGCGCAACTTCATCCGCGCCCTGCCGCGTGAGTTGATCGAGGCGGCGCGGGTCGAGGGTGTAAGTGAGGTCAAGATCTTCTGGTACGTGGTGATCCCGCTGATGCGGCCCGCCATCGCCGCGCTGAGCGTGTTGATCTTCACCTTCATCTGGAATGACTACTTCTGGGCCACGGTGCTGACGACCTCGTCGTCGACCCAGCCTGTCACCGCCGGTCTCTACGCGCTCAACGGCCAGTGGATCGCCCAGTGGCAACTGGTCTCGGCCGGTGCGATCGTCGCGGCGATGCCGCCGGTGCTGATGTTCTTCCTGATGCAGCGCCACTTCATCGCCGGTCTCACGCTCGGGGCGGTGAAATGATCCGAACCTGGCGACTGGATGACAGACGCCAATCGCTGGTTCTCGGCTCCCACAAGGAACATCTCGCAGAGGTGATCTACTGGGGGCCGAGATTGCCCGACGAAGAGAACCTCGAGACCCTCTACGGCGCCGTCGCGATCGACGTCACAGGCGGCATGCTCGACCTCAACCCGGAGCTGTCGATCTGCCCCGAGGCAACGCGGAGTTTTCCCGGCCAGCCGGGGCTGATCCTGCGCCATGAGAACGGCGAGCCGCTGTTGCCGAAATTCTGTTTCGCGGCGGCCGAGGAGAGCCCCGGGCGGCTGGTGCTCACCTACCGCGACGTGACCAACACGCTCACCTATACCGCGCGGTTCGAGATCGACGACCAGACCCACATGATCGAGGCGCAGGCGCGGCTCGAGTGCGAAGAGGCCTTGCACCTGCACTGGTTCGCGGCCCCGGTCTTCCCCGCGCCGCAGCTCTCGGACGAGATGATCGATTTCGCCGGGCGCTGGTGCGGTGAGTTTCAGATGAACCGCACGCCCTGGAGCCCGGGTGTGCGCTACCGCGAGAACCGGACCGGGCGCACCGGGCACGAGCATTTCCCCGGGTTGATCGTGCCGAGCCACGGCGCCACCAACGCGCGCGGCGAGGCATACGCGTTCCATTACGGCTGGTCCGGCGGGCACAAGATGATCGCCGAGGAACTGCCCGACGGGCGGCGCCAGATCCAGTGGGGCCATGCCGCCCGGATGGAGACCAAGGCGCAGAAAAGCTTCGAGACCGCAACGCTTTACGCGATGTATTCGGGCGACGGCCTGAACGGCTGCGCGATCGCCTTCCAGCGGCATCTGCGCGACCGGATCGTGACCTGGCCGAAGCCGGCCACGCCGCGGCCGGTGCACTACAATTGCTGGGAAGCGGTCTACTTCGACCACGACCTGCCGGTCCTCAAGGATATCGCCGCGCGCGCCGCCGCCCTCGGCGCCGAGCGCTTCGTGCTCGACGACGGCTGGTTTGGTGACCGCGACGATGACACCCGCGCGCTCAGCGACTGGGAGGTCGATCCGCGCAAGTATCCCGACGGGCTGACCCCGCTGATCGACCACGTCCACGGGCTCGGCATGAGCTTCGGGATCTGGTTCGAGCCGGAGATGATCAACCCGGATTCCAACGTCTTTCGCAAGAACCCGGGCTGGGCGCTCGGCAGCGAGGACCAGATCCTCGGCCGCGGCCAGATGGCGCTCGACATGTCGAACATCGCGGTGCGCGAGTACCTGTTCGACCGCGTCGGCGCGGTGCTCGGCGAGAACGAGATCGACTACATCAAGTGGGATCACAACCGGGTGCTGCCGATGCCCGACGCGGCCCAGACCCGGGGCACCTATGCGCTTCTCGACCGGTTGCGCGCGGCGTTCCCGGCCGTCGAGATCGAAAGCTGCGCCTCGGGCGGCGGGCGGATCGACTTCGGCATTCTCAGCCGCACCCAGCGGGTCTGGCTCTCGGATAGCAACGACGCGCTGGAGCGGCTCAAGATCCAGCACAACGCGGCGATTTTCCTGCCCGGGGCTGTCACCGGCTCCCATGTCGGCCCGCGCATCTGCCACACCTCCGGCCGGGTGCTCGACATGCGCTTTCGCGCCTGGGTCGCCGCCCAGCGCCACATGGGGTTCGAGATGGACCCGCGCGAGCTGACCGAGGAGGAAGCCCGTGTTCTGACCGAGGTGACCGCCTGGTGGAAGCAGAACCGCGACTGGATGTATTCGGCCGACATCCTGCGCCTCGACAGTCCCGATCCGAGCGTGATCGCCGAGCAGCAGCTCGCCGAAGGGGGGGGACGCTTCGTGGTGTTCGCGGGCAAGGCCGACACCTCGCGCCAGATCGCCCCGCGCCCGTTGCAGTTCGCGCGCCTCAACCCCGACGCGCTCTACCGCGTCGAGCTTGTCAACCGCGACGACGCGCCGGAGCTCTCGCGCGGTACCCCGCTCCTGAAAGAGGGGCCCGTCACCCTTTCGGGGCGCTACCTGATGAGCCACGGCCTGACCCCGCCGTGGTCCTTCCCCGAAACCATGTGGGTCATCGAAGGGGTCCGGCTCTGAGGTCAGGGGCCGGGCGCGCAGTTGGGCGGGTTGCCCCAGCACGCCCCAGGGAGGGCAGGAGCCATGGAACAGTTTGATTTCGACGCGCATCCGCACCGGCGCTTCAACCCGCTCAAGGGGGAGTGGGTGCTTGTCTCACCGCATCGCAACAAGCGGCCCTGGCAGGGGCAGCAAGAGAAACCGACGGCCGACACGCGCCCCGCGCATGACCCGGGCTGCTACCTTTGTGCGCGCAACAGCCGCAGCTCGGGGGCGGTCAACCCCGACTACACGGGCACCTTCGTCTTCGACAACGACTTCCCGGCGTTGCTCACGGACACCCCCGAGGGATCCAGCGATGAGCCGATGTTCAGGATGCGCAGCGTGCGCGGCACCGCGCGCGTGATGTGCTTTTCCGATCGCCATGACCTGACGCTGCCGGAACTGCCGGTGGCAGCGATCCGGACCGTGGTCGACACCTGGGCCGACCAGGTCACCGAGCTCGGGCAAACCTGGGACTGGGTCGCGGTGTTCGAGAACAAGGGCCAGGTCATGGGCTGTTCGCAGCCGCACCCGCATGGTCAGATCTGGGCCAGCGACTTCATTCCCAACGAGGTCGCCTGCGAGGATGCACGCCAGGCCGCCTGGCTGTCCGAGACCGGGCGCAACCTGCTGGTCGATTACGCCGAAGCGGAGAGCGCCAAGGGCGACCGGGTGGTGGTCGAGAACGACGACTGGGTTGCCGCGGTGCCCTGGTGGGCGGTCTGGCCGTTCGAGACGCTGCTGATGCCGCGCGCACATACACTGCGCCTGCCGGACCTCTCGGGGGCCCAGCGCGATGGGTTGGCGCAGGTGCTCAAAGACCTCACGACGGCCTATGACAACCTGTTCGAGACCGAGTTCCCCTACACGATGGGCTGGCACGGCGCGCCGCAGGGCGACGGCAACTACGACCACTGGCAACTGCACGCGCATTTCTACCCGCCGCTGTTGCGCTCGGCCACGGTGCGCAAGTTCATGGTGGGATACGAGATGCTCGCCGAGGCCCAGCGCGATCTGACGGCGGAGTCCGCGGCGGAGCGCCTGCGCGCCTTGCCGAAAACGCATTACAAGGCGGGAGGGTGACATGCACACATCCACCGAGACGGATCTGAACAGGACGGCGTCCCAGGGTTTCGAGGCGCGGTTTGGCCGCGTGCCCGCGGTGGTCGCCTTCGCGCCCGGCCGGGTCAACCTCATGGGCGAACATACCGACTACAACGGCGGCTACGTGCTGCCGATGCCGCTCGGGCTCGGTGTCTCCGTCGCACTCGGGCCCGGCGATTCGCCCGGCGACATTCGCTTCGCCAGCGCCGCATTCGAGGCCGAAGAGACCCGCAGGGTCGATGAGGCCGCCACCGGCGCGTGGTCGGACTACGTGCTCGGCGCACTAAAGGCGCTGGTAACATCCGAGATCACTGAGGCCGGCCTGTGCGTCTTCGTTGCCTCCAACCTGCCGATGGGTGCCGGGCTATCCAGCTCGGCCGCCATCGAGATCGGCACCCTGCGCGCGGCGGCGGCGATGTTTTCAAAGCCCGCCGACCCGGTCGACTTCGCCCTGAAGGCCCGCGCTGTCGAGAACGACTTCGTCGGCATGCCCTGTGGTATCATGGACCAGTTCGCGGTCTCCGTCGGCGCGCCTGGCAACGCGCTGTTTCTCGACACCCGGACCCTGGAGTACCACCCCGCGCCGCTGCCCGAGGGCTACAGCTTCCTGGTGATCCATTCGGGCGTCAGCCACCAACTCACCGACTCCGGCTACGCCACCCGGGTCGCCGAATGCAAAGCGGCCTGCACGGCCCTCGGGGTCGAGATGCTGAGCGATCTGGACGACGACGACCTACCCCGGATCGACGCGATCGCCGAACCGCTGAACCGCCGTGCCCGTCATATCGTGACCGACAACAGGCTCACCCGCGACGGGCTCGCGGTGCTTGAAGCGGGCGACGCGGTCGCCTTCGGCCGGTTGATGGTCGGGAGCCACGCGACCGAGCGTGACAATTACCAGATCACCGTGCCCGAGACGGATGCGCTGGTGGCGGCGGCGGTGGCCGACGGCGCCCTGGGCGCGCGCCAGACCGGCGGCGGGTTCGGTGGTGCGATCGTCGTGCTGGTCGCTGACGAGGCCGTGGACGGGTTCTCCGCCCGGCTTGCCGCGGCCTTCCCCGCGACCCGGCTTCTGGCGGTGACCTGACGGGGCAATGCCGGCCTCCGGCCGCGACCGGCGGATGGATCCGAATTCTGGGAGACAGCGATGAAACGTGAGCTTGGCACCTGTTACTATCCCGAACACTGGCCGCGCGAGATCTGGGAAGAGGACGCCGCGCGCATGGCTGAGGCCGGTATCCGCTGGGTGCGGATCGGGGAGTTTGCCTGGTCGCGGCTCGAGCCGGCGCCGGGTGACTTGCGTTTCGACTGGCTCGACGATGCCATCGAAGTGCTGGGGGCGGCGGGCCACAAGGTGGTGCTCGGCACGCCGACCGCGACGCCGCCGCGCTGGATGCTGACCAAGCATCCCGATATGCTGGCGGTCGATGCCGAGGGCCGGCCACGCGGCTTCGGCTCACGCCGGCATTACGATTTCTCCCACGCCGGCTACCGCGAGGAAACAGCCCGCATCGTCACCCTGCTTGCGACACGCTACGGGCAGAACCGCCATGTCGCCGCCTGGCAGACCGACAACGAATATGGCTGCCACGACACCGTGGTTTCCTATTCCGCGGCGGCGCGCAACGCCTTTCAAAACTGGCTGCGCGCGCGTTACCCAGGAACAGGCAACGACGGCGATATCGACGCGCTGAACACCGCCTGGGGCAACGTTTTCTGGTCGATGGAATACCGTTCCTTTGATGAGATCGAGCTGCCGAACCTGACCGTAACGGAGCCGAACCCGTCTCACAGCCTTGATTTCCGGCGCTTTTCCTCGGATCAGGTGGTGACCTACAACCGGCTCCAGGCCGAGATCATCCGCGCGTTTTCCGATGCGCCGATCTCCCACAACTACATGGGCAAGGTGACCGAGTTCGACCATTTCGCGGTCGGGGCGGACCTGGAGATTGCCACCTGGGACAGCTACCCGCTGGGCTTCCTCGAGGACCGGATCATCGCCGAGCCTTCGTATAAGCGCAAGTTTGCACGCCAAGGCGACCCGGATTTCCAGGCGTTTCACCACGACCTCTACCGTGCGGTCGGAAACGGCCGCTGGTGGGTGATGGAACAGCAGCCCGGGCCGGTGAATTGGGCGCCCTACAACCCCGCGCCGCTCCCGGGCATGGTGCGGCTGTGGACCTGGGA
>DQCI01000265.1:14988-19261 GCA_003545125.1 Paracoccaceae bacterium
TTCGACTACGATGCCGACTGGGCCTGGAACGTCCAGCCACACGGGCGTGGGCTCGACTACCTCTGGCTCGTCTTCGATCAGTACCGGGCTCTGCGCGCACTTGGGCAGAGCATCGACATCCTGCCGCCGTCCACCCGCGACTTCTCCGGCTACCGGCTCGTTACCGTGCCGGGGATGATGTTCTTGCCCGAAGATCTCAAGGCGGCGCTGACGGCGAGCGAGGCCATCGTGGTGTTCGGGCCCCGGACCGGCGCGCGCACCGGGTCGATGGCGATCCCGGTGCCGCTGCCGCCCGCGATACCGGGCCTCGACGTCACCGTCACGCGGGCCGAGAGCTTGCGACCCGACATGCCGGAGCCGCTCGATGGCGGCGGCGCACTGGTGGGTTACCGCGAAGACCTCGAAGGCCGCGCGGAAGCACGGTTGCGGACGGAACGGGGCGCACCGGTGATGGTGTCGAATGGCCGGCTCAACTATCTCGGCGCCTGGCTCGACCAGCCCGGATTCAAGCGCCTGTTCGCCGAGCTCGGTGTCGCGGCCGGGCTCGATCTCCTGGACCTGCCCGAGGGCGTGCGGGTGCGCGAGACCGGGGCCGAGCGCTTCTGGTTCAACACCGACACCCAAGCCCATGAGGTGGCCGGGCGGCGGCTGAACGCGGTTTCGGTGCTGCGCGAGCCCCGCTGAGGTTGCGAACTCGCCGGGGCAGGGGCAAGGCCTGGCCGCCGGGCGCGTTTTTCGGTGCGAAAAACGGATCGGAAAACGGGCGTTTTCCGTGCCGAAATCCGCAACGGATTTCGCGCCGGGCGGCAACGTGGCGATGCTACTGAAACTTGCGAAACACCGTCGTCCGGTCGAACACCTTCTCGAGGTCGGCCATGCGTTCGCGGGTCGTCTCCCAGAGCTCCTCCTGGACGGCGGCGATCAGGGTCTCGGTGAGAAGCAGGAGCGCGGCGGAGCTGTCCCAGGCGGAGGGGACTTCGATCCGGGCGGCAAAGCTGTGGTCGGCGAAAGCCTGTGCAGGCGACAGCCATTGGTCGGTGAACAGCACCACCTTCGCCTCCTGCTCGCGGGCCATCCGCGCCATGTCGAGCGCCGCGTTCTCGTAGCGGCGGATGTCATAGATCACCAGCACGTCTCCGGGGCGGATGTCGAGCAGCGCGTGGCTCCAGCCCGACGAGTTGCGCCGCACGTGGTGCACGCCGCGGCGAATCACCTGCAGGTGCAACTCGAGGTACTCGGACAGCGCGTGGGTCACCCGTCCGCCGGTGACGAAGACCTCGCGCTCCATGTCGGCGAGCAGAGCGGTCGCCGCGTCAAACTCGCCCGGGTTCACCTGTCCCAGCGTCTGGCGGATGTTGGCCAGCACCGCATCGGCGAAGCGGTTGAGCATGTGGCTTTCGGGCGCATGGCGCGACCAGGCTTCGTGCTTCTCGATCGGGTTGGACATCCGCGCTTCAAGCTCGACGCGCAGCGCCGCCTGGAACTCGGGAAACCCGGAATAGCCCAGTTTCTGAACCATCCGCGCAACCGTTGGGGTCGAGACGCCCGCGGCCTCCGCGAGCCGGGTGATCGAGCCCATGCCGGAGACCGGATAATTCTGCGTTATCACGCCCGCGAGCTGTTTTTCCGCCCGGGTGAGCGTGGAGAACAGAGCGCTCAACATATCCTGCACGCTTTCTGCCAAGTGCCTGTTCCTTCGGCGAAGCCTTCCGTGGCCTGTCCGAAATGTAAACATAGTTTCACGCGTAAATCGAGCGAAGAAAAGTTTTCAGATTTGGGTTGACAGGATACGCCACCCGGAGACAGCTTTGGGGCAGACAAAGGGCGAGGGCAGATGCGTCAATCCGGTGCACCGATCGAGGCGGTCAAGACATTGGGGCCGGATGGCCCGGCGCCGGTGCTGCTGCTCTGCGAGCACGCCTCGAACGCCTTTCCCGACGCTTTTGGAACACTCGGCCTCGACGCCGCCACCCGGACGAGCCATGCCGCGTGGGATCCCGGTGCCCTGGCGCTGGCGGCGCGGCTGTCGTCTGCATGGAGCGTGCCGCTCGTCCACGGTACCGTGTCGCGGCTGGTCTACGACTGCAATCGCCCACCGGACGCGCCGGACGCGATCCCGGTCAAAAGCGAGTTGCACGAGATTCCGGGCAACCGCGATCTCACCGAGGCGGCGCGCGCGGCCCGGGTAGCGGCCGTCTACACGCCCTTCGTTGCCGCCGTCGATGCCGCGGTCGCCCGGGCGGCCCCGCAGGCAATCGTGACGATCCACAGCTTCACACCGGTCTATTTCGGCAAGCCCCGGTCCGTCGAGATCGGCATTCTCTACGACCGCGACACCCAGCTCGCCGACGCGCTCTTGTCGGAGGATTGGGGCGGGCGCGAGGTGCGCGGCAACGAACCCTACGGCCCGCAGGACGGGGTGACCCATTCGTTGAAGCTGCATGGCGTCGCGCGCGGACTTCCGAACGCGATGATCGAAGTGCGCAACGATCTGCTGGACGATCCGGTCAGCCGCGAGGCGGTGTTCCGGCTCATATCGCGCAACCTCGCGCATGCGCTCGACCGGTTCGGCATCGGGCTGGAAGGAGCGCTGTGATGGTGCATTTCGCCCGCGGCTACATCCGCATCGTCGATGCCGTGAACTACCGGCTGGGCCGGGTGATGATGTACGGGATTTTCGTGATGATGGCGATCCTGCTCTGGTCGTCGATTTCCAAGACCTTCTTCCTGCCGTCGCTCTGGACGCTGGAAATGGCCCAGTTCGCGATGGTGACCTATTACATCCTCGGCGGCCCCTATTCGCTGCAGATGGGCTCCAACGTGCGCATGGACCTGTTTTACGGCAGCTGGCGCCCGCACACCAAGGCCTGGGTCGACGCCTTCACGGTGTTTTTCCTGATCTTCTATCTCGGCGTGCTGGTCTGGGGCGCGGTCGATTCCACGATCTACAGCTTCCAATACGGTGGCGAGCGCAGCCCGACGGCCTGGCGGCCCTATCTCTGGCCGGTCAAGGTGATCATGACCGCAGGGTTCGGCTTGATGCTGTTGCAGGCGATCTCGGAGTTGTTCAAGGACATCCTGCGGCTGAAGGGCCTCATGCCCTATCCGCACCACGAAAGTGGGGAGGCGGCCTGATGTCCCACGAGTTGATCGCCATCTTGATGTTCTCGACGATGATGCTGATGCTGTTCACCGGCCAGCGGGTGTTCGGCGCCATCGGCTTTGTCGGCGTCGTAGCGGCGCTGCTGCTCTGGGGCGACGGCGGGTCGACCATCGGGTTCTCGGCGGCGATGAAGCTGATGAAATGGTATCCGCTGCTGACGCTGCCGATGTTCATCTTCATGGGCTACGTCTTGTCGGAGTCGAAGATCGCGGACGATCTCTACAAGATGTTCCACGTCTGGATGGGGCCTTTGCGCGGCGGGCTGGCCGTCGGGACGATCCTCTTGATGGTGCTGATCTCGGCGATGAACGGGCTCTCGGTGGCCGGCATGGCGATCGGCGCCACCATCGCGCTGCCGGAACTGCTCAAACGTGGCTACGACAAGCGCATGGTCACCGGGGTGATCCAGGCGGGCTCGTCGCTCGGCATCCTGGTGCCGCCTTCGGTGGTGCTGGTGCTCTACGCGATGATCGCGCGCCAGCCGGTGGGGCAGCTCTGGCTTGCGGGCGTGTTCCCGGGGCTAATGATGGCGGCGATGTTCATCGTCTACATTCTGGTCCGGAGCTGGATCAATCCGGCGCTGGCGCCCGCGCTGCCGCCCGACGAGCGCAACATGCCCCGGGCCGAGAAGCTGAGACTGCTGACCGCCGGCCTGCTGCCCATCGGCATTTTCGCGGTGATGATGGTGCCGTTCGTGAATGGCTGGACGTCGCTGGTCGAAAGCTCCGCCATCGGCGCCATCGCCGCCTTTCTCGCCGCCGTGCTCAAGGGGCGGATGACCAAGCAGGTGTTCGAGAATACGGTGCGCAACACCCTCGGGATCAGCGCGATGTTCATGTGGATCATCCTCGCAGCCCTCGGCTTCGGTGCGGTGTTCGACGGGCTCGGCGCGGTCAAGGCGATCGAGAACCTGTTCACCGATCAGCTCGGCCTCAACCCATGGATGATCCTGATCCTGATGCAGCTCAGCTTCATCGTCATGGGCACCTTCCTCGACGACACCGCGATGCTGGTGATCGTCGCCCCGCTCTACGTGCCGCTGGTGAGCGCGCTGGGTTTCGATTTGATCTGGTACGGGGTGCTCTACACGATCACCACCCAGATCGCCTA
>DQCI01000265.1:19346-20434 GCA_003545125.1 Paracoccaceae bacterium
CCCAAGAAGACTCCCGAACGGAGCAGAAAACGACCAACAAGGAAACCATGAAAATGACTTCGAGACGCAAGTTCCTGACTGGCGCCGCCGCTGTCCCGGCCGCCTCGCTCGCGGCCCCGGCGATTGCCCAATCCACCATCACCTGGCGGATGCAGACCTATGCCGGCCCCTCGCTCGCCGAACATGTGGTGGTGCCCGCGATCAAGACGTTCAACGCCATTGCCGGCGACCGGATGCAGATCGAGTTGTTCTTCGCCGACCAGCTGGTGCCCACGGGCGAGCTGTTCCAGGCGCTGCAGCGCGGCACGATCGACGCCGTGCAGTCGGACGACGACAGCATGGCCTCGCCGACCGAGGTGACGGTGTTCGGCGGCTACTTCCCGTTCGGCTCGCGCTATTCGCTCGACGTGCCGGTCCTGTTCAACCAGTACGGGCTCGACGAGATCTGGAAGGCCGAATACGAGAAGGTGGGCGTGAAGCACATCTCGGCCGGCTCCTGGGATCCGTGCCATTTCGCCACCAAGGACCCGATCAACTCGCTGGCCGATCTCAAGGGCAAGCGGGTGTTCACCTTCCCGACGGCCGGCCGGTTCCTGGCGCAGTTCGGCGTGGTGCCGGTGACGCTGCCGTGGGAAGACATCGAGGTCGCGGTGCAGACCGGCGAGCTCGACGGCATCGCCTGGTCGGGGATCACCGAGGATTACACGGTCGGCTGGGCCGACGTGACCAACTACTTCCTCACCAACAACATCTCCGGCGCCTGGATCGGCCATTTCTTCGCCAATATGGACAAGTGGAACGAGCTGCCCGATGACCTCAAGGCGCTGATGACGGTCTGCATGGAACAGTCGCATTACTACCGGCAATGGTGGTACTGGGGCGGCGAGGCGTCTTTGCGCGTCAACGGCCCGAAGATGCAGCTGACCTCGATCCCGGACGAAGAATGGGCGACGGTCGAAGCGGCGGCCGCCGTGTTCTGGGACGAGATCGCGGCCGAAAGCGAGATCAAGGCGAAGGTCGTCGAGATCTTCAAGCAATACAACGCCGACATGGCGAAGGCGGGCCGGCCGTACCGCTACGGCTGAGCC
>DQCI01000265.1:20528-25048 GCA_003545125.1 Paracoccaceae bacterium
CATGGAATCGGGTGGCCCGGGCTGACGCCCGGGGCATGGGATGAGGGGGCCCGGGCTGACGCCCGGGCGGACGACCCCAGGGAGGTGAAAGATGACCGGAAACCTGACGCTGGAGGCGCTGAGACAGCGGACCGCTTCTGGCGAGATCGATACCGTGATCGCCTGCATCGTGGATATGCAGGGGCGTCTCCAGGGCAAGCGGTTCGTCGCCGCACACTTTATCGACACCGCCTGGGAAGAGACCCATTGCTGCAACTACCTGCTGGCGACCGATCTCGAGATGTGGACGGTCGAGGGGTATGAAAGCACCTCGTGGCGGGCGGGCTACGGCGACTACATGATGAAGCCGGACCTCGCAACGCTGCGGATCGCGGGCTGGCTGCCGCGCACCGCCTTGGTGCTCTGCGATGTGCTCGACCACCACGGCCACGCCCCGATCGCCCATTCGCCGCGCGCGATGCTGCAGGCCCAGGTCGACCGGCTGGCGGCGATGGGTCTGGAAGCGACCACCGCGACCGAGCTAGAGTTTTTCATCTTCAAGAAGAGCTTCGAGGAGCTGCACGCGACAGGTTACCGCGACCTCG
This sequence comes from Paracoccaceae bacterium, assembly GCA_003545125.1. GTDB lineage: Bacteria > Pseudomonadota > Alphaproteobacteria > Rhodobacterales > Rhodobacteraceae > Sinisalibacter. The sequence goes on from DQCI01000265.1 coordinate 21,113, forward strand.
CGCCGCTTACCGACTACAACGCCGACTATTCCTTGACGCTGGGCACCAAGGACGAGCCGGTGATGCATGCCTTGCGCCAGGGGCTCACCGCCTCGGGGGTGCCGGTCGAGGGCAGCAAGGGCGAGGCCGAGGCGGGGCAGGAGGAGCTCAACATCCGCTATGGCACCGCGCAAGCCTGCGCGGAATACCATTCCATCGCCAAACACGCCGCAAAGGAGGTGGGCCATCTCACCGGCCATGCGGTGAGCTTTTTGCCGAAATGGCATCATCAACGGGTGGGGTCGGCCAGCCATGTCCACCAGTCGCTGCGAAAACCCGATGGCACCCCGGTTTTCTACGACGCCGGCGCCGAGCTTGGCCTCTCGGAGACCGGACGGCATTATCTCGGGGGGCTTCTGCACTACGCCTCGGACATCACCTACTTCATGGCGCCCTACATCAACTCCTACAAGCGCTTCCAGGTCGGCAGTTTCGCGCCCACCCGCAAGGTCTGGTCGGTCGACAACCGCACCGCCGCTTTCCGGCTGGTCGGTGACGCGAGCCCCGCCATTCGTTTCGAATGCCGGGTGCCGGGGGCGGATGTGAACCCCTACCTGGCGATCGCCGGCATGCTTGCGGCAGGTATCGCCGGGATCGAGGAGAAGATCGAACCGCCCGCGCCGATGGCGGGTGACGCCTACGTCGGCGACGCCGAGCACATCCCGACCACGCTGCGCGACGCCACGGTGGCGCTCGCCGGGTCGAAAATGCTGCGCGANNTTCGGCGACGCGGTGATCGACCACTACACCCGCGCCGCCACCTGGGAACAGGAGGCCTTTGACGCGGTGGTGACGGATTGGGAGATCGCGCGTGGGTTCGAACGGGCCTGAGGCAATGGACGCCATGGCCACCTTCCAGGCGCTGATCGACCGCTACCTCGCGGCCTACGAGGCACACGACGCGGTCGGCTGCGCGGCGCTCTATGCAACGGATGGCGAGGTGTATTCGCCGTTCGGCGCGCCTGCGCATGGGCCAGCAGAGATCGAGGCCGAACACCGGCGCTGGTTTGAAGATGGCGAGACCAACAAGACCATGGCTGTGACCCGTGCCGGGATCGACGGCAATCTGGGCTATTGCCTCGTCTGGTTCGAGGCCGATGTGCCCGGCCAGGACGGCGGGACCGAACGGTTTCGCGGAACCAGCCTCAACGTGATGGAACGCCGCAGCGACGGCGTCTGGACAATCAAGCTCACAAGCCTGAATGAGGTTCAGGAACCAGGAACGGAATCGGACACATGACAAAGACGCTGCAATGTATCTCGCCGGTCGACGGGTCGGTCTACGCAGAACGCCCGGTGCTTTCGCCCGAGGCCGCCCGCGAAGCGGTCGCGCGTGCGAAAGCCGCGCAAAAGGCCTGGGCCGCACGCCCGCTCGACGAACGGATCGCCTTGGTCAAGAAGGGCATCGAACGCCTCGGCGAGATCAACGACCAGGTCACCCAAGAGCTGGCCTGGATGATGGGCCGGCCGGTGCGCTACGGCGGCGAGTTCGGCGGCGTGAACGAGCGCGCGCAGTACATGACCCAGATCGCGGCCGAGGGGCTGCGCGACTTCACGCTGGAAGACAGCGATACCTTCCGCCGCTTCATCCGCCGCGTGCCGCATGGCGTGGTGCTGGTGATCGCCCCCTGGAACTATCCATACATGACTGCGATCAACACGATCGTGCCCGCTCTTATCGCGGGCAACACGGTGGTGCTGAAACACGCGACCCAGACCCTTCTGGTGGGCGAACGCCTCGCCGAATGCTTCCACGCGGCGGGCGTGCCCAAGGAGGTGTTCCAGAACGTCTTTCTCGACCACGACACCACGGGCGCGCTGATCTCGGAAGCAAGCTTCGACTTCATCAACTTCACCGGCTCCGTGGCGGGCGGGGCGCGGATCGAACAGGCCGCGGCCGGCACCTTCACCGGGCTCGGGTTGGAGCTCGGTGGCAAGGATCCGGGCTACGTGGCGGACGACGCCGATCTGGAGGCTGCGGTCGCCACGCTGATGGACGCGGCGATGTACAACGCCGGCCAGTGCTGCTGCGGGATCGAGCGGATCTACGTTCACGAGAGCCTGTTCGATGCGTTCGTCGAAAAGGCGGTGGCCTTTGCCAAGGGGTACAAGCTTGGCAACCCGTTCGACGCGGCCACCACCCTGGGACCGATGGCCGCGAAGCGTTTCGCCGACGTGGTGCGCGCGCAGGTCGCGCAAGCGGTCGCGGCTGGGGCCACGGCGCATGTCGAGACCTTCCCCGAAGACGACGGTGGCACCTATCTCACGCCACAGGTGTTGACCGGGGTGACCCATGAGATGGAGGTCATGCGGGCGGAAAGCTTCGGGCCGGTTGTCGGCATCATGAAGGTGGCAAACGACGACGAGGCGCTCGAGCTGATGAACGACAGTCCGTATGGGCTCACCGCTTCGCTGTGGACGCAGGATCCCGACCGCGCCGAGCGTCTCGGCGACCAGCTCGAGACCGGCACGGTGTTCATGAACCGCGCCGATTACCTGGACCCCGGGCTGTGCTGGACCGGCTGCAAGAACACCGGGCGTGGCGGATCGCTCTCGATCCTTGGCTTCCACAACCTCACAAGGCCGAAATCCTACCATTTGAAGAAGGTGACGCAATGAGTGTCAGCGCAGACTGGTCCTACCCGACGGCATTCCGGTTCGGGGCAGGGCGCATCAAGGCGTTGGGCGAGGCCTGCGCCGCCGCGGGCATGCAAAAGCCCCTGCTGGTGACCGACCGTGGGTTGGCAGCACTGCCGGTGACAGGGATCGCGCTCGACGCGATGGAGGCGGCCGGGCTCGGTCGCGCGCTGTTCGCCGAGGTCGACCCGAACCCGACCGAAAAGAACCTCGACGCCGGCCTGGAGGCTTACCGGGCCGGGGGCCATGATGGGGTGATCGCTTTCGGCGGTGGCTCCGGGCTCGACCTTGGCAAGATGGTGGCCTTCATGTCCGGTCAGACCCGGCCGGTGTGGGATTTCGAGGATATCGGCGATTGGTGGACGCGTGCCGACCCGGACGGGATCGCCCCGATCGTGGCCGTGCCGACCACCGCCGGGACCGGGTCGGAGGTGGGGCGTGCCAGCGTCATCACCAACAGCGAGACCCATGTGAAGAAGATCATCTTCCACCCAAAGGTGCTTGCGTCCGTGGTGATCGCCGACCCCGAGCTGACCGTCGGCATGCCGCCCGTCATCACCGCCGGCACCGGGCTCGACGCGCTCTCGCATTGCCTCGAGGCCTATAGTTCCCCGTTCTATCACCCGATGAGCCAGGGCATCGCGCTCGAGGGCATGCGGCTGGTGTTCGAGAACCTGCCGCGCGTCTATGCCGACGGGACCGACATCGAAGCGCGGGGCCACATGATGGTAGCCGCCGCGATGGGTGCCACCGCCTTTCAGAAGGGCCTCGGCGCGATGCACGCGATGGCCCACCCGGTGGGCGCGCTCTATGGCACCCACCACGGTATGACCAACGCGGTGGTGATGCCGGAGGTTCTGAAGATGAACCGGTCGGCCATCGAGGGCAGGATCGCGGCCGCCGCCGCCTATCTCGGCTGGGACCGTTCTTTTGATGCCTTCTTCGATCAGGTGACGGCGCTCAGAGCCGAAATGCAGGTGCCCGCTCGCCTGAGCGAGATGGGGGTCGGCACAGACCGTATCGATACCTTGGTCGCGATGGCGCTGGACGACCCTAGCGCGGGCGGGAATCCGGTGGAGATGACCGAAGCCAACACGCGGGCGCTGTTCGAGGCCTGTATCTGAGGCCTGTACCTGGGGAATGGGCGCCTGCGGCGGGCGGGGGCGCGCCTGACGGCGCGGCGCCTGCGGCGGGCATGGCGGGGGGCTCCGCCCCCCGCGCCCCCCATGCCGCTCGTCGGATCCGTTGTCTCGCCGGATC
>DQCI01000265.1:25226-25429 GCA_003545125.1 Paracoccaceae bacterium
TGGCCCGTTCCGGTCGATAGCGCTTCGACCGCGCGGACTTGCGACAGCACACAGCTGAACCGGTCAGGTCTCTCGGCGCGAACTGGCATGGTATTCCCGGGTCGGCGAAATTCGTCTGCGCATTTCCCGCCAGTGAACCGGATTTTGCTTCCCGCAACGAAGCGCCGCGAAAAACCCCAACACCGAAGAGTTCATTGAACGTC
>DQCI01000265.1:25509-29093 GCA_003545125.1 Paracoccaceae bacterium
CGCTTCCCTGCAGACACCGAACGTGCTCGGCTCCTGGCTTGTCGGCATGGGCGGCAGCGCCGTGAAGGCCTCGACCGAGCACGACCCGGTGATGCGGCAAATCCTGTCCGACCCGGCCGTCCCGGAAGACCCCGGTGCCTTCCTGCCGCTCGACGATGATCTTTAGATCATCGTCGATGAGCATTCGGCCGACGATCTGCCGGTGCTCGACGCCGAAGGCAACATGGTCGGCGACGTGATGCACGGGTCCGTCGTCAAGGAACTGGTGCCGGCGCTCCAGGACGCGCAAGCCCGGGACCGGCTGTCGTTCGACTTCGACCGTGACGGCGTGTTCGACAACGGTCCTAAACCTTCTCGACCGGGACGGCCCCTCGCCGCTCACCCTGTCGGCAGGCTGGATGCCGGGGGCCGGTGAGGTTTCCGACAACAGTCTCGCAATGACGACGGAGGTCGACATGTCGGTGTACGTCAAGGGCGACATCAACCCGGTGGCTCTCGACGACGCCGAAGCTGGTGTTGAGGTCCGAGGCGGTCGATATCCACGCGGCCGACCAGGCCATCGGTGGCGACGGCGCGGACAACGTGCTCGCGCGCGAAGGAAGCAACCCGTTCTTCGGGGGGGGCGGCGCGGACATCTTCGGTCTCGGCGACGGCACGCAAACGGCTGCCGAGATCGGCCTCAACCTCGTCGCTGACTTCAATGTCGAAGAGGGCGACACGATTGGCCTGATCGGCGACGGGCTCGATGTGGACAACTTCAACCTCCACATCATCCGGGCGTTCAACGGGGCGTTTAACGCCTGGACCTGAGCCTGAACGGCGAGCGCATTGCCTTGCCGTTGGACATCGACGCGACGCTCGAAGCCGACAGCTTCTGCTTGGCATGATTGGCCAGTGGCCCGGGGGCTGTCCCCGGCCCAGGCACCTCCCAGACTTCACGAAACGCGGTCGCACCCGATCACGGACGGGGCTGCCCAGGGTCCACGCCTCTCGGGTCGTATCCTGGCCGGGGGGCCGCTCATCGTGAGGCCGGACCTCGCCGTGTCACCCGTTTGTTCGCGCCGGTGACACAAACTGGCCCGTGTTCGGAAACAACAAACGCTTGCCGAAAGCCGGGCAAAAGACGCTTCAGCCCCTCAGAAGCCCGTCGAGGTGATGCGCGCAGCCGGTGAGGGCGGCAAAATCGTCGTCGATCACGCTCACCGAGAAATTGCGCATGAAGCCCGCGAACCTGCCCTTGTCACGGATCGCGTCGGCGTAGCCCATCGCTTCGAACCAGGGGGTCACCGCGCGGGCCATGCCGCCGATCAGGTAGATCCCGCCGAACGGCAGGTGGATCAGCGCGAGGTTGCCGGTGACGGTGCCGAAGATGCGGACGAATTCGCGCAATGTCTCCTCGGCGACCGGGTCGTCGCCAGCCGTTGCGGCGGCGATGATCTGGTCGGAAGACAGCTCGCGGGGGCGGCCTGCACGGCGTGCAAAGAAGCTGTCGAGGTTTTTCAGCCCGCGGCCTGACAACACCTCCTCGACCGAGGGAAACCCGTGCGCGTCTTCCAGCGCCTGGCAGAGCTCGAGCTCGAGCTCGTTGCGGATCGGCAGGTTGGCATGGCCCGCCTCCGCAGGCGGCACGAAGCGCCCGCCGGGGGCTGCGTGGACCGGCGCGCAGTTGAACCCGGTGCCGATGCCGATCACCAGCATGGAGGCGCCCGTGCCGGAGCTGTTCGCCGGGTCGCCGCCCTCGACCACGCGGGTCAGCGAGGTTTCGGGCAGGTAGCCCAGCGCGAACCCCTGGGCCTGGAGGTCGTTCAGCACCGCCACCGTCTCGGCCTTGGCCGCACGGCCAACCGTGTCGCCGTCGATCGTCCAGTCGAGATTGGTCAGGGTGAGCGCGCCGTCGCGTACTGGCCCCGCACCGGCGACACAGGCGCCCACGCAATCGGGGTGGCCGGCGTCTTCGAGGTAGCGTTCCAGAACCGCGCCCAACCCCGGGTGCTCGGCGTTGCGGAACTTCTGCACGCTGTCGGGGATCAGCCGCGTGCCTTCGGCGAGCGCGACCCTCGTGTTGGTTCCACCGATGTCGGCAAGCAGAGAGAAGGTGTTGGGGGCGGCCATGGCGGGCTCCGGTCAGTTGCGGGCGAGGGCGGCTTTCAACGCCTGATACGAGGCCTTGGGCGTACGTTCAAGGCTGTCGAAATCCACCCGGACGATGCCGAAGCGCTTGTCATAGCCCAAAGCCCATTCGAAATTGTCCATGAGCGACCAGGTGAAGTAGCCCTTGAGCGGCACACCGGCCTCGATGGCCGCGAGCGCCGCCCCGAAATGGGCGTCGATATAGGCGATGCGGTCGTCGTCCTGCACAGCGCCGTTCGCGACGGCGTCCGGAGCGGCCATGCCGTTCTCGGTGACGAATTGCGGGATCCCCCCGGCATAGCTGTGGACGCGCTTGAGCACGTTGGTGAGGCCCTCGGGGAAAATCTCCCAACCCATTTCCGTCTTCGGCAATGGACCATCGACATGGGCCGTAGCCGGCCAGAGCCCGTCACGGGGGCCGATCAGGTTGCGGGTGTAGTAGTTGGTCCCGATCCAGTCGAGCTTTTGCGAGATCAGCGCCATGTCGTCCTGCCAGCCATCCGGCATGTGGGGCCCAAGGCCCGCCAGCGCCTCCTGCGGGTAGGTGCCGCGGAACACGCCTTCGAGAAACCAGCGGTTGTAGGTCGCGTCCTCGCGGGTCGCGGCGGCCTTTGCCTCGGGGCTGTCGTCAGCGGGGTAGATGTCTTCGTGGTTGAGCACGATGCCGAGGTTCTGCTGACCGCGCGCCCGCATCCGCTCCATCGCCCGGCCGTGGGCGAGCAGCACGAAATGCATCGCGCGCGCGGCGGCGCGGATGTCCCTGGTGCCCGGCGCATGAAGCCCCAGGAAATGGCTGAGCCAGGAGACGCACCAGGGCTCGTTGATCGTGCCGACACCCCAGAGCCGGTCGCCGACACGGTCGAGCACCACCTCCGAATAATCGGCAAACCAGTCGGCCACATCGCGGTTGCGCCAGCCGCCGAGGTCGCTGAGCGCGGCCGGCAGGTCCCAATGGTAGAGCGTGGCGAGCGGTTTCAGCCCGCGCTCCAGCGCGCCGTCCACAAGCCGGTCGTAATAGTCGAGCCCCTCCGCATTGGGCGCGCCGCGGCCTTCGGGCAGGATCCGCGACCAGCTCAGCGAGAAACGGTAGGCGTCGAAATTGCCCGCCTGGAGCAGATCGAGGTCGTCATTGACCCGGTTGTAGCTGCCGCAGGCGATGGCGCCGTTTTCGCCGCCCACGACATTGCCCGGGGTCGCCGCGAAGGTGTCCCAATGTGAGGGCCCGCAGCCGCCGAAAGAAGAGCCTTCGACCTGGTAGGCGGCGGTGGCGGTGCCGAACAGGAAACCGTCGGGGAAAGCGGCACGGGTATTCTTGAGAGGCATGGAAAGCGCTCCGATCTGATCTCGAGGGTGGGGGAGCCGCTGTGTCCTGTGCGGTTCCCGCGCAACCGCCGTGTTTATTGCGGTTCGCGCGCAACCGCTGTGTTCATTGCGGTTCGCGGGCACCCTAGGAG
>DQCI01000265.1:29240-36678 GCA_003545125.1 Paracoccaceae bacterium
TCACCAACGAAGGCCGCAAACATGCGCGCGGAAACCCAGAAGACCGTCGAGGCCATAGACTCCTCGCTGAAGCTCCTCGAAACCCGGATCGGCATGGAGTCAGCTGACCACCGGCTGGAAGAGCTGAACGCGATGACCGAGGATCCGGAGCTCTGGAACGATCCCGAGCGGGCCCAGAAGCTGATGCGCGACCGCCAGTCGCTGGCCGATGCGATCGACGGTTACCGCGGCATGACCCAGGACCTCTCCGACAATGTCGAGTTGATCGAGATGGGCGAGGCGGAGGATGACGCGGAGGTGGTCTCGGAAGCCGAGGCCGCGCTCGTCGCGCTGAAGGAAAAGGCTGCGGCCAAGGAGCTCGAGGCGCTGCTCGACGGCGAGGCCGATGGCAACGACACCTTTCTCGAGGTGCATTCCGGGGCAGGGGGCACGGAAAGTTGCGACTGGGCCTCGATGCTGGCGCGGATGTATGTCCGCTGGGCCGAGGCGCATGGCTACAAGGTCGAGTTGCAGGCGGAAACCCAGGGCGAAGAGGCGGGCATCAAGTCCGCCACCTTCAAGGTCTCGGGTCACAACGCATACGGCTGGCTCAAGTCCGAGAGCGGCGTCCATCGCCTCGTGCGGATTTCGCCCTACGATTCGGCAGCGCGCCGACACACCTCGTTTTCCTCGGTCTGGGTTTACCCGGTGGTCGATGACAATATCGAGATCGAGGTCAACCCCTCCGACATCCGGATCGACACCTACCGCTCCTCGGGCGCGGGCGGCCAGCACGTCAACACCACCGACTCGGCCGTGCGGATCACCCACATCCCCACCGGCATCGTGGTGACCAGCTCGGAGAAGTCGCAGCACCAGAACCGCGACATCGCCATGAAGGCGCTGAAATCGCGGCTCTACCAGATGGAGCTCGACCGCCGCAACGAGGCGATCACCGAAGCCCACGCGGCCAAGGGCGAAGCCGGCTGGGGCAACCAGATCCGCTCCTACGTGCTCCAGCCCTACCAGATGGTGAAAGACCTGCGCACCGGCTTCGAGACCTCCGACACCCAAGGCGTGCTCGACGGCGACCTCGACGGGTTGATGGCGGCGACGCTGGCCGCGGGGATGTCGGGCAAGGGCCGCGACGACGGCGGCGAGGCATAAGGCGGGGGCTTCAAAGCCCGAAAACCTCAGGCCGGTGCGCCAGAATTGGCCCTTCGACGTTTGCGCGGCGTGACCGGGCCGCCTGATGAATTTGCGCTGCCCCTTCTTGCCTGAAATGCTTGCACCATTCGAATCGTTCTGGGGGGGGGGACGAAATGCAATCTCGATTCATATTGGCGGTGCTGTTCATTTCTTTTTGCTCCTTCGCGAGCTCTGCGAGCGCGTGGGTCGACCGCGTGGTCGAGAAGACTGAGGACGCGGTGAATTCGCACTGCGTCAATCCGGATTTTCGAAACGACACCGTGCACATCCTGAATGTGCCCTCCGATCAGTCGGTCATGTCGACGACGGACGCGAGGACAGCCGTGCTCGATCTGACCGAGGCGCTCACCACAAACGGCCGGTTTCGGGTCACGCGCGGCGGGGCACTGCCCTACGAGGCAAACATTCAGCCGGCGACCGTGGAGGCCAGCCGGCGGCTCGCGGCGACGCTCGATGGGTTGTCGCAGGCGGCTGTTACCATTTTCTTTTTTCCCTATGACCGCAGGCAAGACCTGGTGCGGGTCGAGGTCACGCTACTCGTTCGAAGCATGGAGAACGGCGTCAGAAGCCTGACATGCACGCCGTCATTTCGTGTGGATATTCCCGTTTCCGGCCCGGGCACAGTCTCGCCGGTCATCGCGCCTGATGTACCGATTCATCCTCACGCCGATGTCATTTCCTTCGTAAAGGCGTTTCATAACATGGCAAACAGGCCCGGAGCCTGCATCGACTTGGGGCGGTTCTACGCGCCGAGTGTGCTGATCGATGGGCGGACACGTACGCGATCCGAGCAGGTGCGCTTGCGGTGCGAGATAGAGAATCGGAATCCGGAGATTTTGCTCCACGAGGACACCGTTCAGGTGACGGGTCTTGGCAGCGGTCGGTACCGTGTCAGCTACTCGAACACCTCAAAGCTCGATGACCAGGGGAGACGGGTCACGACCGACTGGTTCGTCGATGCGCTCGTCGAAGTGCAGAACGGACGTCTGCAGTACACGCGGATCGACCTCACGTCGCGGCGCAGATAGGGGCATCGTGCCCGACCGATGCCACTGTCGAGCGTCGCATTGCATCCGGAGCAAACTGCCATTGCCTGAGACGCGGGCCCGCGCCAGACGTCGCCTCCCGCTTGACCGATGCGGCGTTCTGACGCAACCTCCCGGCCAGGAATGAGCGAATAACAACGGACCGGGAGGAAACATGACGGACGCGACCATGGTGGAGGCTTCGCCGCCTCCACAAATCGGATCGGTCAGTTACAGCGACCTCGGCGAGGTGCTCAAGGCGGGCTGGCACGATTTCCGCCGCGCCCCGGCTTTCGGGCTGTTCTTCGCCAGTTTCTTCGTGATCGGCGGCTGGCTGATCTTCCTCCAGCTCGACTATGTCGAACGCAGCTTCTGGATCATCCCCACCGCCTTCGGCTTTCCGTTGCTGGCACCTTTCCTCGCGGTCGGCCTTTACTGTGTGAGCCGGCGGCTGGAGCTCAGCGCGCCGCTGGACTGGCGCGAGATCCTCGGGCTGGTGTTTCGCGAGAAAGACCGGCAGATGCCCTCGATGGCGGTGGTCATCATCATGATCTTTTTGTTCTGGATTTTCATCGCCCACATGATCTTTGCCTTGTTCCTCGGGCTCGCGCCGATGACCAACATCCTGACCGAGTGGCAGACGACCATCTTTTCGGCCGATGGGATCAAGATGCTGGCGGTGGGCAGCCTCGTCGGCGCGGCGCTCGGGCTGGTGCTCTACGCGCTGACGGTGATCTCGCTGCCGTTGCTGCTCGATCGCGAGATCGACTTCATCACCGCCATGATCACCTCGTGGCAGCTGGTGGCCGCAAACCCCGGGCCGATGCTCACCTGGGCGCTGATGATCGCGGTGCTGGTGGTGCTGGCGCTGCTTCCGGGTTTTCTCGGGTTGTTCGTGGTGATGCCGGTGTTGGGGCATGCCTCATGGCATCTGTACCGGCGCGCCGTCGGGTTCGACGACCAACCCGCCGTTTCAAGGTGAGCGGGTAGCCTGTTGTTCTTACGTGGTTGTGGCGCGGGGCGCGGCGCCTCGACGTTCGCGCTCAAGGCTCCATTCGGGGGGCGCACAACAGCTTCGTCGCAGCCGTCGCCGGTCCAGCGCGGGGCGCGGACGTGCAATCCGTCCGTGCCGAACCGTTTTGGCGATCCGGTCGACCTCGGCGACTGATCCGACCGAGACCGCGACATGCGCCCGGCCGCGGGCCTCACCAGAGAGCGCCCCGACCCAAGGCCCTTCCATCAATTCGATCTGGAGGTCGCGGCCGGGGAGGGGCGCGAAACGCGCGGCAGTTCCGGGCCGGTTGCGGCTCTCGGTGCGTTGGCCGATCCGAGCTTCGAAACAGTCGCGCCACAACCGGGCGGCCTCTTCCGGGTCGATGGTCGAGAGGGCGATGTGTGCCAGCTTCATCGCGTCCTCGCAGCGGCCCGGCATCCGGGCAACATGGTGGCCGCAATGAAAAACGGCCCTTCCAGAGGCATCGGGAAGGGCCGCGAATTGGGTTTGCGTTCGGTGGACGGTGCCCTGTCCGGGTCAGGCTTCGCCCTTGATGCCGACTTTTTTGCCCGAGGTGTTCAGCGGGTCTTCCTGGCGCTGAACCGAGCCCTCGAAATGCGCGCCGCTCTCGATCGCGATGGTCTTGTGGACGATGTCGCCCTCGACCCGCGCGGTGGCGGTGAGACGTACTTTGAGGCCACGGAGCCGGCCGATGATACGACCGTTGACGACAACGTCGTCGGCCACCACCTCGCCCTTGACGGTTGCGGTTTCGCCGACCGTCAGCATGTGGGCGCGGATGTCGCCCTCGACGGTGCCTTCGATAACGATGTCGCCGGTAGATTTCATATTGCCCTTGACGACGAGATCCGACGACAAAGTCGAGGCCGGGGCTTTCGTCTTGGGCGCCGGCGGTGCGGAGGGCATCGTGCCGGTCGGTTTCGGGGCTTCGGAAGTTGTCGGCTTCACGTCGGGCTCTCCTGCCTGCTTCGGTCCGGGTTCGTTGATCCTGCTTTTAGAAAACATTTCTCGCTGCCTTGATGTATATCATCGGGTCGATCGGGTTGCCGCCCACGCGGATTTCATAGTGCAGATGCGGACCGGTCGACCTGCCGGAATTTCCCATATCACCGATCCGCTCGCCGCGCGAGACTCTTTGTCCTTTACTGACCTTGATGGCCGAAAGATGACCATAGCGTGTTTCGACGCCGAATTCATGCTTGATCTTGATGAGACGCCCGTAGCCCGACACCCAGCCGGCCTCGACCACCACCCCGTCGGCAGAGGCGTAGATCGGAGAGCCAACCGGCCCGGCCATGTCGGTTCCGGCGTGGAGCCGGCCCCAGCGCATGCCGAACCCGGAGGTGTAGCGAAAGGAGCTCTTCACCGGCATGCCGAAGGGCAGCTTCTCGGCGGCGATCCGGTAAAGGTTCATCCGGTCCAGCGCGTCGAGGATCTCGTTGGCGCGCGCGGTATCGGCATCGATCTCGCTGTCCTTGGTCGAGATCACCAGCGGCATCAGCGGGCCACCCTGGCCCGAATAGCCGCGCTTGACGGTGTCGAGGATCTCGTTCGTCGACATGCCGGAGGCTTCGAACATCTTGTCGAGCGGCTCCAGCGACACGGTCACCGCGTCCTCGAGCTGACGGAAGATCTGGTCGTTGCGCTCGTCGCGCAGGCGTTGTTCGAAGATCAGGTTTTCGGCGAATTCCTCGGCCTCGGCGGCCTCTGCCGCCTGCGCGTCGCGCTCGGCCGCGGTGGTCTCCAACGCGTTGGTCAGGAACGCCACGGAGGCGTCGGCGCCGGTCGGGACATCGTCTCCGGGCAGGGGCGCGCCGGTCTCGCGCGCCTCGGCCAGAACCGTGTCGAGCATGGCGCGGGCTTCGTCGCGGGCGACAACGGCGGTGCCGAGCTTTTTCTGGATCGCGGTCAGCCCGGTCTCGAACTCCACGCGGGCCTGCTCCGACGCCAAGAGCTCCGACTGCATCGCCGAGATCCGGTCCATCGCCTGGGCGAAACGGGACTGCGCGGCGAGCGCCTCGCGGGCGCTGCTGTCGCGTTCGGCGGCGAGCTTCTGCAAGCGGTCCTCGTAGAACACCTGGTCACGCATCGCCTGGTCGCGGATGCTGCCCGAACCGATCGAATCCATCATCAGAACCGCGGTGGCGATGATGGCCCAAGCCACGAACGCTGCGCTCACGAACCAGCCGGTGACCTGGGTCAGGGGCGTCACGATCACGAACCGCGTACCCTCGTCCGAGCGCAGGAAGACCCGCTGCTCAGGGAAGTTGCGTTCAAGACTGTGATTCAGTCTGTGAATTAGTCTGTTCATCACAGGTTCATACCTGTTCACCCCATCCCGTTTCGCGTGGGCCCCGTTCCCCTCGGCCCGCATCGTGTCTCCGTGATTAACCCGGGGGGGGACGGGAGGCAAGTTGGGTCCGACCGAAGCCTGGCCGCGTTCAGGCAAGCGGCGACAAATCGCCGATTCTGGCTTCATTGTCGCGGGGTTGGCGACAATCGCGGGGGCTGTCAACGGCCGCATGGACAATCTGCGGCCTGGCCAGGTGAGTGGGCACTACGGCGCCGTCGTACAGGTGGGAATGGCAGACACGGTCCGGCCTAAAACGCTCATGCTCGCGGTCGGAATCTCGGTCGGGATCTCGGTCGGGGTCCAGGTCGGTCTCCCGGGTCGGGCGACGACCTCGGCGGCCGGTGTTCCTCCGGTCGCGCGACCCGTCGCTCCGGTCCTTTGCCGCCGGGAAAGCGCGCGCCTGCGGGCTCTGGGCTGCCAGTCGCAGGAGGTCCGCCGCCGACATCGGTCTCCATCCCGACAGACTGCCCGACAGACTGCCCGGCTGATCGTCATGCGACAGGCCAGCCCGCGCCGTGCGGTCAGCGGGTCTCGGTCAGCGGCCAGTAGAAATCCGGCGGCATCCCGGCTTCGGCGCGCTTTTCCTCGTTGAAGGGCGGCTTGAGGGGGCTGTGGAAATAGCGCCGGACAAGCGTGTGGAACTGCTCTTTTGGGTCGCGCTCAAAACGGCCGCACAGGAAATGGAACCATTTCGAGCCGTAGGCGACGTGCGCGACCTCCTCGGCATAGATCGTCTTCAGCACCGTGACCGCTTGGGCGGCGCCCGCGGCCTCGAACAGCGCGATCATGCCCGGGGTCACGTCGAGCCCGCGCGCTTCGAGCACCATCGGCACGACCGCAAGCCGCCCCATGAGATCCTCGGCGGTGTCTTCGGCCGCACGCCACATGCCGGCATGCGCGGGCAGCGCGCCGTAATGTGAACCCATCGCTTCAAGTGTGTCGCACACGAGATTGAAATGCTTGGCTTCTTCACCCGCCGACTTCGCCCAGTCGTCGTAAAAGCCGAGCGGCATCGGTGTGTCGGTGAAGCGGGCGATGATATCCCAGTGCAGATCGACGGCATTGAGCTCGATATGGGCGACGGCGTGCAACAGGGCGACGCGCCCCTTCTCGCTGCCGGGACGGCGCCGCGGCACGTCGCGCGGGTCGAGAAGCTCCGGGCGCTCGGGGCGGGCAGGGCGGTCGGGCGGGGCGGCGCTCCCGATTTCGAGCGGCGCGCCGGCGGCGCGCGCGGCCGCCCATGCGGCTGCATGCCGCAGGGAAAGCGCTGCTTTCTCGCGCCCGTCGGCGGTCCGCAGCACCGCCTCGGCCATCTGTGCCAGCGTCAGACTCACAGGCTCTGCACCGCCGCCAGCACCGCCTCGGCATGGCCGGCGACCTTCACCTTCGTCCAGACCTGCGCGATGGTGCCGTCGCCCGCGATCAGCACCGTCGTGCGCACGATCCCCATGTAGGTGCGGCCGTAGTTCTTTTTCTCGGCCCAGACCCCGTAGCGCTCGCAAACATCGCCTTGCGCGTCGGACAGCAGCGGCATCGACAGATCCTGCTTCGCGGCGAAGGTCTCCTGCCGCTTGACCGTGTCTTTCGATATACCGAGAACCGCGGCGCCGGCCGCCTCGAAACCCGCCATCCGGGCGGTGAAATCGCAGGCCTCGGTGGTGCAGCCGGGGGTCGAGGCCTTTGGGTAGAAAAACACGACGACGGGACGACCGGCGAAATCGGCGAGGCTGACCATTTCGCCACCGTCGCGCGGCAGTGCAAAATCCGGCGCTTTCGCGCCGATTCTAACGAGTTCTGTGGACATTTCCTTGCTTCCCCCTCAGCATCATCTAAACCCCGGTTTCTAAGGCGACAGGC
>DQCI01000265.1:36700-41629 GCA_003545125.1 Paracoccaceae bacterium
AACGCCGGGCAACGGTGGAGTGCGAGCAACGGCCCCATGAGCGATAGTACGTCACGAGCGCCCGAGACAGGCCTCCGTGGGCTTGATGCCGCGCGGTCCGCGCGCTGGCGGCCGCGGCGGCTGCACCTGCACCTGTCGCTGTGGTCCCTCATTGCGATCCTTCTGATCTCGCTTGCCCTGGTTCTGTCTTCGATGGCGTTGACCGGCCGGGTGGTGATCCTGCCGCCTTGGGTGAATGCGCGCGTCACCGATGAGTTGAACGCGGCCCTGCCGTCGGGCTCGGTATCGCTCGCCCGGGTCGAGGCGGGGCTCACGCGCGGCGGACGTCCGCGGCTTCGGCTGGTCGATGTGGGCCTGCGCGACGCGAGCGGGCTGACGCTCGCCCAGCTCAATGCCGTCGAGATGAGCCTCAGCCGCCGCGCCGCGTTCAAAGGCCAGCTGGTCCCGAGTCACATGGAATTGCAGGGCGCCCAGGTGACGCTGCGGCGCCTCCAGAACGGGGCCTTCGACCTGGCGCTCGGCCAGAACGTCGGCGCGACCGGCAGCATCGCCGCCTTGCTCGACGAGCTTGACGCGATGTTTGAGCGCGGCCCGGTGTCGCGCGTCGCCTGGCTCGGGGCCACCGACCTTACCGTGACGCTCGAAGACGCCCGCTCGGGGCGGATCTGGCAGGTGACCGACGGTGAGCTCGACATTGTCCCGCAGGCCGCCTTCATCGACACCAACGTGCGGTTCAATGTGTTCAACCAGACCGAAGAACTGGCCTCGACGAATTTCTCCTTCCGGTCGGCGCGCGACAGCTCGGAAGCCAGCGTATCGGTCCGGTTTCAAAACGCCGCTGCCCGCGACATGGCGGCACAATCGCCGGTCATGGCCTTTCTCAGCGTCATCGATGCGCCGATCTCGGGCGCGCTGCGCACCTCGGTCAACCCCGATGGCGGCCTCGAAGAGCTGGCAGGCACCCTGCAGGTCGGCGCCGGCGGGTTGTCGCCGGTGCCCGGCGCGCCGCCGGCGCAGTTCGACGGCGCCAAGATCTACATCGACTTCGACCCGATCCGGCAGCGCATCGACTTCTCCGGCGCCTCGCTCGAAAGCGAGATCGGAGCTTTTGCGGCCGAGGGCCATGTTTACCTCGCCGATATCCGCAATGGTTGGCCGAACAGCCTGATCGGCCAGGTCGATATCCCGCACGCGACCCTTTCACCGCCGGATTTCTTTGCCGCGCCGATCGAGATCGACAGCGGCACCGCCGATCTGAGGGTGCGGCTCGATCCGTTCCAGATCGATTTCGGCCAGATCGTCGCCCACCGCGGCGACAACCGCTACGAGGCGCGCGGCAAGCTCGGCGCAGATGGCGCGGGCTGGTGGATCTCGCTTGACGCAGAGGTCGAACGCGCCAGTGCCGCTGAGGTGCAGGCGCTCTGGCCGACCGCGGTCGAGGCCAGGGCCCGCGACTGGGTCGCCAGCCATGTCGACGGCGGCCATGTGGTCGATGGGTCGCTCGCCTTTCGCAAGGCGCCAGACGGCAAGCTGAAGATGAACGGCACGTTCGGGATCGAAGGCGCCGAAGTGCGGCCGGTGAAGGGGCTGGCCCCGCTTCGGGTCGAAAACGGCTATGTCAGCCTGGCGCCGAAACGAACGGTGATCGTCGCCGAAACGGCGTCGATGACGGCGCCGGACGGGGTGGAGCTTGATCTCTCCGGCACCAGCTATCTGATCCCCACCGGGCGCCGGCCGGACAAGGTCGGCACGGTCAATCTCGAGCTCTCGGGCGAGATCCGGAGCGTGCTTTCGGTGCTGGCGGACGCGCCTTTCAACGTGTTCAACGGCACCGGCGAAGATCTCGGCCCCGACATGGCCCGCGGCGCGGCGGTGGCCGAGGGGCGGATCACATTCCCGCTCGTTCCGGGGGGGCCGCCGGCCGAGGACATCAAGTACGACATTTCCGCCCGTCTGACCGGTGTCTCCTCCGATGTGTTGATCGAGGACAAGCTGCTGCTGGCCGACGCGCTCGACTTGCGCGCCAGCAATACCGGGATCGAGGTAACCGGCCCGGTCCGGATCGGGCTGGCCCGTGCCGACGGCACCTGGATGATGCCGATGGTCAGCGGGGTGAACCTGCCTGCCACCATCGCCGGCACGCTCGAGATCACGCCGGCGTCGCTGAGCGAGTTCGGCCTTGAGGACGTGGCCGCGATGGTCTCGGGCAGCACCCGCGGCCGGTTCGACATCGACCTCGGGGGCCCGGGCGATGCACCGGTGCTGATGCTGACATCCAATCTCAGCGGGCTCGGCATGGATATCCCCGGGACGGGTTGGCAGAAGGCGGCGGACGAAACGGGCAGGCTCGACCTCACCGTCCTGCTGGGCGACCGGCCGGAGGTGACGGCACTCGACTTCAAGGCGCCCGATCTCAGGGCCAAGGGCACGGTCACAACCGCCGAGGGCGGCGGGCTCGGGGAGGCGGTGTTCGAGCGCGTGCGCCTCGGCTCCTGGCTCAACGCCCCGCTGGTGCTCACCGGCCGGGGCGCCGGCCTGCCGGTGGCCATCACGGTCCCGGGCGGGACGATCGACCTGCGCAGCATTGACTTCGATGGCAGTGGCGGCGGCGGCGGCGCGCCCGGACCGCGCCAGCCGCTGACCCTCGCCCTCAACCAGTTGATCGTCACCGACAACATCCGGCTGCGCAACCTGCGCGCCGATCTCGACCTCGCGGACGGTTTCTCGGGCAATTTCTCGGGCCGGGTCTTCTCCGGCAATACGATCGAAGGCACTGTCGCCCAGACCAGCGAAGGCGCAGCCATCCGCCTGACGTCGAACCGGGCCGGGGACGTGCTGCGCGAGACCGGGATCTTCGCGAAAGCCAAGGGCGGCAAGCTCGACCTGATCCTCGCGCCGGTGGCCGGGGTGGGCACCTACGAGGGCGAGTTCACGATTACGAACATCCGTGTCGTCGATGCTCCGGCGATGGCGGCGATGTTGTCCGCCGTGTCGATCGTCGGGCTGCCCGACCAGTTGCAGGGCGACGGGATCCGGTTCAACGAGGTCGAGGGACGGTTCCGGCTCTCGCCAAACGCGGTTACGCTCTACCGGTCCTCGGCCGTCGGACCCTCGATGGGGATCTCGCTCGACGGCTACTACGACATGAAGGGCGGGCAGATCGACATGCAGGGCGTGCTCTCGCCGCTGTTCATCGTCAACGCGCTCGGCCGGGTGTTCAGCCCGCGCGACGGCGAAGGGCTGGTCGGGTTCAACTTCACCCTCAAGGGGGCCGCCGAAAGCCCCGACGTCGGGGTCAACCCGCTCTCGATCCTGACGCCGGGGGTGCTGCGCGAGGTTTTCCGCCGCGCCCCGCCCGAAACACCGTCGACGCCCGAAGAATGACCCCCAGAGTGACCGTATGACCTCGCGTGACCCGACCACCGCCGAAAGCGGCCCCCCGAAATCCGCCGAAGGCGGCTCCCCTGACCCCGCCAAAGGCGCCGCGGGGGCCGAGCCGGGCAGCCGTCTCGCAGACTATGATTTCGACCTGCCGGAAGACCTCATCGCAACGCGGCCTGCAAGGCCACGCTCTTCGGCGCGCTTGCTGGTGGCCACCGAGACGACGATCACCGATCGCCACGCGATCGACCTGCCGGAGGTCCTGCGCCCCGGCGACCGATTGGTGCTGAACGACACCAAGGTGCTCCCGGCCCGGCTGCGCGGCATCCGGCGGCGCGGGAGCGCTGAAGCGGCGATCGAAGCGACCTTGCTCGCGCCGACCTCCACCGGCGGCTGGACCGCGCTGGTCAAGCCGCTGCGCAAGCTGAAAGAGGGCGAAGAGATCGGCTTCACGGGCGGGCTCAGCGCCCGGTTCGAAGGCCGCGACGAGGCGGGTCAGGCGCTGCTTCAGTTCAACCTCACCGGAGACGACTTCGACACGGCGCTCGCCGCGGCCGGAGAGATGCCGTTGCCGCCCTACATCGCAGCGAAGCGGCGCGCCGACGCCCAGGACCGCGACGACTATCAAACCGTCTGGGCCACGCGCCCCGGGGCCGTAGCGGCCCCCACCGCCTCGCTCCACTTCGACGCGGCGTTGCTGGCGGCCCTCGAGGCCCGAGGCGTCACGACCACCCGGGTGACGCTGCATGTCGGTGCAGGAACCTTCCTGCCGGTCAAGGTGGAGGACCTCGACAGCCACAGGATGCACGCCGAATGGGGCGAAGTGACCGAGGCCGCCGCCGCCGAGATCGCCGCGACCAAGGCGGCGGGCGGGCGGATCGTGCCGGTGGGCACCACGGCGCTGCGGCTGATCGAGAGCGCCGGGCGGGCAGGGGAGATCGCCCCCTGGCTGGGCGAGACAGATATCTTCATCCGGCCGGGGTTCGACTTTCGGGTGACCGACGCCCTGATGACCAACTTTCACCTGCCAAGGTCGACGCTGATGATGCTGGTCTCGGCGCTGATGGGCTATGAGCGGATGCGCGCGGTCTATGCCCATGCGATTGCCGAGCGCTACCGGTTCTTCAGCTACGGCGACGCCTCGCTGTTGCTGCCGGGGGAGCGCTGACCGCGCCTGCCGCACCCATGATGTTGGGAGCTAGTCTCCGGCGTTACACCCCGTCGAGGGGGGCGAACCAGAGAAAATGCCGTGCGGGCGAAGGGTGGGCGAACTCGGACAGGGGGGCAAGGTTTTGTTTTCAAAGAAGATAGCGCTAACAACTTTTTCGCGGGCGAACCGCGCGCGCCGCGCCACCTTCACCTTGGCCAGATGGGGCAGGGACGCGCGGGGCGAAGCCCCCGCGCGGCTCGTGCCAAAGGCACGCCTCCGGGATGGCGAAATCACTCCTCCCACCACCAGAGCTCGGGCTGGTAGCCGAGCCAGTCGCCGTACATCGGCACATGATCGGGATAGTGCAGCTCCTTGACATGGGCGACGTGGCTGACGTT
>DQCI01000265.1:41761-45757 GCA_003545125.1 Paracoccaceae bacterium
ACGCCCATCCAGTTGCGCGAGCCCTCGACATCGGCCTTCTCGGCGCCCCAGTAGAGCTTCTGCTCGTTGCCGGGGCTGAGCGAGAGACCGCGCACATAGGGCGCCATGTCGAAATCGAACCCTTGCGTACGTTCCTTGTACTGCGCCGTGTCCACCGCCGTGATCGACGGCGTGATCCCGAGCCGCTCGAGCGCCGCGATGTAGATGTCGAGGATGTTCCGGCTCTCGGTGGCGTTCTGGCTGACCAGGATGTCGAAGGTGAAGGCCTTGCCGTCCGGGCCGGTCATCACCCCGTCTTCCACGCTGTAGCCGGCCGCCTCCATCAACCCCATCGCCGCCGCGATACCCTTGCGGTTGCGCTCGGACCCGTCTGAGACGGGCAGGGCGTAGCCCTCCATCACCCCGGGCAGAAGCGCGGCCTCATGCGCGGCGAGCAGTTCGGCGACCCGGCCCCCGGCAGGCGCCTCGATGTCGGCGCCGAGGACCGAATTGTCGAAATAGCTGGTGATCCGGGGCAGGGTCCCGCCGTTGAGCGTGGCGTTGATGAAGTTGAAGTTGAACGCCTGGATCATCGCCTCGCGCACCCGCCAATCCTTGAATTGGTCGGCGCGGGTGTTCATCACGAACCCATTGATGCCGGTGGGGCGCCGGTGCGCAATGTCGGAGAGCACCACATCGCCGGCCCGGACGGCCGGAAAGTCGTATTGCGTCTCCCATTTCTTCTGGTTGGTTTCGCGGTAAGTCGAGGCAACGCCCGCCTTGAAGGCCTCGAACACCACGTCGCCGTCGCCATAATAGTCGAGCCGGATCTCGTCGAGATTGGCCTGGCCTTTCATGAACGGCACATCCGCTCCCCAGTAGTCGGGGTTACGTTTCAGCACCAGAGAACGACCGGTCTCGAAATCGTCGATCATGTAAGGGCTGGAGCCGATGGGCACGATGTCGATCCCGCTTTCTTCGAAATCGACCCCCTCCCATTGCGCCTTCTTCAGGATCGGGCGCATGCCCATGAGCAGCGCCAACTCGCGGTCGGGCTCGTTGAACGTGAACCGCAGCTTGCGCGGCCCGGTCTGTTCCATGGTTGCGACCTTTTCCCAGGCGCCGGCGTAGCGCGGGTGGCCCAAGGTGCCGAGGATCTCGTAGGACCACATCACGTCTTCGATGGTGACCGGGCTTCCGTCGGAAAACCGCGCTTGCGCGCGCAGGGTGAATTCGACCCAGGCGCGGTCCGGATCGGTTTCGACGCTTTCGGCCAGCAGCCCGTAGAGCGTGAAGGGTTCGTCATAGCTGCGGCCCATCAGGGTTTCGAACAGCATGAACCGCAATTGCCAGGGTGCGCGGCCCTTGCGGATAACCGGCTGCAGCGAATCGAAACTTCCCGATTCGGCGAACACGATCCGGCCGCCCTTGGGGGCCGCGGGGTTGGCCTGGGGCAGGTGGGTGAAATCAGCCGACAGGGCCGGGGCGCCGTACATGGCGATCCCATGGCCGGGTTCGGCGCTTGCGGCGCCGGCGAAGATGCCCAAAAAAAGCGCGACAAGTCCAAGAATCGTTCGGGATTGTGAAGCGAGGCGATGGGTGAGTCCTGGTCGCATTTTGATAATGTTCCTCTACGATCCGCGTTTCGTCGCTGTGGATGGTAGAGAGCGCCGCCAAGCATTTCAAACTTTTAGCTTGGAATGGCCCTCGCGAGCGGCTATAACAATCTCACTGCTCGATAGGTTTCTTGCCTGTATGAAACCTGCCTCAATGACTTGACGCCGGCCTTGTGCCGGCGTCTTTTTTTTGCGTGGTCATCAAGGCTGTTGCGGTCGTTTCCCGAGAATGTCCTGCGCCGGGGAAAGCGCAAAACAGCCGGTGCCGGCGCTTGGTCTAGATCACCCCGAGGACCAGCTTGGCGGCGATGGCCAGCATTGTCACCCCGATCCCGGCATCGAGAAAACGCCAGGCGAAGGCAGAGCGCATGACCGGCGCGATCAGCCGCGCCCCGTAGCCCAGACCGAAGAAGAACACGAAACTCGCGCCGGTGGCGCCGATGCCGAACGCGAGCCGGTCGCTTCCCGGGGCGAAGCCGGTCGAGACCGCGCCGACCAGCCCGAGCGTGTCGAGGTAGACATGCGGGTTGAGCCAGGTGAAGGCTGCGGCGATGGCGAGCGTGCGCCGCAGGCTCTGGGCCCCAGCGCCGTTCTCAATCGCATGGCCGCCGCGCCAGGCGGCGGCAAGGCGGGTCAAGCCGTAGACCACCAGAAAGGCGGCCCCTGCCAGGCTCATCACCAGCGGCAGGCCGGGCCAGTAGGCGGTGAGCGCGCCGAACCCGGCCACACCGGCGGCGATCAACACCGCGTCGGAGGCGGCGCAGAACAGGGCCAAGGGGAAGACGTGCTGGCGCAGCAGCCCCTGGCGAAGCACGAAAGCATTCTGAGCGCCGATGGCGAGGATGAGGCTGAGGCCGGTGACAAAGCCGGTCAAGGCGGCTGCGGTCATGCGTCCG
The DNA here is from genome assembly GCA_003545125.1 of Paracoccaceae bacterium. Classification (GTDB taxonomy): domain Bacteria; phylum Pseudomonadota; class Alphaproteobacteria; order Rhodobacterales; family Rhodobacteraceae; genus Sinisalibacter. The sequence continues at coordinate 44,253 of DQCI01000265.1, forward strand.
CGTGCGTGGGCGCGGCGGCCTCGGCNNTCGGCAGCCGCTTTGGCGTCCTTGCCGTTCGGGTAGACGAGCCCCGCCGAAATCACCAGCTTGGCCGCGTCCTCGACCGACATGTCGAGCATGATGACCGAGTGCTGTGGCACGAACAGAAGAAACCCGCTGGTCGGGTTCGGGGTGGTCGGCAGGAAGACCGAGACCACCGGCTCTTCGACCGGGATCGACGTGTCGATCTCGCCCTTGGCCGTGGTCGAGATGAAGGCGATGGCCCAGATCCCCTTGCGCGGGTACTCGACGAGACAGGCCTGGTCGAACTTCGATTCCTGCTGCGCGAACACCGTCTCGGCAATCTGTTTGACGCCAGAGTAGAGGGAGCGCACCACCGGCATCCGGTCGACGATCCGCTCGCCCCAGGCGAGAAGACTGCGGCCGATCACGCCCTTGGCGATCCAGCCGGCGATCGAGGTGAACAGCAGGAAAAATACCACGCCGACACCGCGCACATCCACATGCATGTCTTCTTCCCCGAAGACCGATATGAACCACGGGCTCGATCCGAACCATCGGTCGATCAGCACGTCGGGGTGGTAGTAGCCGGGTACGAAGGGCATGACCCAGCTGTCGATCCAGCCGACAAAGGTCCAGATCAGCCACATGGTGATGGCGATCGGCACGACCACCACAAGGCCGGCGAGGAAGTTGTTGCGAAACGCCGTGACCGGCCGCAGCAGCCAGCGGCGCAAACGTGACTTGTCGGCGTGCGGATGCTCGCCGTCGCCTGACATGTGCTGGAGGTCCTTGAGGTCCATGGGTCCCGGATTTGCCGCTGCGCTTCGCGGTTATGTAGGGGGTTTGCGGCAGCGCGGCAATGGGCCTTCGCTGCCAGTAACGCCGCTTTGTCAGAGGTTACTGGCGAAAGCCTGGGCGATTTTCGCGGCAAGCCGGGCGTTGTTCATCACCAGCGCGATATTGGCGGTGAGCGAAGCGCCGTCGGTGGCGTGGAAGATATGGTCGAGCAGGAAGGGCGTGACCTCTTTGGCCGCGATGCCCTGCGCGTCGGCGGCGGCGAGGGCGGCGGCGATGACCGGGGCGAGGGTCTCGGCGGCAATCTCGTCTTCTTCGGGGATCGGGTTGGCGACCAGTTGGCCGCCGGGCAGGCCCAGCTCGGCGCGGATTTGCGCGGCGCGGGCAATCACTTGCGGCGCGTCCATGCGAAGAGGGGCGCGCAGCCCCGATGAGCGCGACCAGAAGGCGGGGAAGGCGTCCTGTCCGTAAGCGATCACCGGGACGCCGGAGGTCTCGAGGACTTCGAGCGTCTTGGGGATGTCGAGGATCGCCTTGGCTCCCGCAGCCACGACTGTCACCGGCGTTTGGGCCAGCTCGGCGAGGTCGGCGGAGATGTCGAAGCTGGTCTCGGCCCCCCTGTGGACGCCGCCGATCCCGCCCGTCGCGAACACGTCGATACCCGCCAGATGCGCCGCGATCATCGTCGCGGCGACGGTGGTGGCGCC
>DQCI01000090.1:0-2295 GCA_003545125.1 Paracoccaceae bacterium
GATCCATCGGCGCCGCCCCCGCCCAGCCTACCGCCCGGCCTACCGAAAGGCCATGCGGCTGGCCGGACGTCCGCCAATTGGGGTGACCTCGGCACCCGCGTCGTCTCCGCCATCGTCATGCTCGTGGTTTCCGGTGCCGCGCTCTGGGTGGGTGGCCTGTTCTGGGCGCTTCTGGTGATGGTGGTCGCGGTGCTGATGGGCTGGGAGCTTGCCCGCCTCTGCGAGCCCGGTATTCAGCCTTCGCGGTCCGTCCCGCTCGCCGCGTCTCTCGCCGTGCCGCTTGCCCTGCTGGCCGCGGGTTTCCTGACCGGACAGGACGGGGAGACGATCCGCAGCTTTCAGTATGCGTCCTGGGGCGTGATGGCGCTGCCGCCACTGCTCGGGATCCTTTCCCTCAAGGACGCGCGATGGATCTGGGTCGCCTACGGTTTCGTGATCCAGTTTGGCGCTCAGTTCTTTCTGTTCACCGGTCTCGACCCCTGGGGGTTCTCCTGGCTTGTCGTTGTCGTTGGCATCGTGATCCTGTCCGACACGCTCGGCTATTTTGCCGGACGCCTGATCGGCGGGCCCAAGTTCTGGCCGCGGATCAGTCCAAAGAAAACCTGGTCCGGCACGGTCGCTGGCTGGATCGGCGCCGCGATCTTCGGCGCATTTGCGCTCGGCGGGCTGCTCGGTTCGGCGCTCATCGGGGCATTGGCCGCCGTCGTCGTTGCCTTTGCGGGCCAGATGGGCGACATCGCCGCCAGCGCGATCAAGCGCCGCGTCGGCGTGAAGGACGCCTCGCACCTGATCCCGGGCCACGGCGGGTTCATGGACCGGCTCGACGCGATGATCGCCGCCGCCGCCGTAACCATCGTCTTCGCGCTGGCATTCTGAAGGAGGAGCCGAGTGACACGACGCATATCCATTTTCGGCAGCACCGGCTCCATCGGCGAGTCGACCATCGACCTGATCGCCCGCGACCCGGAGGCCTACGAGACCGTTGCGCTCACCGGCGGCCACAACGTCGCGCGCCTCGCCGAGCAGGCGCTCCAGCTCCAAGCCGAGATCGCCGTCACCGCCCATGAGGAAAACCTCGCCGAGCTGCGCGACCGGTTGGCCGGGTCCGGTATCGAGACCGCCGCCGGGGCCAGGGCTATCGAGGAGGCCGCGCGCCGCCCGGCCGATTGGGTCATGTCCGCCATTGTCGGCGCCGCCGGCCTGCCGCCGGGGCTCGCCGCGCTGGAAGAAGGCGCGACCCTGGCGCTCGCCAACAAGGAAACCCTTGTCACCGCAGGGCCGCTGGTGCTGGAGACGGCGCGCAAGCACGCCGACAAAGGCGCGCGCCTGCTGCCGGTCGACAGCGAGCACAGCGCGGTCTTTCAGGGGCTCGTCGGCGAAGAGATGTCCGCGGTCGAGCGGATCATCATCACCGCGTCCGGTGGCGCTTTCCGCGACTGGCCAATCGAAAAACTGGCCGAAGCCACGCTCGCACAGGCTTCGGCGCACCCGAACTGGGACATGGGGCAGCGGATCACCATCGATTCCGCCTCGATGTTCAACAAGGCGCTGGAACTCATCGAAACGCATGAGTTTTTCGGCGTCGGCCCGGACAAGATCGAGGTCCTCGTGCACCCGCAAAGCCTGGTCCATGCCCTCGTCGGCTTCAACGACGGCGCGCTGATGGCCCATATCGGCCCGCCCGACATGCGCCACGCCATCGGCTACGCGCTGCATTGGCCCACACGCAAGCGCCTTCCGGTCGACCGGCTCGACCTTGCCGCCATCGGCGCGCTCGAGTTTCGCGCGCCGGACGAGACCCGCTGGCCGGCGCTGCGCCTCGCGCGCGAGGTCATGCAGGCCGGCGGTCTTTCGGGCGCCGTGTTCAACGCCGCCAAGGAGGCCGCGCTCGACGGCTTCATCGCGGGCCGGATCAATTTCGTGCGCATGTCGGAGGTCGTCGAGGAGGTGCTGACCCGCCTTTCGGCCGACAGCGGCCTCATTCATGCCGACATCAACCTTGATAACGTGCTCCGGGCGGACCAGATGGCCCGTAACGAAGCCGCAAGGATCATAGAAACCACTTGAGAGATCGCCACAATCCGGCACCAGACCGGGGCCAATAGGAGCAGATATGGACTTCGCGAGCCTGATCCCTTCATTCGGCAACCTTGCCGTGACGCTTATCGCCTTCATCGTGGCGCTTGTGATGATTGTCGGCGTGCACGAATTCGGTCATTACATCGTCGGGCGCTGGTCGGGGATCAAGGCCGACATCTTCTCGATCGGCGCCGGACCGGTGCTGTTCAGCCGGAT
>DQCI01000090.1:2351-6429 GCA_003545125.1 Paracoccaceae bacterium
GACGAGACGGCGATGGCCCAGATGTCTCCGGAGGAGAAGCGCCAGACCCTGCATGGCGCGCCGCTCTGGGCGCGCGCCGCCACCGTGGCCGCCGGACCGCTCATCAACTTCCTGTTCTCCGCCATTATCTTCACCGGTCTCGCGATCAGCCAGGGCGTGCCGACCGACCCGCTGACGGTGGCCCAGGCCAAGCCCATTGCCGGTGTCGACGGCGTGCTCCAGCCGGGCGACGAGGTGTTGGCCATCGCCGGTCAGCCGACGCCGGAGCTTGAAGGCTTCGCCGAATTCATCGAAGCCCTGCCCAATCAAAGCCCGCTCGACTGGACGCTGGGCCGCGACGGCAGCGAGATCTCGGTCTCGACGCTGCATCCCTATCCGGCGATGGTCGACTACGTCGCGCCGCAATCGGCCGCCTCCGACGCCAAGCTCAAGGTCAACGACCTGATCGAAACCGTGGACGGGGTGCCGGTCGGCACGTTCTCCGACATGAAAGCCCTGATCGAAGGCGGCGAGGGCGCGCCGGTGCTGCTCGGCCTCAACCGCGGCGGCGAAAACCTCGAGGTCTCGCTCACCCCCCGCCGGGTCGACGAACCGCAGCCCGACGGCGGCTATGTTACCGTCTGGCGCATCGGCATCGGCGGCGGGTTGGCGTTTGAGCCGGCCACCAGGGCCCCGGGGCTGGGCCAGGCCATCGGCGGCGGGATCGACACGGTCGGCTACATCATCACCGCCTCGATCTCGGGCATCTACCACATGATCGCCGGCAACATCTCCTCGTGCAACATGCGCGGCGTCATCACCATCGCCGAAACCAGCGGCGATGCCGCGTCCCAGGGCATCGGCAGCTTCATCAGCTTCGTCGCGGTGCTGTCGACGGCGATCGGGCTGCTCAACCTGTTCCCGATCCCAGTGCTCGACGGCGGGCATCTGATGTTCCACGCCTACGAGGCGGTGTTCCGCAAGGCCCCGCCCGAGAAGGCGCTCAACGTGTTGACGATGATCGGCCTCGTGCTGGTGATCGCGATCATGGTGTTCGGGCTGTCGAATGACCTGTTCTGTCCGTAGGGCGTCTTGGGCAATCGTTGATATAGCCGATTTCGCCAGTATCCTGGGCCAGTATCCTGGGCCAAAAACCCCGGGACTACCGAAGGCGTGGCAGGGTATTGGCGATTCATTTCTCCCGCAACGCGCCAAAGGGCAGGGCAGGCGCGGCCGGATGCTGCCGGGGACCAGCCGAAACCCGCGCATCCGCCGCGAAAATGCCACATTTCGGCGACCATCCCGCCACAAACCGCACGTAACGTCGAGCCACTCAGAACTTCGGCGGGGTGCGCGGATCATGCAGCACATTCAACAAGGCTATCGCAGCTTGACGCTGCTCATGCAAATCAACTGGGATTGGTTGCTTTACATCGGCACCATCGGCGTCGCGCTTGGCGCGGGGGCCTGGTTGGGCACGCTGGTCAACTGACCCCGGTCTCCTGACACCCGACACCTGAACGAGGGCGCGCACACGATGGCGCCACTCTCGCTTGCACGACTATGGGCGCGCGGCCACAGGCCCCGCGCCTTTGCCGTTTGACGCTTTGACTCCACAAGGCTTTCCCGGTAACCAGACTGCAAAGAGGGCTGTCTTTGCGGAATACCGACACATGAAAAAAATAGCGCGGCGCGGCGCAGCCGGGGGGCTGCTTTCAACCACGGTTCTGAAACCGGCGGCCTTGGCCGTTCTGGTCGGCGTGGCGGGGGCTTCGGCGACCTTGCCGGGATCGGCTCTGGCGGCGAACTACTCGTTCTCCTCTGTCCAGATCGAAGGGCTCAATGCCGTCGATCCGGGCACCGTCACTTCGCTGCTCGGCATCGGCCGCGGCGAGACCGTATCCGATGGCCAGCTCAACGCAGCCTACCAGCGGCTCGCCGGATCCGGTCTGTTCGATGAGATCGAGCTGATACCGTCGGGCGGCACCCTGGTCGTCAAGCTCACCGAGTTTCCGTTGGTCAACCGGATCAACGTCGAAGGCAACAAGCGGCTCAAGGACGAAGAACTGCTGGCAATGATCCAGTCCAAGCCGCGCTATGTCTTCAACCCCGCGACCGCCGAGGCCGACGCCGACATGATCGCCGACGCCTATGCCGCCGGCGGCCGGATCGCCGCCACGGTGACGCCGAAGATCATCCGCCGGGCCAACAACTCGGTCGACCTCGTGTTCGAGGTGGTCGAGGGCAAGAACGTCGAGATCGAGCGGATCACCTTCACCGGCAACCGCGCCTTCTCCGATGCCCGCCTGCGCCGGGTGGTGTCGTCGAAACAGGCGGGTCTGCTGCGCTTCATCGTCAAGGTCGACACCTTCGATCCGGGCCGGGTCGAGTTCGACAAGCAGGTGCTCAAGGATTTCTACGCCTCGCGCGGCTACCCCGACTTCGACGCCGTCGCGGTGACCTCCGAAATCACCAGCCAGGAAGACGGCTATTTCGTCGCCTTCGAAATCCGCGAGGGCCAGCAGTTTTCCTTCGGTGAAATCTCGGCCATCTCCGAGGTCGAGGGCATCGACGCCGCCCAGTTCGAAGGCTATGCCAACGTCCGCGCCGGCGCCACCTACAACCCCGACGTGCTCGACCGCGCCGTCGCCCGGATGGAAAAGGCGTTGCAACAGGCCGGCTACGGCTTTGTGCGTGTGGATCCGCGCGTCACCCGCAATGAACGCGCCGGGACGCTCGACATCAGCTTCGCCATCGTGCGCGGTGCCCGCGTCTCGGTCGAACGGATCGACATCGAAGGCAACGAAACCACCCTCGACCGGGTCATCCGCACCCAGTTCAGTGTCGTCGAGGGCGACCCGTTCAATCCGCGCGCCATCCGCGCCGCGGCCGAACGGATCCGCGCGCTGGGGTATTTCTCCAACGTCGACGTCTCCGCCCGAGAGGGCACCTCGACCGATACCGTCGTGGTCGATGTCGATGTCGAGGAGCAGGGCACCGGCAGCTTCTCCGCGGGCGCCAGCTACGCGCTCGGCGAGGGCGTGGGCTTCATCGGCTCCTTCACCGAAACCAACTTCCTCGGCCGGGGCCAGTACCTGAAGCTGGAAATCTCCGCCGGGCTCGACCTGCGCACTTATTCTTTCAGCTTCGCTGAGCCGAACCTGTTCGGCCGCGACCTCACCGTCGGCGTCAACGCCTCCTATTCCGAACGCTTCTGGGCCGACGATCTGTTCAAGAGCTCGACCGGCTACTTCCGGCCGTACATGCAGTTCCCGATCAGCGAGCTGTCGACGATCGGTGTGAATGCCGGGGCCGAGCTTGCCAATATCCAGAGCTACTCCGGCGATTCTGTGATCATGCAGGCGGAAGCGGACCGCGAGCGCCAGGTCGGCGCCACCGCCGGGCTCGACTACACCTTCGACACAAGGCGCAACGGGCTCGAGGAACCGACCTTCGCCTATGTCAAGGTCAGCGGCGCAGTCGGCGGCCTCGGGGCCGACAACCAATATGTCCGCGGCACCGTGCTCGGCAATGTCACCTCGTCCGCGCTCAATGACCAGGTCACCCTCAAGGCGACCGTCGAGGGCGGCGCGATTGCCTCGATCAACGACGGCCCGGGCACCCGGATCACCGAGCGGTTCATGATGTCGCCGCAGCAGGTCCTGGGCTTCGCCTCGTTGGGCATGGGCCCGCGTGACCTCACCGCGACCGACGAAGACGCGCTCGGCGGCAATCTCTATACCGCGGCCCGTCTCGAAGCCGACTTCCCGATCGGCCTGCCGGAGGAATACGGCATCACCGGCGGCGTGTTCCTGCACGCGGGCTCGGTCTGGGGGCTCGATGCCGAGCCCTTTGCCGGCGCCGGCGATTTCAATCTGCGCGCCTCGGGCGGGGCCGCCCTTAACTGGGACACCCCGTTCGGGCCGCTGCGGTTCTACTACGCGGTACCGATCCTCAAGGAGACGTACGACGAGGAACGGCGCTTCGGCGTGTCGATCTCGACCGGGTTCTGAGCGGCGCGCGGCGATGGACGCCCCCCGTTCCGCTTCAGAGCGTGTTGTAGTCGGCGTGCGGCCTGGGCCCCGACGGGCACCCGGCG
>DQCI01000130.1:0-3299 GCA_003545125.1 Paracoccaceae bacterium
GGCTGCGCTGTCGGCGGATCGGGCCGCTGGCCCGATCGCCTGGCGCAACAGACCTTTTCGGGCCGGTGGCCCGAAAAGGCTGTTACATCATGCCGCCCATGCCGCCCATGCCGCCCATGTCGCCGCCCATCGGGGCCGCGCCTTCCTTGGCGGGCAGATCGGCAACCATCGCCTCGGTGGTGATGAGCAAGCCGGCAACCGACGCGGCATCTTCGAGCGCCGTGCGGACAACCTTGGCCGGGTCGATCACGCCGAAAGCAAACATGTCGCCGTAAGCCTCGGTCTGCGCGTTGAAGCCGAAAGCCACGTCGTCCGATTCGCGGATCTTGCCCGCGACCACGGCGCCGTCGACACCGGCGTTGTCGGCGATCTGGCGCAGCGGCGATTCGAGCGCGCGGCGCACGATCTTGACACCAGCGTCCTGGTCGGCGTTCTCGCCCTTGAGGTCGAGGAGCAACTTGGCCGCCTGAACCAGCGCCACGCCGCCGCCGACGATCACGCCTTCCTGCACCGCCGCGCGGGTGGCGTTCAGCGCGTCATCGACACGGTCCTTGCGCTCCTTCACCTCGATCTCGGTCATGCCGCCGACGCGGATGACAGCGACACCGCCGGCGAGCTTGGCAACCCGCTCCTGCAGCTTCTCACGATCGTAGTCGGAGGAGGTTTCCTCGATCTGGGTGCGGATCTGGGCGACGCGCGCCTCGATCTCGGCCTTGTCACCGGCACCGTCGACGAGGGTGGTCTCTTCCTTGGTGATGGTGATCTTCTTGGCCGAGCCGAGCATGTCCATGGTGACATTCTCGAGCTTCATGCCGAGGTCTTCCGAGATCACCTGGCCGCCGGTCAGGATCGCGATGTCCTGCAGCATGGCCTTGCGGCGGTCGCCGAAGCCCGGGGCCTTGACGGCGGCGATCTTCAGGCCGCCACGCAGCTTGTTGACCACGAGGGTGGCGAGCGCCTCGCCTTCGACGTCTTCGGCGATGATGAGAAGCGGCTTCTGGCTCTGGATCACGGACTCGAGCAGCGGCACCATCGGCTGCAGCGAGGAGAGCTTCTTCTCGTGCAGCAGCACCACGCAATCCTCGAGATCGGCGATCATCTTGTCGGGGTTGGTGACGAAGTAGGGCGAGAGGTAGCCACGGTCGAACTGCATGCCTTCGACCACTTCGACCTCGGTCTCCATGCCCTTGTTCTCTTCGACGGTGATGACACCCTCGTTGCCGACGCGCTGCATGGCTTCGGCGATTTCGCGGCCGATCTCTTCTTCGCCGTTGGCGGAGATGGTGCCGACCTGCGCCACTTCGTGGGTGTCTTTCACTTCGCGCGAGGCGGTCTTGATCGCTTCGACGACCTTGGTGGTGGCGAGGTCGATGCCGCGCTTGAGGTCCATCGGGTTCATGCCGGCGGCAACCGCCTTCATGCCCTCGACCACGATCGACTGGGCGAGCACGGTGGCGGTGGTGGTGCCGTCGCCGGCCTCGTCATTGGTGCGCGAAGCGACTTCCTTCACCATCTGCGCGCCCATGTTCTCGAACTTGTCTTCGAGCTCGATGTCCTTGGCGACGGTCACGCCGTCCTTGGTGATGCGCGGGGCGCCGAACGACTTGTCGAGCACCACGTTGCGGCCCTTGGGACCGAGAGTAACCTTCACCGCGTCGGCGAGGATGTTCACGCCCCTGAGCATGCGGGTGCGGGCGTCAGTACCGAACTTGACGTCTTTTGCCATGTTGCTGGCTCCTGTTCAGAATTCTTGAAATATCCGGGCCGACGATCAGGCGATGATGCCCATGATGTCGGATTCCTTCATGATCAGCATCTCGTCACCGTCGAGGGTGATCTCGGTGCCCGACCACTTGCCGAAAAGGATCTTGTCGCCTTCCTTGACGTCCGGGGCGATGCGCTCGCCGTCGTCGTCGCGCAAGCCAGCGCCGACCGAGACCACAATGCCCTCGGCGGGCTTTTCCTTGGCGCTATCGGGGATGATCAGGCCACCGGCCGTCTTCTCTTCGCCTTCGAGGCGACGCACGAGCACGCGGTCATGCAGGGGAGTAAATGCCATTTCAGGGCTCCTCAGCTCTGGTTTTCGTATCAGCCCGAGACCTCCTCCCGGGCTTTGGCACTCACCAAAGGCGAGTGCTAACGGCGCATAGCTAGGGGGGGGCGAATGAGCTGTCAACAGGGGGAGAGCGGAAAATCTTGTGCCCGGCGCCGAGAAAACCCCAGGCCCGGAAACGGAGGGCGGCCGGTCCGCCCTCCGCCGGTCTGTTTATCACCGGCCGCGGGACTTTCCGGGCAGGGGAACCGGCTTCACCGATCGCACGAAGCCGCCTTTGGTGGGCTGGCCGGGAAGATGCGCCGGTGTCCGGCTCGGTTTCGGCGCAGGCGGGGTTTGCCCGGCGCGCGGGCCGGACAGGCCCGCCGGCTTGGCGGGTTTGGATTTTCGGGTCATTCAGGACCTCCGGTAACGATGGAAAACGCGCGGGGCCGCGCGGGGTCAGGCCCGTAAAGCAGGCCCGTAAAGCAGGCCNNGGCCTGTCAAACTGGCCCGGCAAGCAGGCTCGTCAAACAAGCTGGTCAGCCGTGCAGGATCATCGTCAGGGTACTCCTCGAGAGAGTTTCACGGCCAGCACAGGCACGGGTGCCGGCAGGTGCAGCGGGATCAGAAACCGGTCTTGATCATCGGCTCAAAGCTCCTCTCGAAGAACCCAAAGGGTGCCACAACCGAAGAGGACCTGTCAACGCGCGGCTTGATTTCGCGGGGCAGACGCGATTTCGAAATCGCGTGGTGAAGCGGTTTCGAAACCGCTTTGGCGCCCCCGGCCGACGGGCGTTTACCAGACCAGCCCGGGACCCTGCCCTGACCGCGCTTGCGTCATGCCGGGTGGGGAGTGTTCGGCCCGGCTGGCGGCATATCATGCGTCCGCGAAAACCGACCGATCCGATCCCCGACCCGATCCCTGTGCAGGTGCAGGTGCAGGTGCAGGTGACCCAAGGTGGTTGAGAGGACCGACGACAATACGGCACGGGTCGGCGAACTCATCGGCAACCAACCGGTGCTGGCGCTCCAAATGCGCGATCTCGTCCTGGCCCAAGCCGCGGACCGTCGTAAAGGACTGAAAAGGGACGGCCCTGCGATATCGCTTCGTCGCTGGTCTGTTTCATCCAGATAGCAGATCGCTGCGTCTCGCGCGGCTTCGGCCAAGGGGCGGCGCGCGTCGCTCCCGAAGCGCGGTCGGACGGAAACGACGGCCCGATGCGGCCCGGTGCGGCTTGGTGCGGCCCGGTGCGGCCCGATGCGG
>DQCI01000130.1:3376-12410 GCA_003545125.1 Paracoccaceae bacterium
TTCTCGATGATGTCGCCCATCGCCCATGCCATCCGCTTTGCGTCCATCTCCCGGCTGACCTCATTGTCCGGGCACAGGATGTAGAAATCGTTCGCGTTCATCCCCTCGATCAGCGCATCGGCCACCTGCCCCGGCTCCCAGGCGCCCGCGGGCTTCTCCACCCGCTCGGCCCTGGTGAGGTCGGTGAAGGTGAAACCGGGGATCAAGAGGTGCGCGGTCACTTGCGGGTCCGCCTCGCGGATCTCGTGCGCGAGCAACTCGCTGAAGGTCTTCACCCCCGCCTTGGCCACGTTGTAGGCCGGGTCGCCCGGCGGCGAGGTGATGCCCTGCTTGGAGCCGGTATTGACGATCGCGCCGGGCTTGTCGCGCCCGATCAGCCCGGGCGCGAAGACCTGGGCCCCGTTGATCACCCCCCAGAGGTTCACCTCGAGGATCCGGGCCCAGCTCTCCGGACTTCCAAACAGGGTCGACCCCGGCTGGATCGCGGCATTGTTCATCACCAGATCGGCACCGCCGAATTCCGCATCGACCCGGGCGCGCAGCATTTCGACGGCCGTCCGGTCGGACACGTCGCAGGGCACACCCACAACCTCCGGCGCCCCCGCTGCGCGCACCGCCTCGGCGGCGACCGCGAGCCTGTCCTCGCCCAGATCCGCGAGCACCACCTTCATGCCGAAGCCGGCAAAGCGGCGGGCGGCGGCGAGGCCGATGCCGGCAGCCCCCCCGGTGACGACGGCGGTGTTTGCGGGCGCGAAAACGGGATGGGTCATGGGAATCCTCCTGTGCAAAGCGAGTCTACGCCGGTGCCGGGCCCGGTGGAAGTGAGGCCGGTCGCCGCTCCCGGAGACCGGCCCCGGGGGGGCCGGGGGGTCCGGGGGGCTTGCCCCCCGGCACGCCCGCCGCAGGCGAAAGTCCGGCTTGCCGGGCTTGTCTCGCTCCCGCCGCCTGCTTCACCGGGGCCTCATACGGGCCTCAACCGGGCGGGTTTTTGGCACCAGCCCCGGTTTCGAGCCCTGCGGGCGCCAACCCGTAGACACCCGGCGAGACCCGCTCGAACCAGCCGTAGTGGTTTACCCGCATCATCTCGGTCGCACGGGCCACGCCCGTGGCCTTCGCCACCACCGCCCCCTTGCTGGCGCCGTGCGCCGCCAGATAGGCCGCCAGTTTTGCCGCATCCTGCCGGTAGGCGGTGACCACCTTGCCGCCGCTGCCCCCGATATTGGGATCGCCTGTCCGGCGGGCGAATTCGCCGAGCAGCCGCGCGCGGCGCGCGGGCGACTTGCGCGGGCGAAACGGTCTCGGATCGGCATGCACCTCGACGACCCCGTCGGCGAGACGCACCGTGAGCACCCCGACACAGAGGCGCCGGCAAAGCTCGACATTGCCCTTGAACGCCTGCCACCCGGGGCGGCCCTTCCAGCGGGGCACGGCGACATAGACCGCATCGGTGATCTTCTGCCGGGCCACGGCCTGTTGCAGAAGCTTGAGCGAAAACCCGGCTTTGAGCTCGACCACAACGATCTCCGCGCCCATGACCCCCACCACATCGGCCGGCCCCACCTCAGCCTTCACCTCGTAGCCGGCGGCTTCGAGGTGGGCTTTGACGGGCGTGTAGAGATCGGTTTCACGGATCCGGGTCATGGGGTGTTGCTAACGTGTTTGGCGAGTTTTGAGAATCCGGTTTTCGAATGGCTTCGCCATCCGACCCGCGCGGGGGCTCTGCCCCCGCGCCCCCGGCGTACTTTGGCCTAAATGAAAGAGGGGCCCGATCATGCCGCACCTGCAAAGTGACGCGTGACAAGGCGCCCCCGGAACCGTATACACCCGGGCGAAAACACCCAAGTTGAACGGATGCTCCCATGACCACGCTCGTCTTCGGCCACAAGTCGCCCGACACCGATGCCACCGGCTCGCCCATCATCTGGGCCTGGTACCTCAACGAAGTCAAAGGCGGCGAGGCCGAGGCGGTTTTGCTTGGTGAACCCAATACCGAGGCCGCCTTCGTGCTCACCCGCTGGAACGTGCCGAAACCGCGGATCATCGAAGATGTGGAGGCCGGCCAGGCTTGCGTGATCGTCGACACCAACAACCCCGCCGAGCTTCCCGCCTCGATAGGCGGCGCCGACGTGCGCCAGATCATCGACCACCACAAGCTCGCGGGCGGTCTCGAAACCAAGCGCGCGATCGACATCACCATCCGCCCGCTCGCCTGCACCGCGACGATCCTTTACGACTTGATCGGCGACGACACCGCCAAGATGCCCGACTGGGTCCGCGCGATGGCGCTCTCGTGCATCCTGTCCGACACGCTGGAATTCCGCTCGCCGACCACCACCGACCACGACAAGGCTGTGGCCGAGGATCTTGCCCACGAGCTGGGCGTTTCGATCCCCGACTACGCCGCCGAGCTGTTCGCGGCGAAATCCGACGTCTCGGCCTTCTCTGATGCCGAGCTTCTGCGGATGGATTCCAAGACCTACGAGGTCGACGGCACCAAATTCCGCGTCTCGGTGCTGGAGACCACCGCGCCCTCGATCCCGCTCGACCGCAAGGCCGGGCTGATGGCGGCAATGGAGACGGTGGCCAAGGAAGACGGCGTCGACCAGGTGCTGCTGTTCGTCGTCGACATCATCGCCGAGGAAGCGACGCTGCTGGTGCCGAACGACCTGGTGAAGGGCGTGGCCGAGAAAAGCTTCGCGGCGTCCGTTGACGGCGACACGGTGGTGCTGCCGGGGATCATGAGCCGCAAAAAGCAGATCATCCCGAACCTCAAAGTGTGAGGCGGCGGGTAAGCAATGCGAAAGGGCGCCTCGAATGGGCGCCCTTTTTTTGCCCGGGTCAGCGCGCACCGAGACTTTCGATCGCCTGCACCAACTTCTGCAAATCAGCCGCATAGAACCCGGCTGCATTAAGGCAATTGGTTTCGAGCAGCTTCAACCCGTCATCGGTGCGGCAGATATCGAGCACGTAGGCTGGCGAGTAGTCGGGATTGATATCGACCATGCGTTGAGCGAAGGCCAGTGCATCGTCGTCGATGGTGTGGCGGTAGACGACGCGTGATCCCTCTTTGTACTGCGACCAAGTAACGATCTGTCCATCGACTGCCCAAATCCGCCATTCTTTCAGGATGCGAACAGGTTCGCTGAACATCAGAAGCGTGTCGTGGCGGAGCGATCCCAGCGGGATTTCCGCCTCGTTGAGCGCCAAAGCCTTTTTGGCAAGGGCAACAATCTCTTCGGCCGACCGAACCCGTCCCGGCTGCTCTTTGCCGTCATCGACCGGACGCATGAAGTAATCACGGTTCATTTCGGCCAAGTGCCCCGGGACGTCTCTCAAGGTGAGAAACATCGATGCGGCCCCGTTCAAGAGGAATGGGTGCCAAGCCGCTTCATCCACAAACGGGGTCAGCTTGAAGACTCCGGGGCGAAGATCATGCGCCTTGGCGTATCGCCAAAGCGTGTAGGCGCCGAACAAGACAACGTCGTCCGGGCCGCGGATATCTGGCGCCGGGATCAGGTCCCCTACAAACGGGACGACCTTGTGCCATGTGTATCCAACGCCCAGCCTTTCCAGAGCTTCTGCGAGCTTCTGCGTGTCTTCGAATTCCTGAAGCAGCCATTGCATCGGCGTGGCCTCCTGTGAAACCCACCCTAGTCACCAACAGCCGCCGGGCGCGAGACCAGTCCATGTTCCAAAGGGAAAAACTGGGTCGGCCCAGTTCGACCAAACCAAGCTACCGCCTTGGGATTTCCAGCGGGACGCCATACGCGGCGAGGACGGCTCTGCGTCAGGCCGCCGGCGCGACCGGCTGGTAGCCCTGGCGGCCGACGATCTCGATCATCCCGCCGGCGGCGGAGATCACGGTGTTGTCGAGCGTCTGGGCGAGGTACATGCCCGCGGCCTGGGTGCGCGAGCCGGAGCGGCAGACCAGCACGATGTCGCGCCCGTCGGCGATGTCGTCCTTGATCGCGGCGACGAAACTCTGCGGATCCTGGAAGGTGATGAGTTTGGCGCCCTCGATCACCCCGGTCTGGTGCCATTCGGGCGGCGTGCGGATGTCGACCACGAGCGCACCAGACGCCGTCATCTCATCGACCGTCATCACCTTGTGTTCAAAACCCTCGATCTGGGGCGGGCGGCCGAAACCGAACATCTGCGTCTCCTCTTTCGGCCGTGTTCACCGGCCACCGTTTATTACATGCATATTATGTAATATGACTTCCGGGAGTCCAATCCCCTCCCGCCCGCGTCATGCGGACGCAGCCAGAATGTCACGGAGAGCACCCGTGAAAAACCGCTGATCAGCGCGATCAACGCATTGTCAACTCGGTGGCACCGTCTGGTAGCCCGCGGCCATCACCTTGCGGATGCCGCCCTCGATCGAGACGATCCGGTTGGGGATCTGGCGCGCAAGGAAATCGGCGACCACCTGGGTGCGGTTGCCGGAATTGCAGATCAGCACCAGGTCGCGCCCGTCGGCAATCTCACCCGCGATCTGCGGCAGGAAGGTGCCGGGCTTGTTGAAGTCGAACTCGATCAGTTCGGCACCTTCGATCACCCCGGTATCGGTCCATTCCGGCGGCGTGCGGATATCGACCAGCAGCGCGCCATCGGCGGTCATCTCGGCAACCGAGAGGAACCGGTGCTCCCACCCGCCCGCAGCCCTGCTGGAGCGCGCCATCACCATCGCCCCGACCCCGCCGAGCACCAGCGCGCCGGCGCCGGAAAAAATCAGGTGACGTCTGTTCATTTCACTCATACCGCCCTCGTCTCTCGAATTCGTAAATAGATATATGTGTTTTTGTCGGCCCCGTCCAATGCGACGGAGTGCCCCTCTCACAGCCGTGATCCCATGTCATCTTGGCAAAATTGTCCTCATTCCATGACCTTTCGAACACCGACGCATCCGCCCGCGCCGCAATAAAAACGCAACCGGACTGCCACCGCCAATCGGTGGGCCGACCGATCACGCCGCGCCGCCGCATTCAATTCTGCGCGACGCAGGACGGGACGCGGAAAACGTGCGTTTTCCGGCACGGTTTCCGGGCGGAAACCGAACCGAAATCCGCGACGGATTTCGCGCCCGCCCCGGGCTGGCGGTCCCGGTTATTGCGGTGCGCGGCCCTGGGTTTCGTAGAGTTCCAGGGGAAGGTCGTCGGGGTCGCGGAAAAAGGTGAACCGCTGGCCGGTGTATTCATCGACACGCACCGGTTCGACCTGCACCCCGCGTGCCTCGAACCGGGCGATGACGGCGTCGATGTCCGTTACCGAAAACGCCAGATGCCGGAGCCCCCGCGCCTCGGGCCGGGTCAGCCGTTCGGGCGTATCCGGGAACGAGAAGAGCTCGATCTGGGCCCCGTCGGGCAGACCAAGGTCGAGCTTCCAGGATCCGCGGTCGGACCGGTAATTCTCTGCCAGTACCTCGAGCCCCAGCACATCCGTGTAGAAGGCTTTGGAGCGCGTGTAATCGGAACAGATGATCGCGGCATGGTGAAGCGACAGCAACATGTGGGGTCCCTGGTTTCCGATCCCGTCCGCCTAGGCGGGGCTTTCGTGCCAGTTTCGGTCGCCGCGGTCCCCCCGTCAACGCCAAGCAGCGTGAAGTCAACCACAAGCGCCATGGCCGCGCCATTCCGTCTGGCTCTTGTCGCCCCCCCGTGCGATACGCAGACCCATCCCAAATGCCCAGGAAAGGAGCCGCCATGACCCGGATCGTCGAGACGCTGGCCGAGATCTCCGCCCCCTATGACGCCTTGCTCTGCGATCTCTGGGGCTGTGTCCATGATGGCGAGAAGCCGTTGACCGAAGCGGTCGCCGCACTGCGGGAGTTCCGCGCCGCGGGCAAGGACAGGAAAGTGATCCTGATCACCAACGCCGCCCGGCAAAAGGCCGCGGTCGCCGCAGACCTCGACCGCATCGGCCTCCCCCGCGACACCTGGGACGATATTGCCAGCTCCGGCGACACCGCCCGCGCGGCGATGTTCCGCGGCGCCGTCGGGGCCAAAGTCTGGTTCATCGGCGAACCCCGCGACGACGTGTTTTTCGAACCGATGCCCGAAGTCGCCGACGCGGTAGCGATCGAGCGCGTGGCACTCGAACAGGCCGAGGGCATCGTCTGCACCGGCCCCTTCGATGCGCAGGCCGATCCGGAGGTCCTGCGCCCGCAGTTGCTCTGGGCCAAGCAGAACGGGCTCAAACTGCTCTGCGCGAACCCCGATGTGGTGGTCGACCGCGGCGAGGTGCGCGACTGGTGCGCGGGCGCCGTGGCGGGGCTCTACGAGGAGATGGGCGGCGAGAGCCTCTATTTCGGCAAGCCCCAGCCGGCAATCTACGATCTCGCCCGCACCCGGCTCGCCAATGTCGGCGGCACCATCGACCCCTCGCGCATCCTCGCGATCGGTGACGGTATCCGCACCGATATCAAGGGCGCCCTCGGCGAAGACCTCGACTCGCTCTTCATCACCGGAGGGCTGGCGGCCGAGGATACCGGCACCATCCGTCAACCGGACCCGGCAAAGCTCGAAAAGTTCATTGCGATCGAAATGGTCACTCCCACGTTTGC
Source organism: Paracoccaceae bacterium (assembly GCA_003545125.1). Lineage (GTDB taxonomy): Bacteria > Pseudomonadota > Alphaproteobacteria > Rhodobacterales > Rhodobacteraceae > Sinisalibacter. The sequence goes on from DQCI01000130.1 coordinate 9,939, forward strand.
CGCCGGTTTTCTGCGTTAGCGAAACTCCGGGCTTGATTTTCTGCAATTGCAAAGCAATGTTGTTACCCAACAGGCCCTGAGAAGGTGCGAAAATTACCCGGAGGACCGGATGTTGGACAATATCCCCCGCGGCACGATCGTCATCGAGGATCTCGAGATCGGCATGATGCGGTCGCTTACCAAGGAGGTGACCGACCGCGACATCGAGCTGTTCGCTGAGGTTTCGACCGATCGCAACCCCGTGCATCTCGACGAGGACTACGCCCAGGACACGATCTTCGAGGGCCGGATCGCGCACGGGATGCTGACCGCCGGATTGATCTCGGCGGTGATCGGTGAGCAACTGCCGGGCCACGGCACCGTCTATCTCGGCCAGTCGCTGAAATTCATCGCACCGGTGCGGCCAGGCGACGTGGTGACGGCCGAAGTGACGGTGATGGACATCGAGTTTGCTAAGCGCCGGGTCCAGTTGAAGACAGAGTGCAAGGTCGGCCACCAGCTGGTGTTGCGCGGTGAGGCGACGGTCCTGGCGCCGTCGGGCAAGTTCGACTGACAAGCGCGGGGACGCAGGGCGCTTCCAAGCGCGGGAACGCAAGGCGCTTCGAAGCGCCTTCACACGCGCGTTCCAACGCGCGTCGTCCCGGGATGGGCGTTTTTTNNAGCGGCGGCGCTTGCGCGGGGCCAGGGCGCGGGATAACCCGGGGCCCATGCGGATCGTGAGAGACTGGCAATTCGTCGAACAGCAAGACCGGGGCGCCTCGGCCGCGATCGGTAATTTCGACGGAATCCACCGTGGCCACCAGACGGTGATCGACATCGCGCGGGGCGAGGCGGCGCGGCGGGGCGCCCCGCTCGGCGTGATGACCTTTGAGCCGCATCCGCGCCAGTATTTCGCCCCCAACGGTCCCGCCTTCCGGCTGATGAACGCCGAGGCGCGCGCGCACCGGCTGGAGTGGCTGGGGGTCGATACACTCTATGAGCTCAGCTTCAACGACACGCTCTCGGCACTGACACCGCAGACGTTCGCCGCCAAGGTCATTGCCGAGGGGCTCGGCCTCGCCCATGTGGTCATCGGCGAGGATTTCCACTTCGGCAAGGGCCGCGCGGGCAATGCGGCAGACCTGGTGGCCTTCGGCGAAGAGATGGGCTTCGGCGTGACCGTTGTGCCGCTCATTCACGACACCGGCGAAGAGATCTCCTCGACCGCAATCCGGCATGCGCTCACCGAAGGCCGTCCGCAGGACGCCGCACGTATGCTTGGCCACTGGCACCGGATCGACGGCAAGGTGATCCGCGGCGACCAGCGCGGGAGGCTTCTGGGTTACCCGACGGCCAACATGTCGATCAGCGGTCTGCACCCGCCGCGGTTCGGCGTCTACGTGGTCAAGGTCGACGTGCTGACCGGGCCCTACAAGGGCGAATACGGCGGCGCGGCAAGCGTCGGCGTGCGCCCGACCTTCGGCGAGAAAAGGCCCAATCTCGAGAGCTACATTTTCGACTTCACGGGCGACATCTACGACGAGCACCTGTCAGTCGCGCTGATCGACTACCTGCGGCCGGAAGAGAAGTTCGACAGCGTCGAGGCGCTGATCGCCCAGATGGACGCCGATTGTGCGCGGGCCCAAGAGGTGCTGGCGGAGCTGTGATCCTGTGCCCGGTACGTCCGCCTATGTGATCTGCACCGCGCCACGTTCCGGCAGCACGCTTCTTTGCATGCTGCTGGCGGCAACCGGTGTGGCGGGCGACCCGAAATCCTATTTCCATGTCGCCTCGGTGGACCGATGGGCCGAGAGCCTGGGAATCGAACCCGATCCTTCGCTTTCGGAGCGCGCGCGGCTTGCCAAGGTGTTCGCGGGCGCCCGGGTGGCGGGCCGGTCCGGCACCGCAGTGTTCGGCCTGCGCCTTCAGGCCCACAGCTTGACCTTTTTCCGTGACCAGCTCGCGCTCCTCTACCCGGACGCGCCGGACGACAGGGCCCGGTTAAGATCGGCATTCGGCCCGACCCGCTTTCTCTCCCTGCACCGCACGAACAAGATCGACCAGGCCGTCTCCCATCTGATGGCGAAGCAGACCGGGGTGTGGCACGTCGCAGCCGATGGGCGCGAGATCGAGCGGCTGGCCCCGCCGACCGAGCCCGTCTACGACGCCGCAGCCATCCGGCGCGGCATCGCGCAATTGGAGGCTTGGGACAGTTTGTGGGAAAGCTGGTTCGCGCGCGAGGGCATCACACCCCTCCGGATCGACTACGACGCGCTCGCGGACGACCCCCGGAAAACCGTTCAAGGCGTTCTCGAAGACCTGGGCCGCGACCCGAGCACGGCAAGCGGGCTTGCGGTCCCGACACTCAAACTGGCCGATGCCACCAACCGTGAATGGGCGCGGCGTTTCCGCTCGGAAAGCGGAGAGGCGTGACCCCTTCCCTTTCGCCCGACCTTGCGCGAGTGTCGCGCGGATGACGACTCAGCCACGCAA
>DQCI01000130.1:12431-17352 GCA_003545125.1 Paracoccaceae bacterium
TGCGATGGCTGCGGCAAGTGCTGTCTCAACAAGCTCGAGGACGAGGAGACCGGCGAGGTTGCCTTTACCCGGGTCGCCTGCCGGCTGCTCGACGGTGAGACCTGCCGTTGCGCGCAATACGACATCCGGCTGCAATTCGTGCCCGAATGCATCGTGCTGACCAAGGAAAGCATCGCCGAGGTCGCCTATTTCATGCCCACGACCTGCGCCTACCGGCTGCGCCACCACGGCAAGCCGCTGCCCGACTGGCATCCGCTGGTCTCCGGCGACCCGGACAGCGTACACGACGGACATTCGGTGCGCGGCTGGACGGTGCCGGAGTTCGAGATCGACGAAGAAGACTGGGAAGACCACGTGATCGAGGATCAATGACATGTATTTTGCCTCCGACAATGCAGGCCCCGTGCACCCGAAGGTGATGGAAGCGCTCACGGCCGCCAATGCGGGCTACGCCCTGCCTTACGGCGCGGATCCGATCATGGACGAGGTGCGCGCGCGGATCCGCGCCCTGTTCGAGGCCCCCGAGGCGGCGGTCTATCTCGTCGCCACCGGGACGGCGGCCAACGCCTTGGCGCTGGCAACCCTTTGCGAACCTTGGGAAACAGTCTTTTGCACCGCGCCTGCGCACATCCATGTCGACGAGTGCAATGCGCCCGAGTTCTTCACCGGTGGCGCCAAGCTCACGCTGGTGCCGGGCGCGGACGCAAAGATGACCGCCGACGCCCTGCGCGCGGTCATCGAGAGTGAGGAAACCCGCGGCGTACACGGGCCGCAGCGCGGGCCGCTCTCGCTCACCAACGTGACCGAGCTCGGCACGGTCTACAGCGTCGCGGAGATCGCGACGCTGACCGGCGTCGCCAAAGACCACGGCCTCGCCACACATCTCGACGGCGCCCGTCTCGCCAACGCTTTGGCAGCGACCGGGGCGCGACCTGCGGAGATGACCTGGAAGGCGGGCATCGACGCGGTGAGCTTCGGCGGCACCAAGAACGGGCTCATGGGGGTCGAGGCGGTGGTATTGTTCGACCCCGCCCGCGCCTGGGAATTCGAGTTACGGCGCAAGCGCGGCGCACATCTGTTCTCGAAGCACCGCTATCTCTCGGCGCAGATGCTGGCCTATCTCGAAGGCGATCTGTGGCTGGAGCTCGCCCGCACGGCCAATGCGGCGAATGCACGGCTGGTCGAGGGGCTCAAGGCCACGGGTGTCGTCGAATACGCCCATCCGCCTCGGGCCAACATGGGTTTCGCCGCCTGGCCGCGCGCCGCACACAAGCGGCTGCACGAGGCCGGCGCGGCCTATTACCTGTGGGACGGCAGCCTCGACGGCGACGATCCGGACGAGATGATCACCGCCCGTCTGGTCTGCGACTGGTCGGCCCGTGCAGAAGACACGGCGCGGTTCGTGGAGTTGGTTGCAGGGTAGGGCACGGCGCGCGATTCGAAGACTTGCGCGCCACACGACGGCACCGAGCGGTCTTGCCCCTCCTAGTTTCCTAGGAAACCGACCCCGGTATCCTAGGAAACCAGCTCCGGGTCATACGGAATTTCCCCCTATATTGCAGTGCGTTGAAATAGAACCGCCAAGACATCCAATCGTTAACGCACTCGCGGGCCCGGTGACAGAAAGGGCGCCCGAAGGCGCCCTTCCCTTGTCGCGTCCTGCCGCGATACGTCAGCTCTTGGCGCCGCCGAATTCTTCCCAGGCCCGCAGCGCCTGGGCGGCATACATCAGCGAGGGCCCACCGCCCATGTAGATGGTCACGCCCAGCATTTCCTCGAACTCGGCCCGGGTGACCCCGAGCTTCACCAGCGCCTTGGTGTGGAAGCCAATGCAGCCGTCACAGCGCAATGCGACGGCGATGCCCATCGCGATAAGCTCTTTTTCGCGTTCCGCGAGCGCACCATCGACCCCGGCGGCGGCTTTCGCCATCGCCGAGAACCCCTTCATCGTGTCGGGGATATCCTTGCTGAGAACGGCGGCATGTGCGGAGATGTCGGCCACGACATCGGGATAGGAAGACAGAGCCATAAGGGCCTCCTTTGTTATCTTGCATTTCAAATACCGGTTTTAGAGGGCGCTGAAGTTTCGGGATATGAGCCAGATCAAGGGCATAACGGCCATTCCCCTGCCGCATGGCGCGATAACCGGGATCAGACCTTCAGAAAATTCGCGATCTCGGCGGCAATACTGCCCGGGTGGGTGAGCGGCGACATGTGACCGGCTCCCATCACCACGACCCGCTGCGCCTGCGGCACACGGGCGGCGAGCGCATCATGCACCCGGTTGACGATCGCCGGCGAGGCGCTGCCTTCGATCAGCAGCACCGGCTGGATGATATCCTCGAGCCGCCCCGGCGCCGTCAGCCCCGGCGTATCTTCGACGGTGACCCCGCGTTCCTCGCCGATCCGGCCGATCTGGCGCACCAGCCGCGCCCGGGCGCGGTCGCTGAGGCTGTCCCAGGGGGCGTCCGCGTTCATCGCCGCCTGGAATATCTGCGCGGCCCGCTCGTCCGCGCCCGCGGTCAATGCCGCGTCGAACCCGGCCATCGCGGCGGCGTGGTCTTCCCCGGCGCGGGTGCCTTTTGCGAGCGAAAACAGGGGCGGTTCGATCAGGGTGAGCGAGCGGACCCGGTGCGGCAAATCCAGCGCCAGCCTGAGCGCCACCGTCGCGCCGTAGCTGTGGCCGACGATATCGGCCCGGCCGTCGATCAACTCGGCGGCGATCATGGTGGTGAGCGTGTGCAGCCCGCCGGCCCCGCCGTCGCCGTTCCAATCGGCGCTGAGCCCATGCGACGGCCGGTCGAAGGCGGTCATCGCGAGCTTCGACAGCAGCGGCGCCTGGACCTTCGTCCAGGTCGCAACCGAGCCAAGAGAGCAGTGGATGAAGAGCACCCGGCGCACGCCGCCGCCGAGCCGAACGACGTGCGTCGGAAAGCCTGCAATGCGTTCGGTGCTCGCCAAGTCAGCCCACCCCGTTTGGATGACCGGCGAGATGATCGGCGAGATGATCGGCGAGATCGTCGATCCGGTCCTGTCCCCAGAAGACCGCACCGTCCTGGGTGACGAAGCTGGGCGCTCCGAACACGCCCGCAGCCACGGCCTGTTCGAGGTTGCGCCCGTAAACCTCGGCGCCGGTGAGGAGGCCGGATGTGGCCAGCGCCGGGTCGAACCCCGCGCCTTCCAGCGCGGCCTTGACCACGTCATCCTCGGCGATGTTCTTCTGCTCTGCCCAACAGGCCGCGAGCACGGCTTCGACCAGCGCGAACATGTCGCCGCCGCCCGCCGCCTGGGCCGCCTGGACCTCCTGGGCGGCGATGATCGCGTAGGAGGCGGGGGCTGCGTTGGTCGGAAAATGGGCGGGTTTCACGTTGATCGGCAGGCCCGCACGTTTCGCCTGCCGGGCAATGTCGGCGAGGCGGTAATCCTGGCGGGCTTGCGGGCGCTGGCCGACCGGCGTGCCGCCGGTGCGCGCGTACAGCGCCATGATGTCGAGCGGCTTCCACCGCACGTCGAGCCCACGCGCATCCGCAAGGGCGCGCAATCGGGGCAGCGACAGGTAGGTATAGGGCGAAATCGTCGAGAAATAGAGTTCGAGCTGGGACATTTTCTTACTCACGCGCGGGGAGATGTGGTCAGAACCCTAGCCCGGTGCTAAGCGAAGTCAACGCGCGCGATCGCGATTCTGTTACAGAAATACCGGGGAACGGACCGATGCCAGCCACTCACGAACCCAAGCTCATCTCGGGCAATGCGAACCGCAGGTTGTCCGAAGCCGTGGCCCGGCGGATGTCGGTTCATCGCGGCGCCAAGGTCGACCTGGTCAGCGCGCGGGTCGAGCGGTTCAACGATCAGGAAATCTTCGTCGAGGTGCACGAGAACGTGCGCGGCGAGGACATGTTCATCATCCAGCCGACCTCGAACCCGGCCAATGACAACCTGATGGAGCTCCTGATCATCTCCGACACCCTGCGCCGCTCGTCGGCGTCGCGGATCACCGCGGTGATCCCCTATTTCGGCTATGCCCGGCAGGACCGCCGGTCGCGCGCCCGCACGCCCATTTCAGCGAAACTGGTGGCCAACATGATCACCCAGGCGGGGATCGAACGGGTGCTGACGATGGACCTGCACGCCGCCCAGATCCAGGGGTTCTTCGACATCCCCGTCGACAACCTCTACGCCAGCCCGATCTTCGCCCTCGACATCAAGCACCACTTCAAGAACTGCCTCGACGAAGTGATGGTGGTGAGCCCGGACGTTGGCGGCGTGTCCCGCGCGCGCGAGCTCGCCAAACGGATCGACGCCCCGCTCGCCATCGTCGACAAGCGCCGCGAGAAACACGGTGAAGTGGCCGAGATGACGGTGATCGGCGACGTGAGCGGCAAGCGCTGCATCATCATCGACGATATCTGCGACACCGCCGGAACACTGGTGAAGGCGGCCGAGCTGTTGTTGGACTCCGGCGCCAAGGAAGTGCATGCCTATATCAGCCATGGGGTGATGTCGGGCCCGGCGGTCGAGCGGGTCTCGAACAGCCGGATGAAGAGCCTGGTCATCACCGACACGATCCGGCCGACCGCGGCGGTCACGGCGGCGCCGAATATCCGGGTGGTGCCGACCGCGCCGGTCTTTGCCCAGGCGATCCTGAACATCTGGGGCGGCACCTCGGTCAGTTCGCTGTTCGACGACACGACCCTGGAACCCTTGTACGAGACCGCCTACCCGTAGGGCGGGGCCGGCGACCCGACATGGGCGCGGGCCGGTTCAACCGCGTCGATCTGGTGCGCGGGGGCAATGACCTCTTACCAGAGCCGCCGGGCACGTTAATGGAACCGGTGGCAGGGCGCCCCTTGCCCGACCGCACGCACGACAGCGGTTGGGTGCAGGACGGGTGCCCGCGTGGATGGGGCATGGCCTGGCCGAA
>DQCI01000130.1:17383-28949 GCA_003545125.1 Paracoccaceae bacterium
GAGCATCTCCCAAGGGCGAGACGTGCCGGTCGCCGATCCGCGTGGCCGAAAGCCCGCGTCCTGTGTTCAGGCGGCAAACCCTCGAGGGCGCGCAAGGGCTGGCACAACAGGATGTCCACGCCCGCGTCACGAAAGCATTGGCTGACCTGCGCTGCTCCCACCGTATCCGGCGGCCGAGATTGCCTCGGTCCTCTCGTACAGGCGCCCCGAAATCGAAACCATGGCGATCGCGAAACGCAGGGCCTACCCGGGGTATCCCATGAGCCGCGGCAGGAAGAGCGTGATGCCGGGGAACAAGATCAGGGTCAGCAATGCGAGGATCAGCACGACGAGGAAGGGAATGACCTCGCGGATGATCTCGACCAGAGGGATCTTGGTGACGGCATTGATGACGAACAGCAAAATCCCGTAGGGCGGCGTGATCAGCCCGATCATGCAGTTGACCACGGAGACGACGCCGAAGTGCACCAGGTCGATCCCAAGCTCCCGGCACGTCGGCAGAAACAGCGGGATGATGACCAGGATGATCGTGGTGGCATCGAGCACGCAGCCCAGAAGCAGGATCAACAGGTTCACGCCCAGCAAGAAGACGAGCGGATGGATGTCCAGATCGACGAGCGCATTCGCCATGCGCCCTGGGATGTTCTCGGAGGCGACGATGAAGTTGAGGATCAGCGCGCCGCCGATCACGATGCCGACGGCTGCCGAAGACCGGGCACTGTCGACCAGGATCTGGTAGATGCCTCGAAACGTCAGGGCCCGGTAGAACGCCGCTGCCAGGATCAGGGCATAAAACGCGGCGACCGCGGCGGCTTCGGTAGGCGTGGTGACGCCACCGTAAATTCCGTAGAGCAGGATCGCGGGCATCAGAAGTGCGGGGAAGGCCCGGAACGTGAGCGCGGGCAGTTCCACCAGCGGCACAGCTTCCTCGGTGCCAAAATCCCGGCGGTGCGAGATGAACCAGTTCATCCCCATCAGCACAATGCCCATGAACAGGCCCGGCACGATGCCGCCCAGGAACAGCGCCCCGATGGAGGTGTTCGACACCAGCGCATAGAGCACCATCGGGATCGACGGCGGGATGATCGGGCCGATCGTTGCGGACGCCGCCGTGATCGCCGCCGCATAGCCGCGCGTGAAATGGCCCGACTTGGTCATCATCTCGATGATGATCTTGCCGATGCCCGCGGCATCGGCCACGGCCGAGCCGGACATGCCCGAAAAGATGAGCGACGCCACGATATTCACGTGGCCCATACCGCCCTTGAAGCGTCCCACGAGGCCGATGCAGAACCTCAGCAGACGATCGCTGATCGTACCGGCGTTCATGATATTCGCGGCGACGATGAACAGCGGCACCGCGAGCAGGATGAAGCTGCTGTAGAGCCCGTCCATCAGCGTCTTGCCAGCAACGCCAACACTCAGGCCGGCCGTCGACAGATAGATCGCGGCCGCAATCATGATCGCATAGGCCACCGGAACGCCGATGCCGGCGAAAAAGAAGAGCGAGAGGATGCAGAGGGTGAATTCGAAGGTCATTCTTCGTCCGCCGCTGTGGGCTCTTTCGACATCTCGTCGAAATGATGCAGGTCGGCCTCCGCTCCGTAGCGCCAGGCATTGAACGCGCGGGCGGCGTAGCGGAGCGCCACCACCACCATGAACATGATGTAGATCGAGTAGACATGCCGCATTCGGACCCAATCGCCGAACAGCATATCCAGCGTCGCGGTTCGTTTCAGACGGAGGATCGCGAAGCGATCCCATGTCGCGCCGATCGAAACCAAAAAGGCAATCACGACAGCCAGGGCGCCAATGATCGCGAACCACTTGCGCACGGTCGGGTTCACCGCGCCGTAGATTATGTCGAAGGTGACGTGATCGCGTTCCCGAACGACGAACGAGTTGCCCCAGAAGACGATCCAGACCCAGAGCATCAGGTTGAACTCAAGGGTCCAGCCATAGAGGTTCGGATCGAGAAACGGCACGATGTCCGGCAGCCATTCCAGGCGGGCCGTGTAGCGGATCGTGATTTGCAGGATGAAGGTCAGGAACATGACGGCCATCATCATGGCCGCCACGAATTCTGCGAAGCGGGAGAACCACTTGAACAGAACGCTCATGTCTGGCTCTCCCGCCCGATGTCAGATCAGTTGCCGAGGGCGTTGATCTGCTCAAGGACGCCTTCCGGCCAATCCGCCGATGCGTCCGTGTTCAGGTATTCGCCCTGAACGTGACTGCGGAACGCGGCCAGGTCGGGTTCGTAGATCTCGAGCCCCTGCTCTTGCAGGAACGACACCAGCTCCTCTTCCTTCACCAGCTGCGCCTGACGGCCGCTCTCGGCGGCAGCCACGGCGGCTTCGGACACCGTCGCTTGCTGCTCTTCGGTCAGGCCGTCGAACACCGCTTTCGAGAAGGCGACATAGTTGAGGTCGACCAGGTGCGAGGTCAGCGCGATCTGGTTCGTGACTTCATAGAACTTCGAGTCCACGACCGTCGGCAGCGGGTTGTCCTGTCCATCGACCGACCCGGTCGCAAGGCCGGTGTAGACCTCGGTGAAGGCCATTGGCGTCGGGTTCGCGCCCAGGGCCTTGCCGAGGAACTGCCACGCGTCGGTGCCCGGCATCCGCAGGTTCACACCCGCGAGGTCGGCCGGCGTCATGACGGTGAGCTCTTCCTTTGTCTGGCGCAGGTTCACGTGGCGGCGGCCGAGGTACATCACGGCCAGAAGCTTCACGCCGAGCTCGTCCTCGACCTTCTGCTTGAACGGCTCCATCAGCGGATCGTTGAACACGCGCACCTGGTGCGCCGCATCCTGGTGGACATAACCGGTCGCGAAAATCGAAAACTCCGGGAAGAACGTGGCCAGTTCCTGCGCCGAGGTGATCGACATTTCGATATCGCCGGAGGCAATCGCCTCAAGCTCGGAGCCCTGCGCGACAAGCGACGCGTTGTAATGCGGCTGATAGTCGGCGAACTCAGCGACCGCAGGCGCAAAGACTTCGGCCAGAGCGATGGTGCGCTGGTCGGTATCGGTCGCCGGCGCCGACATCCGCAGCGTGACTTTGTCCTGCGCGATCGCGGCCGGCGACGAGGCCAGGACGGCAACGGCAGCCACCGATGTCAGGATCGCCCGGCGGGTGATTGAAAAGATCATGTATTCCTCCCTATGATGTTTTTTGTGTTCTTGAGCCTTGCATAGCACTTGTTCGCGACTCTTCAAAAACGTCTTTGCCACAGATAGTCGCTTACAACGATCAAACTCGATTTACAGAACATAGTCGATTGTTTTTATTGAAGTCCGAAGGTCTTCTGTTAGCGTCTGGCAGGGAGAGGTTCTGATGGGCGACGACACGCATCAATCGCACTGCGAAGGAAAGCGTAGGATCGCGGGCCGGATCGCGGAAGGACACCGGGTGCGGATTCTCTCCGGATCCCTGGAGCCCGGGGCGAAGGTGAACCTGGAACGCCTGCGTCAGGACTATGCCGTCAGCCTGTCGTCGCAGCGCGGCGCGATCATGCGGCTCTCGTTCGACGGCTTGATCGAGACCGAAGAACAGCGCGGCGACCGGGTGGCGCCGATGTCTCCTGGTAACCTCTCGGAAGTGACGGAACTGCGGATGGACTTGCAGCCCTTGGCGCTGCGCAAGGCAATTCGGAACGGCGGGCTGGACTGGGAAACCAACGTCATGGCAAGCCTCTACCGGCCCAACCACACAGCGCGTGACCCGAAAGACCAGTTTCCGCAGGTGTCGCAATGACCACGACAACCCGGATCGCCGTGGCCGGAGCCGGATTGATCGGCAAACGCCACATCGATGCGATCCTGGCGGTGCGCGCGGCCGAGCTTGCCTGCGTCATCGATCCCTCCGACGCGGGCCGCATCGTTGCAGCCCAAACCGGCGCCCCGCACTTCACCGATCTCGAAAGCGCGCTGAGACGTGGCGGGATCGACGGGGTGATCCTGGCGACCCCCAACCAACGTCACGCAGAAGGCGCGCTGATGTGCATCGACGCGGGTTGCCCGGTCCTGGTCGAAAAACCGCTTGCCAGCTCGATCGACGACGCGCGGGCGATCGTCGCCGCGGGCGAGGCGGCGGGTGTTGCGGTGTTGGTCGGCCACCACCGCCGCCACAACCCGATCATCGCCAAGGCGCGAGACTTGATCGCCGAGGGCGCCTTGGGGCGGATCGTCAGCGTGCAGGCCACCACGTGGTTCTACAAGCCAGAGGATTATTTCGAGACCGGGTGGCGGCGCAAGGCCGGGGCCGGTCCGATTTTCATCAACCTGATCCACGACATCGACCTGATGCAGCATTTCGCCGGGCCGGCGACCGAGGTCCATGCCATGCAATCGAGCGCGGTGCGCGGGTTCGAAGTGGAAGACACCGCCGTCATTATCCTGCGCTTCGGATCGGGCGCGCTCGGCACGATGAACCTGTCGGACACGGTGCCGGCCCCGTGGAGCTGGGAATTGACCGCCGGCGAAAACCACGCCTACCCCGCGACGACCGAAACCGCCTACTGGATCGGCGGCACGAAGGCGTCGCTCGCGGTGCCGAACCTCGCGCTCTGGAGCCATCCGGATGTTCAGTCCTGGTGGTCTCCGATCACCGCCACGAACCTGCCGCTCGAAACCTCCGACCCGTTGCTGCGCCAGATCGTCCATTTCTGTGACGTGATCCGACATGGTGCAGCGCCTGTGGTTTCGGGCCGCGACGGCCTGGCGGCCCTGGCGGCCATCGAAGCGGTGAAACGTTCCGCTGACACCGGCACCCCGGTGCGCCTCGACGCGGAGCTGTAGGACAGCCATGCCCCCGCCCGATATTTCAGGAACAACCCGGATCATCGCGCACCTTGGCGTGCCGACCGAAAGCTTCAAGGCGCCGATGATCTACAACCCGTGGTTCCGCCATGTCGGAGAAAACGTCGTCGTCGTGCCCATGGGCTGCGAGGAGCCCGACTATCCGGCCTTCCTCAAACACCTGTTCCGGCTGCGCAACATCGCCGGGGCACTGGTCACGATGCCCTACAAGGTTTCGAGCGTTGGTTTGTTGGACGAAGCCTCTGCGACGGTCGAGATCTGCGGCGCCTGCAACGCGATCAGGCGGGGCCGCAACGGCGCGCTCGTCGGCGACATGTTCGACGGCGAAGGGTTCGTCAGAGGGGTCTTGCGAAACGGACATGCGGTGAAGGGCACCTGCGCGCTCGTGGTCGGCGCCGGTGGCGTGGGATCGGCCATTGCCGCATCGCTGGCGGCCGCAGGCGCTGCGCGGCTGGCCGTGTTCGACCAACGCTCCGCGACGGCCCAAGCCTTGGCGACGCGGATTGCCGCGCACTACCCCGGCATTGAGATCACCTCCCGCTCGAACGACCCCACCGGGTTTGACATCGTGGTCAACGCGACACCTCTGGGGATGAACCCCAATGACCCGCTGCCGGTCGATGTCGACCGGATCGACCCGACGGCTTTTGTCGGCGAGGTCGTCATGGCGTCGGAAACGACCCCCTTTCTTGCCGCCGCGCGTGTTAAAGGCTGTGCCACGCAGGTCGGCACGGATATGCTGTTCGAACAAATCCCGGCGTATCTGGAATTCTTCGGATTGCGCTCGACGACACCAGACCAGCTCCGCCACTTGGCCGAGCTCGACATATGAGGGCGCAGATGGACATCCCGAAGAACGAATTCAAAGCCGCGATTCAAGCCGGGCGTCAGCAGATCGGGTTCTGGTGCACCATTGACGACAGCCTGATGACCGAAATGGCGGCCGGCAGCGGCTTCGACTGGCTGCTGATCGACGCCGAGCATACCGCGATGGACCCGAAGGCGGTTCTTGCCCATTTGCAAGCCGCCGCGCCCTACCCCGCACACGCGATGGTGCGCCCGAGCTCGCTCGATCCCGCCGAGATCAAGAAACTGCTCGACCTCGGGGCACAATCGCTGCTGATCCCCTACGTGCGCAACGCCGAGGAAGCGGCACTGGCCGCCGCTGCCGTTGACTATGCGCCGGGCGGCATCCGTGGTCTGGCGGGCATCACCCGGGCTGCCCGCTTCGGCGCGGTCGACGACTACCCGCGCAAAGCCCGCGACGAGATCTGCCTGGTCGTCCAGATCGAGACCCGCTCGGCGCTCGAAGACCTCGACGCCATCCTTGCCACCCCGGGGGTCGATGCCGCTTTCGTCGGCCCGGCCGATCTCGCCGCCAGTCTCGGCCACCACGGCAATACCAGCCACCCCGACGTGCAGGCGGCCTGCCTCGACGCGATCAGGCGCATTCGCGCCGCCGGCAAGCCGGCTGGCTTTCTCACGCTCGATGTCGATTTCCTGCCAGAAGCAATGGAGGCCGGAAGTTGCTTCACCGCGGTAGATGTCGACACCGCCGTCCTGCGCCGTGGCACCTTGGCGACCGCCGCTCGTTGGAAAACGGACCCGGCAAAGTGAAAACCGCGTGAGAAAAACACGGCGCCCGTGCCGGGCCCGACGATCGTCTCGTCACTTGAGTTCGACGCCAACGCCCGCCACTTGCGGCCGCCCGGCCTTGCTCCTTGAACTGCCAGCAGCGACCCGAAAACTCTGCAAAGGAACAGCCCGATGACCGATATTCCGCGTCTGCGTTTTCACGACGGCAATTCGATCCCCCAACTGGGGTTCGGCATCTGGCAGGTTCCGCCCACGGTGGCGGCAGAAGCGGTGGAAAGTGCCCTGCGGGTTGGCTACCGGCTCATCGATGGGGCCTATCTGTACATGAACGAGGCCGGGCTCGGCGAAGGCGTCAAGAAATCCGGCGTGCCCCGCGAGGATGTGTTCATCACCACCAAGGTCTGGAACAACGAACAGGGCCGCGACAAGGCGCGCGCCTCTGTCGAACGCAGCCTCAAGACCATCGGTGTCGACCAGTTGGATCTTGTGCTCATCCACTGGCCCGTGCCGAGCCAGGACCTCTATGTCGAAACCTGGCGCGCGTTCATCGAAATGCGCAACGAAGGCTTGATGCGCTCGATCGGGGTGTCGAACTTCAACGCCGATCACCTGCAAAGGATCATCGGGGAAACCGGCGAGGTTCCGGTCCTCAACCAGATCGAGCTCAATCCGGAGCTGCAACAGCCCGAGATGCGCGCCGCGAACGCGCGCCATGGGATTGTGACCCAGGCCTGGACCCCGCTGGGCAACGGGCGCTCCTTCGAGGCCGAGCCGATTACCTCGGCGGCCGCACGGTCGGGAAAGAGCCCCGCGCAGGTGATCATTCGTTGGCACATCCAGCTCGGCAACGCGGTGATCCCGCGGTCGGTCAAACCGGCGCGACAGGCGGAAAACCTCGATGTTTTCGACTTCGAGCTCACCGACGATGAGATGACCGCCATATCCAGCCTCGACGCGGGCTTGCGCACCGGCCCTGATCCCTCTGTCTTCAAATTGATGTAGACGTGTGTCTTCGTTTGGGGCGCCGCACCGCGCGCGACGCCCCCCGACAATCGGGGAACCTTTCGGCCGGATCACCCGTCACACTGTGAAACGTCACTGCGCTCGTGGCTTCGGGCGGGATGGCCCCCAATGAGCAGCTTCAACTCATCCGAACGCGCAAAGTCATAGGGAAAGCCGAAACGGGGCGCGGATCCGGCCATCAGCCCGTCGCAGGCCAAGGGCCGGACGACTGCGCGCACTGGTCACGCATGCTGCCGTTAGCAGCCCGGGCCCGGGGCTTCGTGGCGTTCGGGGGCCGCATCGTGAAGTCTCCGGTTCGCTGTCGCCATAGTGGGTGGCGCGGCGACCGTTGCCGTCAGCGCCCGTCACTGTCCTTAATACCCGATCCGGGTGAGCCAGTCTTCAATCGCGGCCTTTGCCTCCGGCGCGGCGTCTTCGGGGCCAAGACCGCGCTCCGCGTCGCGAGTATCGGCGCGCCGATCGCCGATGTGGTTGATCCCCGGGAGGGCGACGGCCTCCAGGTGAGCCGGCCCGCCACTCGGAAACTCGGATCTCGAATAGGCTTCGTTGCCCGGTCCATCGACCAGAATATCGCTCCCGCCATAGTGGGAGAGAACCGGCGCCGAGACCTGGCCGAGCAGCCCGGCATTGTCGCAGCCAAAAAACTGCGGTGCGAACTCCAACATGCCGATGGGCAGCACCTTGCCGACCGCCATGCCTACCTGGGTGATGCGGTTTTTCCAGGCGAAGGCCCGGTCGAGCTTCTGGCTGGTCCAGCCGTTGCAACGGTAGACCTCGTGCCACATAAACTCGAACTGGTCCGGGGCGACCGTAGCGGACCCATGAAATCGAGCACGAACGCCGTGTCGGGGTCCTGCGCGCCCGCGCGCAGGACGACCCAGCCGCCCTGGCTGTGGCCGGCGATCCATGCGCGGGTCGGATCAACACCGGGCCTGTCGCGCACAGCCTTGGCCACCGCGATCAGGTCGGACGCACGGCCCTCGATCGTGTTGTTCATCCAGTTGCCGGTCGAGCCCCCCATGCCGCGCTTGTTGGCGTAGACAACCGCGATGCCCCGCGGAAGAAAGATGTCTTGCAGGTGGGTCTTCAGGACCCCGGGCGCGGAATTCTGGAACAACCCGTCACCCGACCCGCCGACGAAGACCACCGCCCCGACCGGGCGCGTTGGCGTGGCGGGACGCAGTATCATCGCCTCGACCACGACGCCATCGACAGCAACCGTGGAGGATTGGGCCGAGAAATCGGGACTGCTGATCGAGGCCTCCCAACCGGCGGAGGGTGACCGGGCGATTGGCTGTTCGGCCCGCCAGGCGGCATCGGCGCCAGCAAACGCAACTCCGATGAGGATCAAGTACAGCACTCTGCGCATTCCATGTTCCAATTCACTGGAGGGAGGTGTCGCGACAGTTCGGGTGTCAGCTCGCATCCGGTGCGATGTCCGCGCGGATCGATGTCAAAACCGGTTGCGCCGCCGCCCAGACCGTGACCCCGGCGGTCATCACCGCGGCGCCGGCAAACAGCAGCGTCACGTCCCACCGGCTGACCACGCCCGAGATGGCTTGCGAGATCGGCACGAGCCCGAAACCCGCAAACATGAACAGGCCCATGATACGCCCCAGCATCTCTCTTGGCGCGCGGGCCTGGATCGAGGTAATCAGCACGATCGTGATATAACCATTGCCGACGCCGAGCGCTGTCAGCAGCGCGAAGTCGAGCCAGGTCGAGGCGGCCGCGCCCATGACCGCCAGTACCGCCGCGAATCCCGCCAGTACGGCGACGAGGATCAGCCGCAGGGTGCGATTGCCGGGTTTCGGCGCGGTGCCCGCCAGCAGATAGCCGCAAAGGTTGCCCCCGGCGAACCCGGACATCAGCAGGCCAAACGCCAGCGCGCCTTCGGGGAGCCTCTGTTCGGCAAGCACCGGGATGCCGACCATGATCGGACCGACGAACAGGAAGTTGACCGCGGCGATGATCTCGAAGGTGACCCGCATCGCATCGTTGCGCCAGACGAATGCTAGCCCGCGGGTGACAGCCGCCAGGAGCGGTTCGCTGTCGGCGGCCTGGCACGACAGGGCCATCGTGCCGCCGCCGTGCATCAGCCCCAGCATCACAGCGGAAACCCCGAATGTCGCCGCATCGACCGCAAAGGCCAGGCCGACGCCGGTCAGCCCATCCGAATAGGTACCGATCAGGACGCCGGCGGCGAACGGGCCGAAGAAGCCGACCAGCTGACCACCGCCCATGACCACCGCGTTGCCGGTCTCCAGCGCGCCTTTTCCGACCACCAGCGGGACGATGCTGTTGCCGGCGGGCACGGCGAAGCCGGCGATCAGGCCGAACCCGAGGGCGAAGGCATAGACCATCCACATCTCGACCGCGCCGCCGAGGATCGCGAGGGCCAACAGGGCCGCGAGCACCAGCCGCGCGATGTCGGCGGCAAACATCACCATGCGGGGCGAGAACCGGTCGGTCACCACCCCGCCGACCAGCATGAACAGCGCGCGGGGCCCGCCCTCCAGCGCCAGAACGAGGCCAAGCGCCAGAGGGTCGCCGGTGAGGTGCAGCACCAGCCAGGGCGTGGCGATCAGCGCGAATTGATCTCCGAGCTGCGATGTCGCCACGCCAGCGAACAGCCGGCGAAAGTCACTGAGCGCAAGAACCGACCGCAACGCGTGCTTTGGGGCAGTGGTGCTGGTTTTCTCACGCACCAGCCAGGAGCGGGGTACGCCTGGACAGGAAGAACTGCCGATCCGACAGGACAAGGCCGAGGGCAACCACGACCAGCACGACGGTCTCGATGCACTTGGTCGTCTGCGTCATCGACAGCGCCTCTTGCGACATGTTGATGATGAAGTGGAACAGGATCGCGGCAAAGACGCTCTTGCGGTTCTTCACGCAGATCCAGCTGATGATCACGCCCATCGGGAGGATGCTGACGAAGAAGTTCACCGCGAACCACGGGCTTTCCTGCCAAATCTCATACTGGTAGCTGTCTTTCACAAAGACCAGCGGCAGGTGCCAGACCGCCCACAGAACGCTGAACAGAAGGGCTGCGGCGAGGAAGCTGAAGCGGTATTGCAGACTGTCAAACGCATAGCCCCGCCAACCCAGCTCCTCGAACGTCGCCGCGAACATGAGCAGCAACAGGACCGGCATCACGCCGGAGGAAAACGAGAACCCCTCGGCCAGCTGGAACTGGGTATTCGACCCGCCAAACGGCAGCGACAAGCTGATCGACGCCAAGACGACCAGCGGCATCAGCAGGAATAACACCGGGAAGGTGGCGGGGCGGATCAGCCGGAGGTCGATCAGCCGGCGTCCGAACTCCCGAAACATCCCTGGCTGCCGGGACGTCGCCATCATTGCCAGCGAAATCAGGAACGGCGCCATCAGGCCGGGCAGCATGAGGGCGAGGTAGAGACCGTCGCGCCCCTCCTGGAAGCTGACAACGGCGCCGGCGCCCCAGAGCGTGAAGGTCGCCGCGAAGGTATAGGCGAAATAGCGAACGGGTTTGTAATGATACAGGTTTGTCATCTTGCTATTCCTCTTTTTTTGACGGGTTCATGAATTGAAAACTGCCCGGCGCTGCACCCAGCGCCTTTTCGACGATCACCTGAACGACCACCCGGCGCGCGCCCATCTCTTGCGCCGAGAAATCGAACAGACCGCCATCCAGCAGGAACTGCGCGCCGGTCAGCAGGACCTGGATCGTCTCGAGCGGGTTATCGGCGGCGAAGACACCCTCGCGGTTGCCTTGTTCGACGATGCGCGCAAAGGCCGGCGACAGGCGGAGTACGGATTGCACATTGTTGGCCTCGTGCAGTTCCCGGTTTTCCGGGCGGTGCAACATATCCGCGACGTCACTGTTGTCCTCGTCCCCGACGCTGCCTTCGGACAGCAGCAGGCGCATCTTGGTGAGCGCGTCCAGCGCCGGATCATCCGCGACCTGTTCGGTCGCTGCGACGACCTGGCCGAGCCGGTGGTCGACGATCGCCCGGAGGATCTCTTCCTTCGACTTGAAGTAGTGGTAGAACGTGCCTTTGGCGACGCCGATCTCGCGGATGATCCGCTCGACCGAACAGCTCGTGTAACCGATCTCGTGAAACAGCCGTTCAGCGGTCTCGA
>DQCI01000130.1:28993-37512 GCA_003545125.1 Paracoccaceae bacterium
TGACCGACCGTCGGTCAGTCAAGGGTTTTTTGGTGAACCGGTCCGAGGGCCCCGTGGCTTTGCGGTGCCAATCGAAAACGTCGATGCCCGGTCCTGGTGGTGGCGGATGCTGCCGTCGCGGAAAAAACTGGCGAACATCGTGCTGAAATCTCACATCGTCACTCGCATCGACTTCGGCCAACGCGGGCCGGGAGCCGGACCGATGCCTTCTTCGCGACATGGTCATTGTCATGTTCGGTTTGGTACGGCTCGCCCGCGGCCCCGATCTGTCGGTTGTGGTCCCCCGTGGATCGTCACGGCCGTGTTGGCAGAGGTCTTTGAACGCCTTGCAAAGAAGAGGCGCTGGGCATCGCCGGGGATGGGGCCGAGGGCCGTGTCGACGGTCTCGAAGACGACGCGCTGCGAGAGCGCGCCGGGAGGCGTCCCGACGGACCGCGCGGCGGGATCGTCAAGGCGCGCGAAGGGTGGGCGAAGCTTGCCCGGGGCCGACCGGCGATCGTGTCGGCCGGCGTCGCCGCGCGCTTGACGTGCGATCGCGATGGCCGGGGAAGCCCGTTTCAGCCAAGCGCCGGGAGGCTCACCGAACCAGGCCCCGGGAAAACCCGCGCGCCAGCGCGCGCCGGGACCTGTCGGCGGACCAAGAAAGGTCCGCCCGGGCTCCCGGGCGCCGCCGGCCCGCGGGTCGGGGGTGCCCCTTGCCGGTCAGAGAAGATCGGCAAGCTCCTCCCTGCGCGCCTCCTGGTAGTGATCGAAGTGGCTGGTGAACCAGGCCGTGCCCCGGGTGGATGACCCGAGCGCGTTGAACAGCTCGTCCTCGGCCGTCTTCGGCAGGAGCGTCTGGAACACGTCCCACCCCGCCGCGCTCTCATGCGCCTCGAAGCCGAGCACTTGGCCTTTCATGCCGGAGACGATCGGCACCAATTGGCCGGAGAAAACGGATGGAACGTGGATATCGACCTTCATGATCGGTTGCAGGAGCACCGTGCCGACATCCCCAAGCGCCTCCTTGACGGCCATCTTGCCGGCCATCTTGAAGGCGAAGTCGGAGGAGTCGACCGAATGCGACTTGCCGTCCTTGAGTTCGACCGAAACATCGACCACCGGGAAGCCGTTGGGGCCTTCGACGAGCGCCTCTTTGGCGCCGGTTTCAACGGAGGGGATGTAGTTGCGCGGCACCGCGCCGCCTTTCACCGTCTCGTTGAAGGCGAACCCCGTGCCGCGGGCCTCGGGCTTGAGCTCGACGACCACNNCTCCTTGCCGCGGCGGATGGTTTCGCGCAGCGCCGGCGGCACCGGGCCCTCCTCGACCTCGATGCCGAAATCGTCCTTCAGCTTGGCCATCACCCGGCGCAGGTGCAACGGCCCCTGGGTGGCGAGGACCGGGCTGCCGGACTTCTCGTCCTGGCTCACGCCGAGCCCCGGGTCGATCTCGCCGACCCGGTCGAGCGCGGTCGAGAGCCGGCTGTCGTCCTTTTCGTGCACCACCGTGACGATCCGGCGGTAGGCGGAGGGATGCGGCTGGGCCCAATCGGGCAGCGGCTCTGCCGCCGTGTCCGAGAACAACTGCCCCGCGGCGAGATGGTCGGACTTCACCGTCAGACCGATCGCGCCGGGTTCCAGCGCGCCCAGCGCCGTCTTGGCATCGAGATCGGTGATCGAGCCGACATTGTCGCCGCCCAGCGTCTGGCCGCCGGTCACCTTGCCGCCGATCGCGCGCACCAGCACGGTCTTGCCGAGGTGCTTGACCACGTCGGCCACGGCGCTGACCGCCACCGCCTTGCCCGCAAGCCGCTTGCTGGCGACATCGACCGCCGGGGCCTCGTGGCGCAGCGCCTTCATCAGCCGGGTGATGCCGTTGCGATGCTCGGCCGAGCCGATGAAGGCGGGCACGAGATCATGCTGCTGCAAGGTCTTGGAGGCCACGTCATAGACCTCTTCGGGCATGACCTTCTGGTCCTCGATGATCTCCTCGAGCAGGGCATCGTCGAAATCGGCATAGCTTTCGAGAAGTTCGGCGCGGGCCTCTTCCTCGCGCGCGCGTATCGCCGCGGGGATTTCCATCAGCGTCGAGTGTTCGCCATCCTGGAATTTCCAGGCGCGTTCGGACACCAGGTCGACCACGCCGACAATGTCTTCGCCCTCGCGGATCGGCACTTCGCGCAGCACGATGGGGTGGCGCGAATAGGTCTGCAGCGCCGAGACGGTTTCCGACATCCGGCTGACCGGCACATCGGTCTTGTTGACGAAGATGATGGCGGGCACCCCGGCCTCTTCGATCATCCGAAGGTAGGGCGCGGCGAGCACGGCGCCGTCGGCATCGGACGGCACGCAGAGCACGACCGCATCCGAGGCCGCGAGCGCGGGGCCGACAGGGGCAATGTTTTCGGTCCCGCCGGCGATGTCGATCGCCGCCCAGTCCTCGCTCATGAACCCGAAGGAGCGGACCGTGGCGACGCCCGGCACATCCAGCGTTTTCCCCGGAGACCCATCGAGACCGACAAGCGCTTCGAGCAACGTGGATTTGCCGGCAGACGATGGGCCTACGACGGAAAAGACTCTCATGGCGGATCTCCTTCGGATGAGTGGTACAACCCTAGTGCTTCGCACCGGGGCCACCTTGCGTCAGATCAAAAAAACCGGCGCGTTGGCGGGCAACAGGTGGTAAGTGTGCGCGAATCCCGGGCGGAATGACAAGGCAAACCGATGCGGCCATTTCTCTCATTTCCGGCGGCGATCCTCGCGGTTGCGGGGCCGGTCGCGGCACAACCTTTCAGCCAGTCGATGGTGCAATGCGCAGGGCTCTTCGAGGCCGTGCAGAAGATGGTTCCCGGACACGAAAGCATTACGAAGATCGAAGCGGCGGCAGCAGCGTTTTCGCAGCCGGCGGTCGCGCAGGCGCGCGCCGAGGGCCAGGACGATCCGCAGGCCTGGGTTGAGCGCCACCGGGGCGAGATGCGCACGGAGTGGGACGCCCACGGCGGGTTGAAGGTCTTCAGCCAGGACTTCGTCGACAGGACCGATCATTGCCGCGCTCTCGCCGACGACCGTGGGATCGGTATGGACTTTGACTGACGCAAGCCCTGCGCCGGCCGCCCCCGGGGCGCGCCGCGCCCTGTATTTCATCCTCGCCACCATCCTGCTCGATGCGGTGGGTGTCGGGCTCATCTTCCCGATGATGCCCGATCTGATGGCGCGGGTGGGCGCAGGCGCCGACACGGCGTCCGGCGCCATCTACGGCGGGGTGCTGATGGCGGCCTATGCGGCAATGCAGTTCGTGTTCGCCCCGATCGTCGGCGGGCTCTCCGATACCTACGGGCGCCGGCCGGTGCTGATCGTGGCGCTGGCCACGCTGGTGGTGGACTATGTCATCATGGCGCTGGCCCAGACCTTCTGGGTGCTTCTGCTCGGGCGGGTGCTGGCGGGCGTCGCCGGCGCCACCTACATCACCGCAACCGCCTATATCGCCGACATCTCGCCGCCCGAGAAGCGCGCGGCCAGTTTCGGGCTGATCGGGGCGGCTTTCGGGATCGGGTTCGTGATGGGACCGGCGCTCGGCGGCGTGCTCTCCGCCTGGCATATCACCGCGCCCTTCTGGGTGGCCG
Source organism: Paracoccaceae bacterium (assembly GCA_003545125.1). Classification (GTDB taxonomy): domain Bacteria; phylum Pseudomonadota; class Alphaproteobacteria; order Rhodobacterales; family Rhodobacteraceae; genus Sinisalibacter. The sequence continues at coordinate 32,595 of DQCI01000130.1, forward strand.
CCGCCTTTTCCGCCGTCGGCGCGGTGTTCGGCTTCATGGTCCTGCCCGAAAGCCTCGCGCCCGGCAAACGCCGCCGGTTCGCGCGCTCCGATTTGAACCCGTTCGGCGCGATCCGCGACGCGTTCCGCCTGCCCGGCCTCGCGCTGCCGCTGATGGTGCTGTTCACCTTCGAGTTTGCCAACATGGTCTATCCGACGCTGTGGGCGTTCTGGACCCGCGAAGCCTTTGGCTGGTCCGCCGCGCTGATCGGCGGCTCGTTCGCCTTCTACGGCATCGGCGTGGCGATTACCCAGGGTGCGGTGCTGCCCGCGCTGATCCCGCGGATCGGCGAATACCGCACGTTGATCTTCGGCGCGGTGGCCGGGATCTTCGCGCTGGTCGCGCTCGGGCTGACCCCGCCCGCGATGCTGGTTTTCGCGCTGATCCCGATCTCCTGCCTCGCCGACATGGTGCCGCCGACGGCGACGGCGATGATGTCGAACATGGTCGCCGAGGACCGCCAGGGCGTGTTGCAGGGGGTGATCGCCTCGCTCGGCTCGGTCGCGGCCGTGGTCGCGCCCTTGATCGTCACGCCGCTGTTTCATGTCTTCGCCGCGCCGGATGCGCGGGTCTACCTGCCGGGCATGCCCTTCCTCGCCGCCGGCGGGCTGCTGCTTTTGGTGTTCCCCGCCTTCCTCGCGCTGAACCCGAAACGCCGCGGGTAAGCCACGGCCGGGCGACCGGCCGCTGTCCCTTGCAGGGTCGCGCTGAAATGGGGCATCCTCAGCGTCAACCAGAGGGCGGGCAAGCGGGGAACGGGCTCATGTGGCGGATCAGAACCCACCGGATGGGGATCGACCAGGGCTCGCGGGTGCTGTTTTCGGATTTCGAGCACGACGGCGAGATGTGGTCGGGCGAAGGCGACCGCGAGGTGCGGGTCTGGGTCGAGTTTTCGGAGCCGTTCCAGACGCCGCCAGCGATCTCCGTGAGCCTGTCGATGTGGGACATGGACCATTCCACCAACCCGCGGATGGACATTTCAGCCGAGGAGGCCACGGAAAACGGCTTCCACCTTGTCTTTCGAACCTGGGACGACACCCGCGTCGCCCGGGTGCGGGCCGACTGGACGGCGATCGGCGAAGTGCCGCACGAGGACGACTGGGACTTGTCCGAGTGACACGCGCCGGGCGGCCGCGCGGTTAGAGCACGAAGTCGTCCGCCGTGAGCACTGCGGCATTCAGGATCGTGATCTCGATATCGGCCACCCCGTCGCCGTCGACGTCGCCCTGCACCAGGATGTTCGCCCCCGAAACCTCGTAGCGCAGCTCGCCCGCGGTGTTGGTGAACGCGGCATCGGCCAACCAGGTGAACGCTTCGTCGGTGGCGGCGCTGGTGGTGTCGGCGTCGATGCGGCGGAGATGGATAAGGTCGGGCGCTTCGAAATCCGCGATGGTGTCGCCCGCGCCGGCCTGCGAGTGATCGACCGATCCGTAGAGGAACCTGTCCTTGTGGTCGCCACCCACGAGATAGTCCTGGCCGAGACCGCCCTTGATCCTGTCCTTGTCGTCTCCACCGTCAATCCTGTCCGCCCCCAGGCCGCCCTTGAGAGAATCTCTCCCCTCCCCGCCGTCGAGGACGTCGTCGCCCGCTCTGCCATGGAGTAGGTCATTGCCGAGGCCGCCGAAAAGCGTGTCGTCGCCCTGGTTGCCGTACAACACGTCCGCGCCCTTGCCACCACGCAGTTCGTCATCGCCCGAACCACCGCGCAACAAGTCATTCCCCTGCATCCCTCTGAGCAGGTCCGCACCGCCCAGGCCCCTCAGGATGTCGTCGTCGGGACCGCCCACAAGGGTGTTGGCCGACCCATCGCCGCGGATTTCGGGAACCGGCTTTCCGAAGATCACATAGGCCTCGCCGGCATTGCGTCCGCGGTCGTCACCGCCGGGGGCGCCAACGATGATATCGTCGAACCCATCGCCGTTGATGTCGCCCACTCCGGACACGCTGATGCCGGCAAACACGCCCAACCCGTCGCCATCGATGGTGAAGCCTTCGTCCAGGCCGAGGTTGGAAAGGTCGACGGTCCCGAAGGGATTGGCCCCGCCGGCGACGTCGCGGCCATAGACCACGTAGGCCTTGTCGGCGCCGGGTGCGCCGACGATGAGATCGTCGATGCCGTCGCCGTTCACGTCGCCCGCGCTGGACACGCTGGAACCGGCAAGGTCTTGCTTCCTGTCGCCCTGGATGATGAAGCCGTCGGAGGGGGCGAGCGCGGAGAGGTCGATGGTGCCGAAAGCGTCCGCACCGCCCGCCACATCGCGACCGAAAACCACGTAGGCCTCGCCGGCGTTGTCGCCAGCGTCGTCGCCCTGGTACGCTCCAACGATCAGATCGGCGATCCCATCGCCGTTCACGTCGCCCGCGGCGGAGACCTCGGAGCCGGCCCCGTCACCTGACGCGTCGCCCTGGATGATGAAGCCGTCGGCCGGGTCGAGATCGGAGAGGTCGATGGTGGTAAAGGCGTCCGCGCCGCCCGACACATCGCGGCCGAAAACCACATAGGCCTCGCCGGCGTCGGCGCCGCCGTCGTCGCCTCCGGGCGCGCCGACGATCAAATCGGCGATCCCGTCACCGTTCACGTCGCCCGCGTCCGAGACGCTCGCGGCGGCCGCATCGCGCGACGCGTCGCCCCGGATGATGAAGCCATTGCTCAGGCTGAGCGAATATAGGCGGATACTACCGCTGGAGCCGGCCTTGGCCGCCAGATCGCCGCCATAGATCACGTAGGCTTCGCCCGCGCCGAAGCCGCCGCGGTCACCCAGCGGGGCTCCGATGATCAGATCGGCGAAGCCGTCGCCGTTGACGTCGCCCGCGCCGGAAACGCTGTAGCCTTCCCGGTCAAAGGCGTACGGAAGGTCATAGTCCACGTTCCCCCGGAAGAAGATACCATCAGCCGGATCGAGCGTGTCGACGTCGATGGTGCCGAACGCGGCGGCCCCGCCGGCCACGTCACGTCCGAAGATCAGGTAGGCACCGCCCCTTTGTTCGTAGCCAAGCTCCATATCCGGCGCGCCGACGATAAGATCGTCGATCCCGTCACCGTTCACGTCGCCCACGCCGGAAACGCTGACGCCGGTGCGCGAACCTATATCGTCGGGGTAATCGAGGTCGTTTCTCCCCGCGCCCTGAATGATGAAGCCGTCCGCCGGATCGAGATCGGAGAGGTCGATCGTGCCGAACGCGGCGGCCCCGCCGGCCACGTCGCGGCCGAAGACCACGTAGGCCTCGCCCGCACTGAGCCCTCTGTCGTCGCCGTCGGGCGCACCGACGATAAAATCGGCGATGCCGTCGCCGTTGACGTCGCCCGCACCGGAGACGGACCAACCCGCATTGTCCCCCGGCGCATCGCCCTTAATGGTGAAGCCGTCGTCGCTTTCCAGGGCGGACAGATCAAATACCTTGGCCATGCCTTACCGGTCCTCTTACTGGTTCACGCGCTCGCGAACTAACGAACTGGCCTCATCCGTCCTGCCGGCTGCGGCACTGGCGAATCGGTTGTGAAATAATCATTCGTTTTCATTTCTATCCACAGGGTAGTGAGTCCCGTAAAACAGACAACCCCGCGCGATCACTCGCGCGGGGCTTGAATTGTCGCGGGGGCCCCCCCCCTGGATCACCGGGTCAGTCGACCTTGGCGGTCAGCCCAAGCTCGCTCGCCACGAGGGCGATGTCGCCGACGGTCTTGGCGAAGGCGTCCCGGGTCTCCTCGGTCGCGTTTTCGAGCGCCGCCTTGGCCGCGCCGACGAACTCGTCGATCACGTCCTGCGTCACCTCTTCCACCGGCATCGCCCGCTCGGCGAGCACCGAGGCGCCCTCGGGCGAGATCTCGGCGAACCCGCCGGTGACGAGATATTTCTCTACCCCGATCGTGCCCTGGACGGTCACGATGCCCGGGCGGATCGTGGCAATGGTCGGCGCATGGTTGGGCATGGCCGTAAAATCGCCGTCGGCGCCCGGGATCTGCACCGCGGTCGCCTGGCCGGAGGCCAGACGCCGCGCGGGCGAAACCAGGTCGTATTGCATGATGTCAGCCATGTCGGCCTCCTGTCGCCTCGTTCCCCCGCCCCGGTCCGGCGCGGGGGGAACTCACTTACGCCGCGTCCGCGGCCATCTTCTCGGCCTTGGCCATCACTTCGTCGATGCCGCCGACCATGTAGAAGGCGCCTTCCGGCAGGTGGTCGTACTCGCCCGCGACAACCGCCTTGAACGAGGAGATCGTCACGTCGAGCGGCACCTGCACACCGTCGGAGCCGGTAAACACCTTGGCCACGTCGAACGGCTGCGACAGGAACCGCTGGATCTTCCGGGCGCGGGCCACGGTCAGCTTGTCCTCTTCCGACAGTTCGTCCATGCCGAGGATGGCGATGATGTCCTGCAGCGACTTGTAGCGCTGGAGGATCTGCTGAACGTCGGAGGCCACCTTGTAGTGCTCTTCGCCGACCACGGCCGGGTCGAGCAGGCGCGAGGTCGAATCGAGCGGGTCGACCGCCGGATAGATGCCGAGCTCGGAGATCGCGCGGCTGAGAACCGTGGTCGCGTCGAGGTGGGCGAACGAGGTCGCGGGCGCCGGGTCGGTCAGGTCGTCGGCGGGCACGTAGACGGCCTGCACCGAGGTGATCGAGCCGGCTTTCGTCGAGGTGATGCGTTCCTGCATCGCGCCCATGTCCGTCGCGAGGGTCGGCTGGTAGCCCACAGCCGACGGGATCCGGCCGAGAAGCGCCGACACCTCGGAGCCCGCCTGGGTGAAGCGGAAGATGTTGTCGACGAAGAACAGCACGTCGGCGCCGGTATCGTCGCGGAACTGCTCGGCGAGCGTCAGGCCCGACAGCGCGATCCGCATCCGGGCACCCGGCGGTTCGTTCATCTGGCCGTAGACCAG
>DQCI01000130.1:37527-42441 GCA_003545125.1 Paracoccaceae bacterium
TTGCCTTCACGGGTCCGCTCGCCGACACCGGCGAACACCGACACCCCCGAGTGCACTTTGGCGATGTTGTTGATCAGCTCCATGATCAGCACGGTCTTGCCGACGCCGGCGCCGCCGAACAGGCCGATCTTGCCGCCCTTGGCGTAGGGCGCCAGCAGGTCGATGACCTTGATGCCGGTGACCAGCACTTCCGATTCCGTCGCCTGCTCGGAGAACGCCGGCGCGTCGCCGTGGATCGAGCGGCGGGCCTTGGTCTCGACCGGGCCCTTTTCGTCGATCGGCTCGCCGATGACGTTGAGGATACGGCCAAGCGTGGCGTTGCCGACCGGCATCGAGATCGCTTCGCCGAGGTCGCGCACTTCCTGGCCGCGCACGAGGCCCTCGGAGGCGTCCATCGCGATGGTGCGCACGGTGTTTTCGCCAAGGTGCTGGGCCACTTCGAGCACCAGACGCTTGCCGTTGTTGTCGGTTTCAAGCGCGTTCAGAATCGCCGGCAGCTCATCCTCGAACTGCACGTCGACAACGGCGCCGATGACCTGGGTCACTTTGCCTTTTGCGTTTGCCATGTGTTTCGTCTCCGGTTCCGTTTAGAGCGCTTCGGCGCCCGAAATAATCTCGATCAGCTCGTTGGTGATGACGGCCTGGCGCGAGCGGTTGAATTCGATCGTCATCTTGTCGATCATGTCGCCCGCATTGCGCGTCGCGTTGTCCATCGCCGACATCCGCGCGCCCTGTTCCGAGGCGCCGTTTTCCAGAAGCGCCGCGAAGATGGCGGTGGCCACGCCCGAGGGCAGCAGCGTCGCGAGGATCGCCTCTTCGGACGGCTCGTAGTCATACACCATGCCGGTGTGCTCGGCCTCGGTCTCGACATCGTCGAAGCTGGCCGGGATCACCTGGCTGATCGTCGGCTCCTGCGAAATCACGCTCTGGAACTGGGAGAACAGGATCTTCGCCACGTCGAACTCATCGGCCTCGAAGCGCGCGATCAGGTCGTTGGCGATCTTCTGCGCGATCTCGTAGTTGATCTCGCGCAGGCCCGTCAGATCGACGTGGTCGATGAAATACTCACCGTATTCGCGCTTGAGCTGTTCGCGGCCCTTCTTGCCGACGGTGAGGATCTTCACCGTCTTGCCCTGGGCGAGAAGCTGGTCGGCGGCGCTGCGCGCGAGCCTCACGATCGACGAGTTGAAGCCCCCGCAGAGCCCCCGCTCGGCGGTCATGACCACGAGCAGATGCACCTGGTCGCGGCCATTGCCGCGCAACAGCAGCGGCGCGGCCTCCGAGCCGGCCGCAGCCTTGCCGAGCCCCGCGAGAACGGCGTTGAACCGCTCCGTGTAGGGCCGCGCGGCCTCGGCAGCGTCCTGGGCACGGCGCAGCTTTGCCGCCGCGACCATCTGCATGGCCTTGGTGATCTTGCGCGTCGACTTGACGCTGTCGATCCTGTTTTTCAGGTCCTTAAGACTTGGCATCGCCAGCCTCCCCTAGAGAACGCCTGCGTTTACGCGAAGCCGTCGGCGTAAGCGTCGATGGCGGCTTTCACTTTGTCGGCCAGCTCGTCCTTCACCTTGCGGTCGTTGTTGGTGATGTCCTCGAGCAACGCCTGCTCGTTCGAGCGCAGGTGGTTGAGCAGACCGTGCTCGAACCGTCCGACATCCGATACCGCGATCTTGTCGAGGTAGCCGTTCACGCCGGCGTAGATGACGCAGACGATCTCGGCGTTGGTGAGCGGCGAGTATTGCGGCTGCTTCATGAGCTCGGTCAGGCGCGCGCCCCGGTTCAGGAGCTGCTGGGTCGCCGCGTCGAGGTCGGAGCCGAACTGGGCGAAGGCGGCCATCTCGCGGTATTGGGCGAGCGACAGCTTGACCGGGCCGGCGACCGAGGACATCGCCTTGGTCTGGGCCGAGGAGCCGACGCGCGACACCGACAGGCCGGTGTTCACGGCCGGACGGATGCCCTGGTAGAACAGCTCGGACTCGAGGAAGATCTGACCGTCGGTGATCGAGATCACGTTGGTCGGGATAAAGGCCGACACGTCGCCACCTTGCGTTTCGATGATCGGCAGCGCGGTCAATGAGCCGCCGCCGTTGTCTTCGTTCAGCTTCGCCGAACGCTCGAGCAGGCGGGAGTGCAGGTAGAACACGTCGCCCGGGTAGGCTTCACGCCCCGGCGGACGGCGCAGCAAGAGCGACATCTGACGGTAGGAAACGGCCTGCTTGGAGAGGTCGTCGTAGACCATCAGCGCGTGGCGGCCGTTGTCGCGGAAATACTCGCCCATCGCGGTCGCGGTGTAGGGGGCGAGGTACTGCATCGGCGCCGGGTCGGACGCCGTCGCGGCGACAACGATGGAGTATTCCATCGCACCGTTCTCTTCGAGCTTCTTGACCAGTTGGGCCACGGTCGAGCGCTTCTGGCCGACCGCGACGTAGACGCAGTAGAGCTTCTTCGATTCGTCGTCGCCGGCTTCCTCGTTGTAGCCCTTCTGGTTGAGGATCGTGTCGAGCGCCACGGCGGTCTTGCCGGTCTGGCGGTCGCCGATGATGAGCTCGCGCTGGCCACGGCCGATCGGGATCATCGCGTCGATCGACTTGAGGCCGGTCGCCATCGGCTCGTGCACCGATTTGCGCGGGATGATGCCCGGCGCCTTCACGTCGGCCACCGAGCGCTGTTTCGCCTCGATCGGGCCCTTGCCGTCGATCGGGTTGCCGAGCGCGTCGACCACCCGGCCGAGCAGCGCGTCGCCCACCGGCACGTCGACGATCGCCTTGGTGCGCTTGACGGTGTCGCCTTCCTTGATGTCGCGGTCGGTGCCGAAGATCACGACGCCGACGTTGTCGGTTTCGAGGTTCAGCGCCATGCCGCGGATGCCACCCGGAAACTCGACCATCTCGCCAGCCTGGCAGCTGTCGAGGCCATGGACGCGGGCGATGCCATCGCCAACGGAGAGCACGCGGCCAACCTCGGCCACCTCGGCCTCCTGGCCAAAGTTCTTGATCTGCTCCTTGAGGATCGCAGAAATCTCGGCTGCTTGGATACCCATTGTCCTATCAGACCTCTTTCATGGAATTCTGGAGTGCGTTCAGGCGCGAGCGGATCGAGCTGTCGATCATCTTCGAACCCACCTTGACGACAAGACCGCCGATGAGGCTTTCATCGACGGCCAATTTGATCTTCACATCCTTGCCGACCGCGGCCTTGAGGGCCTTGGCGAGCTTGTCCTGCTGCGCCTTGGTCATCGACTTGGCGGCGGTCACCTCGGCGGTCACCTCGCCCTTGTCCTCGGCGATGGCCGCGCGCAGCGCCTTGATGAACTGGGGCAGCACGAACAGGCGCCGCTTCTGGCCCATCACGCCGAGCACGCCGGTCATCGCGGGCGAGAGCTTCATCTTGCCCGCCAGCGCGGTGACCGCGCGGGTCAGCTCGTCGCGCGAATAGACCGGCGAGGTGATCATCGCGGCAAACTCGGGGCTGGTCTCGAGCGCCGCGTCGAGCGCGTCGAGGTCCTTTTCCACGGCGGCGAGTTTCTTGTCTTCCCTGGCCAGTTCGAAAACGGCCGTAGCGTATCTCTGGGCTATGCCAGTCGAAAGCGAAGCTTCGGACACGTCCACCCCTTCCATGTCTTTAGCCCCATCGTTCCTGCGCGAAGCAGGGCGGGGCGGCCTCTCGATGCCGCAATGATGCGTGCCATCTGAAATCGGCGTGTCTCTAGCAGAGGGTTCAAGCTCCCGCAACACTGTTGCTCAGGTTTTGCGCCAACATGAAACGATATGTCGCCAGACGAGCCCTTGCGTGGGGCCCGGGCGTCACATTCAGAAGCGCGAATGGAAACCCGGAGCCGTTGGCAGGACCGGGCGCGGGGCATATCGGGCGCTTCGACCCGACAGATTCGCGGCGCAGACTGCCCGGTCGCGACGGTGCCGGAGCGCGCCGGGGACGTTGTTGCGGGGGGCGTTGTTGCCGGGGGCGAAACAGACATGTGTCGCCAGGCCGATTGTCGCCCGACGCGCCGGGCAGATCGGGGGCGATTCTGCCCCCCGGCGCCCCTGCCCGGCCGGCCGCGGCCGCAAACCGGCGGGCGCAGGCTCATGTCCGGCGGCTGGGTTCCGGCACGCCAAGCCCTTCGAGCACCCCGAGCGGCTTTTTCACCCGCTGGCCGAGCCCCGGCCGGCGTGGCGCCGGCACCTGTTTGACCGCCTCGACCATCAGCACACCGCCCGCGACCCCGAGCGGGATCGACCGTCCGAGCCCCTCCCAGGCCCGACCGGTCTTGAGCCAGAAGCGTTTCGGCGAGGGCGGCTGGAACAGCACGCCCGCGTGGCGCTCGATGACGAAGCCGTGGGTGCGCAGCTGGAGCTCGAGCTGGCCCACCGTGTAGGGCCGCCCGAAGCCGAACGGCGTGGCGTCGGAGCGCGACCAGAGCCCGGCGCGGTTGGGCACCGCGAACAGCACCGCGCCGCCTGGGCCGAGGGTGCGGTAAGCCTCGGCGAGCAGCGCGTCGGGCGTCTCGCTGACCTCGATCCCGTGCATCATGACCAGCTTGTCGATTGCCCCGTTGTCGATCGGCCAGAGCGCTTCCTCGCAGAGCACCGAGACATTCGGCTGCCCCTTCGGCCAGGCCATCACCCCCTGCGGCGCGGGCATCAGCCCGATGACCCGCCGGGCGGTTTCGAGATAGGGGCGCAGAAGCGGCGTGGCGAAACCGTAGCCGACCACGGTCTGCCCCTTGGCTTCGGGCCAGAAGGCCTGCATCTGGTTGCGCACAGCCCGTTGCGCCGCGCGGCCCAGCGCGGAGCGGTAATAGAAAGTCTGCAGATCCTGCACATCCAGACGCATGGGCTGGGACAGTATCCAATTGCGGAGGATTCGCCAGAGAGAAAGGCTGTGAGAGGGGGGGACCGGCGAATTGCGGGCCAGCCC
>DQCI01000130.1:42526-43616 GCA_003545125.1 Paracoccaceae bacterium
CACGCTTGCGGCGTCGTGCCGGAGCCACGCCTGCGGCGTGGGGCCCCGGAGTAATTCAGCCAGGAAAACGGGAGTCAGGGTTTCGTGAAGACCAGAATGAGATTGTTGGCGGGCAATTCGATCCGGGCGTTGCGGTCGAGACCGGCGGCGCGCGCGGTCTCGGTGACCCATTCGACGGACTTGTAGCCTGTCTCGGGGTCGGCGGCCTGGAGCTGTGTGTCGAAGCGTTCGTCGCCCTCGGACCGGTAGGCGCCATGCTCGCGGAAAGGGCCGTAGAGGCAGAAGCACCCACCCGGGGCGAGCGCGCGGGCGGCACCGGCGAACACGTTGGCCGCGTGGGGCATCGACAGCAGGTGCAGGAGGTTCGACAGATAGACCGCCGCGTAGGCCTGCGCGACCGGGCCCGCCTGCCAATCCGGCGCGGCGGCGTCGAGCGGGGCGGCGGGGCGGATGTTGATAAGCCCCTCGGCCCGCGCCCAGGCGTCAATCGAGGCGCGTCGCGCAGGGGCGATATCGGTGGGCTCCCAGGTGAGCCCCGGATTGGCGCGGGCGAGGGCCACCGCGTGCTCGCCTGTCCCGGCGGCGATCTCCAGCACCCGCCCCGCGGCGGGCAGGTGGCCGGCCAGCGCCCGGGCGATATCGGCCGCGTTGCGGTTCGCGGAGGGCGCGCTCAGGCGGGCGTCGCGCCCGTGCGGCTGGTGGGGCTCGGCTTGGCTATGCACTGGCGACATTCCCGGTTTGCTGGTCCTCCTCGGATGTTGCACAGACGCACCCGATTGGGCAACATTGCACATCCAAGGAGGCCTTCCAGGATGACCCTCGAGCTCGAAACGATCCCCTGTCTCACCGACAACTACGCCTTTCTGGTTCACGACCGCAAATCCGGCGCAACCGCGCTGTTCGACGCGCCGGAAAGCTGGCCGATCCAGCGTGACCTGGAAAAGCACGGCTGGCGGCTCACCCACATCTTTCTCACCCATCATCACGCCGACCATATCGACGGCGTCGCCGACCTTGTCGCGGCCTACAAGCCGGTGGTGATCGGGGCGGCACGAGATGCCCACCGGCTGCCGCCGCTCGACGTGGCCGT
>DQCI01000130.1:43680-44170 GCA_003545125.1 Paracoccaceae bacterium
ACCGGCGACAGCCTGATGGCGCTCGGCTGCGGCCGGCTGTTCGAAGGCACCCCCGCCGACATGTGGGGCACGCTCACCCGGCTCATGGCCCTGCCCGACGACACGCTGATCTGCTCGGGCCACGAATACACCGTTGCAAACGGCCGCTTCGCGGTCACCATCGAGCCGGACAATCCGGCCCTCGCCGAACGGGTGAAGCTGACCGCCCGCGCGCGCGCGCTCGGCACGCCGACCGTGCCTTCGTCGCTTGAACTCGAAAAAGCGACGAACCCGTTTCTGCGCGCCGGCAACCCGGACGTCAAAGCCGGGCTCGGCATGGAGAGCGCGGCGGATATCGAGGTGTTCGCCCATATCCGCGCCGCCAAGGACAGGTTCTGACCGAAGCCGCCGGACGCGCGGGCACCGGACCCGGAGGCGCCACGTGCTGATGCCCCGGCGCAATTGCCGGTGATGTCCGCTCCCGCGACAGGCCCGTATTTCGTCAGGCCCG
>DQCI01000126.1:0-4415 GCA_003545125.1 Paracoccaceae bacterium
CAAAACTCCTGACTGTCCCGAGACCGGCTGCACCATTCCGATCAGGGCTCACCACACACCTGCGAACTGGTCCAAAGGCTACGGGAAGATCACGGCATGACCTGCTCCGCTCTCGGCATTCTTGCCAAGGCAGAACGCTTGCCAGGCAATGGATGAGCCGGTCCGGCAGGGTTTGGGATCAAGCTGCAATGGAGAGCGTCTCCTCATCGTTAAAAACGGAACGCGCGAAACGCGAAACCGATCGACCCGGGCGAGAGGCCCGCGCAAATGTGTTCGACTACATCGAGCGGTTCTACAACCCCAAGCGCAACCATACGACCATCGGCTACATAAGCCCTATGACGTTCGAGGGGAGAGATATGAAAGCTTGGATCGCCATCCTCGAAACCGCCATCAGGCCGCCCGCGGATCTGGCGATCGATCTCGAGTGGCGTCAGGACAATCCGGGTACGTTGATCAAGCCGTTGAAGACGTCGGGGAACGGGCTCCACACAAAGACCGAGGAGGAGATCGCGCAGATCTACAAAAGACATTCGTTGGGCACGCTGGCGCATCCTGCAATCACCCTCATGCCCTGCACCGGAGCCGCAAGGACCGCTGCGGTGATGCTCGGAAAGGGCAACATGTCCAACGGGAGGATCAACTGCAAACGCCAGAAACCGCGAACAACGGCGGCGTGATGATCGACATCCCGATCCATCCCGAACTGCGGCGCGTTCTCGATGCGCTCCCAGCCGATCAATTCACGTTCCTGGAGACGCGGGCCGGAAAGCGCCGATCGCCAACTGGGTTCGGGACCGCCATGCGCGCCTGGTGCGATCAGGCCGAGCTGCCCAACGGCCCGTCCCACGGACTGCGCAAGGCAATCGCGTGACCACTGGCCGAGGGCGGGAGCACCACCCTACGCAATCATGTCCGTGACCGGCCACAAGACCCTCGCAGAGGTTACCCACTACACTCTTGAGGCCAACCGCGGTCACCTCGCGACGGGAGCGATCCCCAAAACAGAGTAGAACGCAACCGAAACAAAGCACGGCGAACCTCGAAGCAGGTTCGCCAAGACAAACTATAATCCCCTGAAAACATGGGAGCAAATTTCATATGGCGGAGCGGGCGGGACCGGGGTCGAACGTTCTCCATTGAATATGCCGACATTCCGCCTTTGTGGGGATCACTGCGCACTTGCAGCAACAGCCGGAAAAGGGGGGAGCTGAAGTTCGCCGCTCGGATCAAAAAACTGCCTTTCGAATATTGCAGACTTTGCCTGAGAAACTTCAACCAACGCGCCTGACTGCAAGCAGCCATTGGACGTGGTCTCGGCAAACGGCCGCGATGCCCCCGGAATGGACATCAGCACCGCAGCACCGGGGCATCGCGTCGGCTGGCGCGCCGTCCGCCGTTTCTCGCGCCCGCCCTCGGCGCCCCCTGCGACACCTCGTCACGAGTAATTCCCGATCCGGTTGACCTGCATTATGTGAGGTTTGCCAGCGATCCAGTATGATCCAGGCTCGAACACTGCAGGGAGCGGGAAAGTTGGACCCCGGATCTGCCAAGGTTGGAAACGTTGTCGCGATCCGTGGGGCGGTCGTCGATGTGGCCTTCGCCAACGGCCCGCTGCCACCAATCAACGATGCCCTCGTTATCGAGCAAGCTGACCGCGCCCCGGTGCTCGTCGAAGTGCAGGCACACCTCGATGGACGCAAGGCGCGCGCCATCGCGTTGCAGGCAACAACCGGATTGAAGCGCGGGGCGCCCGTCCGCCATTTGGGCGGACCGGTGTCGGTCCCGGTCGGCGCCGCGGTGCTGGGACGCTTGCTCGACGTCACGGGCCACACGGGCGACGGGCGCGGGCCGCTCGGCACCGATGTCGCGCGCCGCGCGATCCACCAGGCGCCGCCGCCGTTTCGCGCGCAGGACGGCGCTTCAGACCTGTTTTACACCGGGATCAAGGTGATCGATCTGCTTGCGCCGCTCGCGGAGGGCGGCAAGGCGGCGATGTTCGGTGGCGCCGGTGTGGGCAAGACCGTGCTGGTGATGGAGCTGATCCACGCGATGGTCGCGGGCTACCAGGGGATCTCGGTTTTCGCCGGGGTCGGCGAACGGTCGCGCGAGGGCCATGAGATGCTGCGCGACATGACAGAGGCCGGCGTGCTCGACCGCACGGTGCTGGTCTACGGCCAGATGAACGAACCCCCGGGCGCGCGCTGGCGCGTGCCGATGACGGCGCTCACAATCGCCGAACACTTCCGCGATGTGCAGCACCGGAACGTGCTCCTGCTCATGGATAACGTGTTCCGCTTCGTCCAGGCCGGCTCCGAGGTTTCGGGTCTGCTCGGACGGCTGCCGAGCCGGGTAGGCTACCAGCCGACGCTCGCCACCGAGGTGGCGCAGTTGCAGGAGCGCATCGCCAGCGTTGGCAACACTTCGGTCACGGCGATCGAGGCGGTCTATGTGCCCGCCGACGATTTCACCGACCCGGCAGTGACGACCATCGCCTCGCATGTCGACAGCATGGTGGTGCTGAGCCGGGCGATGGCGGCGGATGGGATGTACCCGGCGGTCGACCCGATCGCCTCGTCCTCGATCCTGCTTGACCCGCTGATCGTCGGCGAGGACCACGTGGCTGTCGCCAATGCGGTGCGGCAAGCTATCGAGCATTACCGCGAGTTGCAGGATGTGATTTCACTTCTCGGGATGGAGGAGCTTGGCCGCGACGACCGTCGGATCGTTGAACGCGCCCGCCGGTTGCTGCGGTTCCTGACCCAACCATTCTCTGTCACGGAGGCGTTCACCGGCCTGGAAGGGCGGTCAGTGGCGCTGCAAGACACGATCGCCGGCTGCAAGGCAATCCTCGCGGGCGACGCCGACGATTGGGACGAGGCCTCGCTCTACATGGTTGGCACGTTCGAGGCGGGTCGCGCCAAGGAAGAGGCTGCCCGCTCAGGGCGGGACGCGGCATGACCGGCACTTTGCACCTCACCATCACCACGCCGATGGATGTGCTGGTCGATGAACCCGCGGCAGTGTCGGTGCGGGCCGAGGACGAGAGCGGCGGGTTCGGCATCCTGCCCGGGCACACCGATTTCCTCACTGTCCTGCCGGCTTCGGTGGTGCGCTGGCGCGGACCCGACGGNNGACGGTGGGCGCGACGGCGGCTGGCATTTCTGCGCGCTGCGGGCCGGGCTGTTGACCTTGTCGGACGGGAAACGGATCGCCATCGCCTGCCGCGAAGGCATTCTCGGCGACGATCTGGGTGCCCTGGAGGCGGAGGTCGCCGCCTTGCGCCGCGAAGACGCAGACGCGGGGCGGCGCGCCCGGGTCGAGCAGACACGCATGCACGCGAGTGCGGTGCGCCAGCTCATGCATTTCCTGCGCCCGGACCGACCCGGCGTGCTCGATCATCCGCCATCGATGTCTGTCCCAGACGGGGGAGACCGGCCATGACCGACGACCGCAATCGCGACGACCGCGTCGCCGAGGCCGCGCGGCGCTCGGTAGAGCGCGAGAAACTGGGCCGCGAAACGCCCGAACCCTCGCTCGGATCGCGGCTCGGGCAGATCGGCATTCTTGGCTGGGCCATCGTCACGCCGATGCTGCTCGCCATCGTGCTCGGCCGCCTCGCCGACCGACATTTCGAGACCGGGGTCTTTTTCACCGCGCCCGCGATCATGATCGGCGCGGCCATCGGTCTGCACGCCGCGTGGAAATGGATGCATCGCCAATGACCACAACGCTCGCCCTCACCGCCCTTTTTCTCACGCTTGGCTTCGCCGCCGGGCTGGTGCACTTCGCGACGCTCGGACGGGTGACATCGCTATACCTCGCGGGGGGGTCCCCGGCCCAGGCGGTCGGGCTGCAACTCGTCCGCCTCGCCGCGCTCGCTTGCGTCCTGATCCTGCTCGCCTGGCTCGGTGCCCCAGCGCTTCTGGCCGGGGCGCTCGGGGTGATCCTCGCTCGGGGCGTGATCCTGCGCCGCGCGCGAAAGGCGGCATGATGGACAGCCCGCTAAGCCTCGAGCCGCTTTTCCACGTTGGTCCCGTCCCGATCACGGCGCCGGTGGTCGTGTCCTGGGCGATCATCGCCGCGCTGACGCTGTTCTCGTGGGTCGCGACCCGGCGCCTCGTTATCCTGCCCGGCAAAACTCAGACCGTGCTCGAACTCTTCGTCACCACCATCGATGACCAGATCCGCGAAACGATGCAGCGCGACCCGGCGCCATTCCGCGCGCTCATCGGCACGATCTTTCTGTTCATACTCATCGCCAACTGGAGCGCGCTGATCCCGGGCATCGAGCCGCCGACCGCGCATCTCGAAACTGACGCAGCGCTCGCCCTCGTCGTCTTCGCCGCCACCATCGTCTACGGCGTCGCCGGGCGCGGTGTGAAGGGATACCTCGCCACTTTCGCCGAGCCCTC
>DQCI01000126.1:4528-4859 GCA_003545125.1 Paracoccaceae bacterium
GGCGCTGTGCAGGCCTACATATTCGCGGTGCTCGCCACCGTGTTCATCGGCGCCGCCGCCGGCGAAAGCCCCGGCAGAAACCATTGCGGCGCCACCAAGGAGGACACATCTCCATGACCGAAACCTTGCTTCCAATCGTCTCGATCCTCGCCGCCGCGCTCGCGGTGAGCTTTGGCGCAATCGGGCCTGCGCTCGCCGAAGGCCGGGCCGTGGCCGCCGCGATGGATGCCATCGCCCGCCAACCCGAAGCGGCCGGCACGCTCAGCCGGACGTTGTTCGTGGGCCTCGCGATGATCGAGACCATGGCCATCTACACGCTGGTGATCGCCCT
>DQCI01000126.1:4899-8392 GCA_003545125.1 Paracoccaceae bacterium
CTCGGCCTTCAGACCGTCAACGTCGCCGTTCTTGTCTGGATCCTCGCGCGCTTCCTGTTCCGCCCGGTGGCCCGGATGATCGCCGACCGACAGGCGGCGGCGCATGCCGCGCTCGACGACGCCGAGGCGGCGCGGGATGACGCGAAGGCGGCCCGCGATGCGGCCAGGACAGAAACCGAGAGGTTGGCGACCCAGCGCGCAGACCTCATCGCCAAGGCCAAGCAAGAGGCGACGCAGGAAAGGCGGCGCCTGCTCGACGACGCTCGGGCGGCCGCCGAAAAAGCCCGGACGGAGGGTCAGGCAGAGCTTGCGCGGATGCGGGACGCCGAAGCGCAGACGCTTGAGGATCAGGCGAGCCTCCTGGCCGCCGACATCGCCGAGCGGCTTTTCCGGCGGCTGCCGGAGGGCGCGCGTATCTTCGGGTTCATCGACGGGCTGGCCGAGGCGGTCGCCGGCCTGCCAGAGGCCACGCGCGGCGGGATCGGCACCGACGGCCCGGTCAGGCTGCGGGCTGCGCGGGCGCTGACGGAAGACGAACGCACCCTGCTGACCAAGCGATTGGGCGAGGTACTCGGCGGCGCACTCTCATTTGAGATCGAGGCCGACCCGACCCTGATCGCCGGGCTCGAGCTTGACGCGCCGCACGCCATCGTGCGCAACCATTTCCGGGCCGATCTCGACCGGATCAGGGCGGAGTTGACCAAGCATGACTGACCGCGCCTCCCCCTCGGATTGGCTGGCAAACGGCCGCGCCGCGCTGGCCGGGACGGCGCTCGCCGCGCAAGCCGATGCCGTCGGCCGGGTCGCCCGCGTGGCCGACGGCATTGCCCGGGTGACCGGCCTGCCCGACGCGCCGCTGGGCGCTCTTCTGCGCTTCGAAGGCGGGCAGTACGGGTTTGCCCACGGCCTCGGCGCAGAAGCCATCGACGCGGTGCTGCTCGACGAGACCACCGCCGTCGAAGCCGGGGCAAAGGTCACCGACACTGGCGACGTGCTGCGCGTGCCGGTCGGGGACGCCCTTCTCGGCCGCGTGGTCGATCCGCTGGGCCGTCCGCTCGACGGCAGACCGCGCCCGGCGGGCGGTTCGACCCACCCGGTCGAGCGCCCGGCGCCCGCGATCATCGACCGCGACCTGGTGTCCGAGCCGGTTGAGACCGGCGTTCTGGTGGTCGATAGCCTGTTCGCGCTCGGACGCGGACAGCGCGAGCTGATCATCGGCGACCGCGCCACCGGCAAGACCGCCCTCGCCGTCGATGCAATCATCAACCAGAAAAACTCCGACGTGATCTGCGTCTATGTGGCCGTCGGACAGCGGGCGACGGCGGTGGAACGGGTGATCGCCGCCGTGCGCGAACACGGCAACCCGGACCGCTGCATCTTCGTCGTCGGCGGCGCCGCCTCGGCGCCCGGTCTGCAGTGGATCGCCCCGTTCGCGGGCATGACCATGGCCGAATACTTCCGCGACCGTGGACAGCACGCGCTGATCGTGATCGACGATCTGACCCGGCATGCCGCCACCCACCGCGAGCTGGCGCTGTTGACCCGCGAACCGCCGGGGCGCGAAGCCTATCCGGGCGACATTTTCTATCTGCACGCCCGGCTCCTCGAACGCGCCGCGAAACTTGCCCCCGAACGGGGCGGCGGCTCGCTCACGGCGCTGCCCATCGCCGAGACCGATGCGGGCAACCTGTCGGCCTATATCCCGACCAACCTGATCTCGATCACCGATGGCCAGATCGTTCTGAACAGCCATCTCTTCGCCGCCAGCCAACGGCCGGCGGTGGACGTCGGCTTGTCGGTCAGCCGCGTCGGCGGCAAGGCCCAATGGCCCGCGCTGCGTCAGGTCTCGGGCCGGGTCCGGCTCGATTATGCGCAGTTCCAGGAGCTCGAGATGTTCACCCGGTTCGGCGGCATTTCCAACCCCCGCGTGCGCGCCCAGATTGCCCGAGGCGAGCGGATCCGGGCGCTGCTCACCCAGCCGCGCTACGCCAACTTGCGTTTCGCCGACCAGGTCGCGCTGCTCGCCGGACTGGCCGACGGCGCCCTCGACGACGCCGCCGCAGCGATCATTCCCGCGCTGCGCGCCCGCCTGCCCAACTGGCTGGATACCCACGCGCCGGACGCGGTGGCCACGGTCCGGGCCTCCGGCGCGCTGCCGTCAGAGGCCCGCGCGGTCCTGGTCGCGTCGGTCGCAGCACTTGCTCAGGACGTTGCGGGGCCGGAAGGGCGCGTGGGATGACGGAACGGCTCGCCGCAGTCGAAGCTCGGATCGGCACTGTGCACAAGCTCGCGGCGGTGATCTCGGCGATGCGCGGGATTGCCGCCTCGCGCACCCAGGAGGCCCGGCGGCACGTGGACAGCATTCGCATTTTTACGGGCACCATCGGCGACGCGATCGGACACGCGCTCACGCTTCTGCCCGAGACCGACCGGGTGCCGACGGGCAACGGCCCGACGGGGCGCCAGGCAATCATTCTGCTCGCCGCAGAACAGGGCTTTGCGGGGGCCTTCAGCGAGCGGGTATTCGACGCCGCTGCGCGTCTGATGCGCAACCCGTACAACCTTCTGATTGTCGGCGATCGCGGGTTGCTGGTTGCTGAGGAGCGCGGCCTTTCGGTCGACTGGGCATGCGCAATGATCGCGCATCCGGCGCAGGCCGCGGCACTCGCAACGCGCCTCACGGGAGCGATCTACGAGCGGCTCGCGCGGGCGGATGTCTCACGGGTTGCGGTCATTCACGCGGCCCCGGGCGGCGCCGAGGGCGTGACCGTCGTGACCAAACAGCTTGTCCCGTTCGACTATTCTCGCTTCCCCATCTCCCGCCGCGGGGTTGCCCCCCGCCTCACACTGCCGCCGGGACAGCTGCTCGCCCGGCTTGTGGAGGAATATGTCTTTGCCGAGCTCAGCGAGGCCGTCATGCTCTCCTTCGCGGCCGAGAACGAGGCGCGCATGCGCGCAATGAGCGCGGCCCATGACAACGTTTCGGACTCGCTGACTGCGCTGATCTCAACCTCACGGCGGCTGCGTCAGGAAGAGATCACCGACGAGATCGTCGAGCTCGCGACCAGCGGCCTGCCGGTGCGGTAGCCAGACCCAGGAACACGGGCATCCGCGCCAGTCGGAAGGGGAAATGGCGGGAGGATCGCAGCGGATGCAAACGATTGCGTTCGCTTGGACCTTCGTTGCGGGCCCGAATTGGAACAATCGACAAGGTCCAACCGCCAGAGCCGAGCGCGCTGGAGAAACGAAAGCTTCCACTTTGCGATCCTTCCTGTTGACAGCAGCGAATAGCCGCATTCCGCCCACCGAGACGGACGCCGTGTTGCGCGCCGATGTCGTCGAAGGGCTTGCGCGCGGGCATTCGTCGCGACCAAATTCAACGGCCGCTGGGTGGGGCGGAATTGTCTTTCGCCGCGGCCACGCCAGTGTTTTCGTCCCGCAACTTGGTCTGCGATACGTGCCTTCGGAATGACCGGCCGGGTCCAGGTCCAAA
>DQCI01000234.1:0-1193 GCA_003545125.1 Paracoccaceae bacterium
CTGGCAAGCGACGTGCCCGGCTGTCAAGCGGCGTGCCCGTCTGTCAAGCTGTGGCGCGACCGCTCCGGCCGGGGAGGGCTGCGACCTTCGGCGAGGGCGCGACGATCTCGATCTCTTCCTCGCCGCGCCGGAAACCGGGCATCCGGCGGGCCTGGCGCAGAGCGTCGGCGATCAGGCTGTAGGTGACGATGGAACCGGGGCAGTCGGGCGGCTGGTTCACGCGCGAGATGAAATGCAACTCGACTGTTCGTGCTTTGTCCGGCTCCGCGATCATCAGCGAGACATGACCCTCGAAACGCGACGCGATCTCGTCGTATTCCAGGTCTTCGATATCAATATTGATGATTTTCATGAGGTAACCGCCCTTCTGCGCTTGACGGCACAGTCGCATGCGTGCGTGAACAAATCGCAAACATGGCCGAGGATTCTTCCGGCTGCCGGCGTCGGAGGCCTTGCGGGGGCGTCCGGGCGCTCCCATCTCACAATCGAGGCCCGAAAGGGGTGTGCCGCCGGGCGGGCACTCCGAAAGGCGGGCGCTTTTAGAAGGAGAGTCCCATGAACTTGGAGAAGTTCACCGAGCGGTCGCGCGGCTTCGTGCAAGCTGCCCAGACGATCGCGATGCGCGAGAACCATCAAAGGCTCGCGCCCGAGCATTTGCTCAAGGCCCTCATGGATGACGAGGAAGGCATGGCCGCCGGCCTGATCGGCAAATCGGGCGGCGACGTGAAGCGTGTGGCCGAAGCGGTGGACGCCGCGGTTGCGCGTATTCCCAAAGTCACCGGCGACGGCGGTCAGGTCTATCTCGACTCGGCGACGGGCCGGGTGCTGGACGAGGCCGAGAAGATCGCCAAGAAGGCGGGTGACAGCTTCGTTCCGGTCGAACGGTTGCTGACCGCGTTGGCGCTGGTGAAATCGGAGGCGAAAGACGCGCTCGATGCCGGCGGGATCAACGCCCAGACCCTCAACGCCGCGATCAACGACGTGCGCAAGGGGCGCAAGGCGGATTCGGCCTCGGCCGAGGACTCGTATGAGGCGCTGTCGAAATACACAAGCGACCTCACCGAGGCGGCCGCCGAAGGCAAGATCGACCCGATCATCGGCCGCGACGAGGAGATCCGCCGGGCGATGCAGGTGCTGTCGCGCCGGACCAAGAACAACCCCGTCCTGATCGGCGAGCCGGGCACCGGCAAGAC
>DQCI01000234.1:1250-5266 GCA_003545125.1 Paracoccaceae bacterium
CTCGACATGGGCGCGCTCATCGCGGGCGCGAAATACCGCGGCGAGTTCGAGGAGCGGCTGAAAGCGGTCCTGAACGAGATCACCGCGGCGGCGGGCGAGGTCGTGTTGTTCATCGACGAGATGCACACGCTGGTGGGGGCTGGCAAGGCGGATGGCGCGATGGACGCGGCCAACCTGATCAAGCCGGCCCTGGCGCGCGGTGAGCTGCACTGCGTGGGCGCTACGACGCTCGACGAATACCGCAAGTATGTCGAAAAGGACGCGGCCCTTGCCCGCCGGTTCCAGCCGGTGCTGGTGGAGGAGCCGACGGTCGAGGACACGATCTCGATCCTGCGCGGGATCAAGGAGAAATACGAGCTTCACCACGGGGTGCGCATTTCGGATAGCGCGCTGGTTTCGGCGGCGACGCTCAGCCATCGCTATATCACCGACCGGTTCCTGCCCGACAAGGCGATCGATTTGATGGACGAGGCCGCCTCGCGGCTGCGGATGGAGGTGGATAGCAAGCCCGAAGAGCTCGACCAGCTCGACCGGCAGATCCTGCAGATGCAGATCGAGGCGGAGGCCCTGAAGAAGGAAGACGACAAGGCGTCGGTCGACCGGCTGGCCAAGCTCGAGGAAGAGCTGGCGGGGCTTCAGGAGCAGTCGGACGCGATGACCACCAAGTGGCAGGCGGAACGCGACAAGCTGGAAGGCGCGCGGGAGCTGAAGGAACAGCTCGACCGCGCCCGCGCCGAGCTCGACGCGGTCAAGCGCGAGGGCAACCTGGCGCGGGCCGGAGAGCTGAGTTACGGGATCATCCCGGGGCTTGAGGCCAAGCTCGCCGACGCCGAAAGCCAGGACAACGACTTGATGGTCGGAGAAGCGGTGCGGCCCGAGCAGATCGCCCAGGTGGTCGAGCGCTGGACCGGCATTCCGACGTCGAAAATGCTCGAAGGTGAGCGCGACAAGCTCTTGCGGATGGAAGATGGCCTGCACAAGCGGGTGATCGGCCAGAACCAGGCGGTGACGGCGGTGGCCAACGCGGTGCGCCGCGCCCGGGCCGGGCTCAACGACGAAAACCGGCCGCTGGGCAGTTTCCTGTTCCTCGGGCCGACCGGCGTCGGCAAGACCGAGCTGACCAAGGCGGTGGCCGAGTTCCTGTTCGACGACGACAACGCGATGGTGCGTATCGACATGTCGGAATACATGGAGAAGCACTCGGTCGCGCGGCTGATCGGGGCGCCGCCGGGTTATGTCGGCTATGACGAGGGCGGGTCGCTCACCGAGGCGGTACGGCGCAGGCCCTACCAGGTGGTGCTGTTCGACGAGGTCGAAAAGGCGCATCCGGACGTGTTCAACGTGCTGTTGCAGGTGCTCGACGACGGGGTGCTGACCGACGGGCAGGGCCGCACGGTCGACTTCAAGCAGACGATGATCGTGCTGACCTCGAACCTCGGCAGCCAGGCCTTGAGCCAGCTGCCGGACGGGGCCGATGCCGCCACGGCGCGGCGCGACGTGATGGACGCGGTGCGCGCGCATTTCCGGCCCGAGTTCCTCAACCGGCTCGACGAGACGATCATCTTCGACCGTCTCACCCGGGAGAACATGGACGGGATCGTCGACATCCAGCTCGCGCGGCTTGCCAAACGGCTCGCGAAACGCGGGATCACGCTCCAGCTCGACGAGCCGGCGAAGACCTGGCTGGCCGACCAGGGCTACGATCCGGTCTACGGCGCGCGGCCCCTGAAGCGGGTGATCCAGAAGGCGTTGCAGGATCCGCTGGCCGAGCGGTTGCTGGCGGGCGACGTGCTGGACGGCGACACGGTGCCGGTCCACGCGGGCACCGAGGGGCTGATCATCGGCGACCGGCTGGGGGCGTCGAACAAGCCCAAACCGGACGACGCCGTGGTGTACTGAGCCCGGTTTGCAAGGCGAATGAGGACCCCCGCTGGAGCGATCCGGCGGGGTTCATTCTTGGGACGGGTGTCTGGCGCGATATGGCCAGGAATGGCAGGGTCGCACCAGACGCCGGGGTTCGGCATTTTCGGTCATTCCGGGTTGTCGGTACACCAACGGTGGGCGTCGATGATTTCGGCGGACAACAGATCGACGTCCGCGTCGGTCATGGCGTAGCCGATCACCGACGCGCGGATGATTTGTCGCCCTGCCCATTCGCCGTGGGTTGGATAGACCTTACCACGCTGCTGAACGCGCTTCAGGACGCGCGCGGTCAATGCGTCGCCGTCTTGCGCGTTGCCGCAGGCGATTGCGACCTGGTTGCTGTGGATCTCGTTCAACACGCAAAGCCCGGGTTCGGCCGAGACCGTTGCGGCAATGCGCTTCGCAAGCCGGCAGTGGCGGGCGACCATCTCACGGACCCCCGAGACACCCAGATGACGCAGGATCGCATAGCTTGGCACGCCGCGCGCGCGGCGCGACAATTCCGGCGTCGAATCCGTCGGCTCCCAATGATCCGTGGTGTCGGGAAGGTAGGCGCCGCGGGCGGACATCGAGGCGACCAGCGGTTCGCGGTCGCGCACGATGACCATACCAGCGTCGAACGGCGCGTTGAGCCATTTGTGCAGATCGACGGCCCAGCTGTCGGCCTCCCGGACACCGGCCAGCCGGTGCTCCAGCTCCGGCACGGCCGCCAGCCACAGCCCGAATGCACCATCGACATGGACCCAGCCTTGCCGTTCGCGCACCAAGGGGATCAGATCCATGAACGGGTCGAACGCGCCGGTGTTGATCTGCCCGGCCTGCAGCACGACCAGCGGCGGCGCGTCGGTCGCGTCCAATGCCTTGCGGAAGGCGTCCGGCAGGACGCGGCCCTCGCCGTCGGTTTCAACCACACGAACCCGCGCCGCACCCAGACCGGCATAGCGCAAGGCCGCGAAGGGAGCGGAATGCGCATCTTGTCCGATCAGCACCGGGATCTCGGGAGCGCCGAAAAGTCCGTCGGCCTCGACGTCCCACCCCTGTGCGGCCAGGAGCTTGTGACGCGCTGCCATCACCCCGACCATGTTTGCAACCGTGCCTCCGGTCACCAAACCGGCGCCACTGCCGGAGGGAAGTGACAATAGATCGATCACCCAATTGCAGACGGCGCGTTCCATACCCGTGATGGCGGGGGTTTCGAATGATGAGCCGGCGTTTTGCCCCCAGGCAGAGACCAGCATATCCGCGGCGACGCCGACGGGATGGGAGGCGCCGAGCACGTAGCCGAAGAAGGAGGGGTTGGCCATGCTGTGCACCGCGCCGCTGGCGTCGCGCAGAATCTGCGTTATCGTCGTCTTCGGGCGTTCCGGCTTCAGGAAGCGGCCCGAGAAAACGGCCCGCGGCCTCATCTAGGTCCACTGTTGGTCGCGCAGGCTGATGCGGAAGGTCCTCGCGAAAGGCCCGCGCGGCCCGCGCCGCCTCGTCCATTGCCCTGCTTTGCGCGTCGGTCAGTCCGCGCGCCTTTGAAGCTTGTTGGTCCATGGTTGTCCCCGTTTCCGCGCAAAGTCAGAACTCAACGTATCACATTGCGGAAGCTGTCGGGACAAACCTGTGGCGCCCTCTGCGCAAGACGTGTCGGACCGCATGTCGGACGTTGGTCTTGACGTAAGCAACCCTGTGCGCGGCTCGGCGACATGTCGAACCCCCACCGGCGTGAAGCGGTGAGGGTTCTGGCCCTTTTCGGGATCAGCCGGCGGGAGGGAAGATGCCGGATTCTCTGGCCAGCGCGATCTCGTCGTCGTTGAGCAGCCCGTCGCCGTCGATGTCGACCTGTTCGAACCCGTCGGCGAGGCCTGCCTCGGGAATGTCGGCGTAGAGATCCTGCAACTCGGCGAGCGAGACCATGCCGTCGCCGTCGACATCGGCCTCGATCGCCTCCTGGGCGAAGGCTGTGGTGGTGCCGGCGAGAAGCAGGGCGAGGGTGGTAGCTGTGGTTTTCATGTTCAAAACTCCCTGGAAAGGCGCGGGCGCGTAGGGGCACGCGGCCGCGGGAAACTGGCCCCCGGAGGCCGTGCGGGCGGTCCTGCGCCCGGTGG
>DQCI01000234.1:5312-11260 GCA_003545125.1 Paracoccaceae bacterium
TGCGGGCGGGTTCGCGTTCGGTGTGGTGTTGGGGGTGAGGGGCCGAAGCACGCCCGGAACCCGCCCGCGTAACCCTCCGGGGGGAAAATGACCCCGCCGACACCCGGCCGGCGGGGGTCTTGGCGTGGGACCGATCAGGTCTCGTTCATCGGCAGGACACCGGCTTCGGCCGCCGCGGCGATCTCATCGGCATCGAGCATGCCGTCGGCATTGGCGTCGGCAATGGCGAAGGTTTCTGCCGTCAGGTCCGGGTAGGCCGCGGTGAATTCCTCCATCGAGACCATGCCGTCGCCATCGACATCGGGGCCGGCGTCCTGGGCGAAAAGCGCAGGCGTGGCGGCGAGCAGGAGGCCGAAGGCGACGGGAGCAACTTTGATGGTTTTCATGGATCCTATCCTCTGTGTTGTTCTGGTGTGTGCGTCGTTGCGCAGGGACACTTGGCCATGGTCGGGCGGGGGCTGCACCGGGGGGACGCGGACCGGGGCGAAATGCGCGCCGGACCGCGGGTTCGGGGGCTTTGCCCACGCGGTTTCATGCCCAACAAAGCGTCCGAATCGAACATTGGCGGAGGCGCTCCTGTCGCGCCGTGCCAAATCAGCGGAACGGCACCGAAAACGCGCTGGTGACGGGGCGGGCCTTTTCCCGCCGACACCACCCGTTGGGGTCGTTGCGGCGGATCACGCGATCTTTGGTGCGTCTGGCCGCGGATGGGGTAGGATGCCTGCAACCGGTTGAGGAGGGTTCTGATGGGCATGATGTTCTGGCTTCTGGAATGGCTGGCGCTCGCGTTCGTCATGGTCCTCGGGGTCGCGCTCGCCGCGGCGATCGTGCTTTTCGTGATCGACAAGATGCAGACGGCCGACGCGGTGCGGCGCAATTATCCGGTGATCGGCCGGTTTCGGTCGCTGTTCACCGACCTTGGCGAGTTCTTCCGGCAATACTTCTTCGCGATGGACCGCGAGGAGATGCCGTTCAACCGCGCGCAGCGCGACTGGATCTACCGCGCTGCCGAAGGGCGCGACAACACGGTGGCCTTCGGCTCGACCCGGTCGATCAGCGTGCCGGGTACGACGATTTTCATGAATGCCGCCTTCCCGCCGCTGGGGCCGCAATATGCCAAGACCGAACCGTTGCTGATCGGGCCCTCGGCGCGCGAGCCGTACCTCGCGCCGTCGTTCTTCAATATTTCCGGCATGAGCTACGGGGCAATCTCGCGCCCTGCTGTCCGGGCACTCAGCCACGGGGCGAAGAAGGCGGGGATCTGGATGAATACCGGCGAGGGCGGGGTCTCGCCGTTTCACCTCGAGGGCGGCTGCGACATCGTCTTTCAGATCGGCACCGCCAAATACGGTGTGCGCGGGCCTGACAGGTCGCTGTCCGACGAGAAACTCGCCGCGGTCGCCGCGCACCCCCAGGTGAAGATGTTCGAGATCAAGCTGAGCCAGGGGGCAAAGCCGGGCAAGGGCGGCATTCTGCCCGGGGCGAAGGTGTCGCGAGAGATCGCCGAGATCCGCGGCATCCCGGTCGGTGTGGCCAGCGCGAGCCCGAACCGGCACGAGGAGGTGGACGACTGGGGCGATCTGCTCGACATGATCGCCCATGTGCGCGAGGTGACCGGCAAACCGGTGGGGTTCAAGGCGGCGGTCGGGCGGATCGACCCGTTTGCCGATCTGTTCGACCTGATCCTCAGGCGCGGCCCGGCGAGCGCGCCCGATTTCATCACCATCGACGGCGGCGAGGGGGGCACTGGCGCCGCGCCGATGCCGCTGATCGACCTTGTGGGCATGCCGGTGCGTGAGGCGCTGCCGCGGATCGTCGACCTGCGCGACCAGCGGGGGCTGCACGACCGGATCCGGATCGTCGCCAGCGCCAAGCTGGTGAACCCGGGCGACATTGCCTGGGCCCTGTGTGCCGGCGCCGATTTCGTCACCTCGGCGCGCGGCTTCATGTTCTCGCTCGGCTGCATCCAGGCCCTCAAGTGCAACCGCAACACCTGCCCGACCGGGATCACCACCCACGATCTGCGGTTGCAGAAGGGGCTGGTGCCCGAGGACAAGGCGGAGCGCGTCGCGCAATTTGCCAGGAGCCTGATCCGCGAAGTCGAGACGATTGCGCACAGCGTCGGTGTGGCTGAACCGCGGCAGATGCGGCGGCGGCATGTGCGGATCGTTCAGTCCGACGGGCGCTCGGTGCCGATGAACGAGATCTACCCAAGTTACACGACGCGCGCGCTCACGTGATCTGACGTCATTTGGATTTTCGGGCGGTTCGGGTTAGCCGATGGTCAAGAGAAGGAGATCCGCATGGCATTCCAAAACAAGCTGACCTGGGCCGACGTGACCCCGAAACAGGCCTATCTCAACCGCCGCCAGATCATGGCCGGCGCCGCCGGGCTTGGGCTGGGCTCGATTGCCGGTCCGCTTGCCGCCGAGGTGCCGATCGAGCGCGAGCCGAACTCCTTGGAGCACATCACCAACTACTGCAACTTCTATGAATTCGGCACCGGCAAGGAAGATCCGGCCAAGAATGCCCATATGCTCACGACCGATCCGTGGAGCGTGCAGATCGACGGGCTGGTGGACAAGCCCGGCACCTACTCGCTTGCGGAGCTGCTCGAAGGCATGGAGATCGAGGAACGGATCTACCGGTTCCGCTGTGTCGAGGCCTGGTCGATGGTGATCCCGTGGAACGGGTTCGAGCTGAACAAGCTGCTTGAGAAGGTCGGCGTGCAGGCGGGGGCCAAGTATGTGGCCTTCGAGACGGCGCTCAGGCCCGACGAGATGCCGGGCGTGCACACGCCGGTGATCGAGTGGCCCTATGTCGAGGGACTTCGGCTCGACGAGGCGATGCATCCGCTGACCCTGGTCGCCACCGGGCTCTACGGTGAGCCGCTTCCGAACCAGAACGGCGCGCCGCTGCGGCTCGTGGTGCCGTGGAAATACGGCTACAAGTCGATCAAGTCGATCGTGCGGATCACCTTGACCGAGGACGAGCCGCCGACCGCCTGGAACAAGTCGCAACCGCGCGAATACGGTTTCTATAGTAATGTGAACCCGAGTGTGGACCACCCGCGCTGGAGCCAGGCGAGCGAGCGGGTCATCGGCGGCGGCTTCTTCGCGCCGCGGATCGATACCTTGATGTTCAACGGCTATGAAGACGAGGTCGCGCATCTCTACGAGGGGATGGACCTCGTGAAGTATCATTGATCCCGGTCCAGATACCGCGATCCAACGCATGTCGACCCTCACCTGTCCGCAGTGCGGCCACCGGAGCACCGAGACGATGCCCACGGATGCCTGCCAGTGGTTCCATGAATGCAAGGGTTGCGGCACGGTGTTGCGCCCGAAGCCCGGGGATTGCTGCGTGTTCTGCTCTTACGGGACCGTGCAATGCCCGCCGATCCAGGCCGGCGTTCCCTGCTGCGAGGCCGGCTGATGACACTGATTGACCGTATCAACGCAGGGCTTCGCAAGCTGCCCACCTGGCCGTTCTATGTCATCGGCCTGCTGGTGCCAGGCTGGTATCTCTATCTCGGGTTCACCGGCGGGCTCGGGGTCGAGCCGATCAAGGAGCTGGAACACCGGCTGGGGCTGCTCGGGCTCCAGGTGTTGGCCGCGGGGCTGATGGTGACGCCGCTGAGGCGGTTCGCGGGGCTGAACCTCTTGAAGTTCCGCCGGATGCTCGGGCTGCTCGCCTTCTACTACATATGTACGCATCTGCTGACCTGGCTGGTGCTGGACGTCGGCGACTTCGGGCGGATCTGGGCGGACATCGTCAAGCGGCCCTATATCACCATCGGCATGGCAGGGTTTCTGCTGCTGGTGCCGCTGGCGATCACCTCCAACTCCGCGTCGATCCGCAAGCTGGGCGCGATGGGGTGGCGGCGGCTGCATATGCTGGTCTACCCGGCGGTGATCCTGGGCGGGGTGCATTTCGTGATGCTGCGCAAGGGCTGGCAGATCGAGCCGCTGGTCTACCTCGCCGCCTTCGTCCTGCTTTTAGCTCTCAGGCTGATCCCGCGTTCGGTGAGCTTTCGCCGCTCCGCGCGGGCTTGAACGCGTTCATTCCAGCAGCGTCTCGCCGGTTGCCACATGGCGCTTGCGCAGGGTTGCGCGGACTTCGTCCGGGGTGAGCGGCGCCCAGGCCGGCCCGTCTTCGATGAACCCCGCCGCGCGCAGCCCCGCCTGCAACAGCGCGAGGTCCGGCTCGCCAGCCGACAGGCGCTTGCGCTTCGAGGCGGCGGGTTGCCAGACCTCGCGCAGAACCTTCAAGACGGACGGCCGCGCGCCGGTGAAGCTCTCGAGGTGCCGGATGATATGCGCCGTTGCCGGTGACCGGCGGCGCGGGATCAGCGCGACCGACTGGTCGGGCCGGCCGATGAAGGCGAACAGGTGCAGCGCCGAGCCCTCGGAAGCGACGACCTGTCGCGCCGCCTTGTAGCGGGCGAGCTGGGTGGGCATGTCGTGGCGCTGCGGGTGGAAGATCTCGTAACCCTGCCGGGCCAGTTCTTGCTCGATCCGCTCCTCGCCCAACAGCTTGCCGCGGTTTGGCCCCAGGGCGCTGCGCGAGATATAGAGCTTCTCGCCGCCCTCCGGTTTCACATCGCGGCCGAAGCGGGCGTGCATGAACGCGCGAAAACCCGGGGTGCCGGCGCTGATCTGGCCGAGGCCGAAGCCCTGACCGGGCACGACCAATCGCTCGACCCGGGCGCTGTCGGCCACCATCCGTACGGGCAAATCGATCCCGAGCGCGTGGAAGAAGGCTTCCTGGAACCGGTTGAGCTCCGTGCCCTGGCTGTCGCGGCGGGGGATGTAGAGAATGCCGTCGGGCGGGCGCCCGAGATGGTCGAGCGCCCAGAGCCGTCCGGAGCTTTCGACGATGAAATGCGCGAAGTAGCTCCACAGCGTGCCACCCCAGAGCCAGGTGCCGGGGATCTCTTGCGCCACCGGGTCTGGGGCCGGGAAGGGTTCGTTGGTGCGCCGTTTGCCGTGCCAGACGGCGGCCTCGGGCACGTCCGCGCCATGCGCGTCGGTCACACCCGAGGGGGTGTATTTCTGCGGGGTCAACGGCGCCTGGACGACCGCGTTCGACAGCGTGCGTATCGTGGTCGACCAGCCGCCCCGGGGGTCGGGGGGCGTGGGCCGTGGGCGGGCGCGGGTTTCGGGGCGGGTGCAGGTCCAGACCAGCCGCGACGAGGGGCCATCGAGTTTCTTGAACCCGGCGCGCCGCAGGATGCCCTTGCAGGCTTGCATACCCTCTTTGCCGTAAAGGCTCGGGTGAAACTCGATCACCACAGCGCGAATGCCGGCCAGATCGGCGTGTTTCAGAAGCGCGAGCTCGCCGCCTTCGATATCCATGATCAGCACATCCGGCCGGAATGTTTCCATCACAGTGCGGAAATCCGCGGTCGGGACCTCGACGGCACGGGTGTTGCGCGGCGGGCTGTCGATCAGCGAAGAGCCGAGAAAGGAGTTGTGCAAATGGAAGGTCATCGTGTCTGGCCGGTCCGGGGCCGAGACGAGCACCGCGTTGCGCAGCTCGATCAGGGTATCGAGGCCGTTCTCGCGGTGGAGCGCGCGGATATGCGGGATCAGTTCGGGATTGGCCTCGAACGACAGCACCGCTTCGGGGGCTGCGTTCTTCGCCGTCACCGCGCCGACCAGGCCGAGGCCCGCACCCAGTTCCAGCACCCGGTCGCCCGACCGCACCACCGTGAGCGCGCCGGCGATCTCGTCGCCCTCGTAGCGCGCCGCGTTGATGCGGGCGATCCGCGTTTCGGTGAGGTAAGGTGAGGGCGGGACCCGGACGCCTTTGCACTGCGCTGCGAATTCCGTCTGCTCTGCCGCCACGGGAATGGTCTCACCTGTTTCTATGGGGTCCGCATGGATCGGCCCAGGATCGGCCCAGGATCGTCCCAGGACCGGGCTCGGATTGGGCTCGGACCGGGC
>DQCI01000234.1:11269-15087 GCA_003545125.1 Paracoccaceae bacterium
CGGGCCGGGGGCCGCGCAGATCCCGAATTTGCGCCACGATGCGGCGCATTGTTTCGCAATACAAGACATTGCTTAAGAACAGGTGGCTTGGTTCCCGTCGGTCGACGCTGGACAGGGCCGCCGCGGCGCCTAGGATATTATCAGCAAGAGGAGGACGTCATGAAGACCCGCATACTTGGTAGGACAGGTTTCGAGGTGTCGGAAATGGGCATGGGGTGCTGGCAGCTCGGCGGCGATTTCGGGCCGATCGAGGACGCGACCAGCCAGCAGGCGCTGACAGCGGCGCGTGAAGCCGGGATTACCTTCTATGATACGGCCGATGTTTACGGGGCCGGGCGGTCGGAGGCCCAGGTCGGGCAGTTTCTCAAAGGGGCGGGGGCCGGGAGCGTCGTGGCGACCAAGGTGGGGCGGACGGCGGAGTTGTATCCCGACAGCTATGACCGCGGTGCCATAGCCAATCACCTGCGCGCCTCGGCGCAGCGGCTCGGGGTCGACCGGCTCGACCTGGTCCAGCTTCATTGCGTGCCGCCCGCGGTGCTGGAAGACGGCGAGATCTTCTCCATCATGGACGAGATGGTGGCCGAGGGGCTGACGGCGCATTGGGGCGCGAGCGTCGAGACCCTGGCGGAGGCGCGCACCTGTATGGCCCAGCCCGGCTGCGCCACGCTCCAGATCATCTTCAACCTCTACCGCCAGAACGCAGGGTGGGAGATTTTCGACGCGGCGAAGAAACAAGGCGTGGGCATCATCGTGCGCCTGCCGCTCGCGTCGGGTCTGCTCACCGGCAAATACTCAAAGGGGCACAGGTTCCCTGAGAGCGACCATCGCAACTACAATGCCGATGGCGCGGCCTTCTCGGTGGGCGAGACGTTCTCGGGGATCGAGATGGACGCGGCCGTCGATGCGCTCGATCTGGTACGTCCGCTGGTGCCGGAGGGGATGAGCCTCGCCAATTTCGCCCTGAGATGGATCCTCGATCATGATGCGGTAAGCACGGTGATCGCCGGGGTGTCGCGCCCCGACCAGGCGCTGCGCAACGCCGCCGCGTCCGAGCTCGCGCCGCTGGGGGCGGATGTGCATGCGGAGCTGAAGCGGATCTATCAGGCGGAGATCGAGCCGCTGGTGCGCTGTCCGATCTGACGTTGTGGCCGATCTGACTTTTTGGCCGGTCGGACCGGGTTCCGCTTGGGCACACTGGATCGGCAACACGCATTGCGCCCTGGTTGAGGAATCGGCGGTGGATTCGTTCCGAGACGGTGGAATCGGGGGAATCGNNGCTGGTGCGCTGTCCGATCTGACGGGGTAAACCCACCCGGGCGGGCCGCGCTTGATCGGTGGGGCCTGACATCTATACTTTCCGCAACCCGTGGCCCTACGAGGATCGAGCATGGCAGACAAAAAACCGGCCTGCGTCATCACGATGGTGAAGGACGACTACTTCTTCCTTGAGCGCTGGGTTGAGCACTATGGCGGCATTTTCGGGCGCGAGGCGCTCTACGTCGTGAACCACGGGGGGGGGGGCGGAGTAGCCGACATCGCTGCCGGATGCAGCGTGATCAACCTTCCCGGGGACTTCCAAGCCAATTTCGACATGGTGCGCTGGCGGCTGTTCAACGGCCTGCAGCAGGGCCTGCGGGGCTATTACGATTTCGCCATCGTCACTGACGTCGATGAATTCCTGGTGATGGATCCAAAAACCGGCCTCGGGCTCGACGATTTCCTCGGCAAGCGTCGTGGCAAGGTAACCGTCACGCCGATCGGGATTGAGGTGGTGCACAAGCCGGATCTGGAACCTGAAGAAATCGGCGCTGGGCCGATGTTGGGGCCGCGCCGCTATGCGCGCTATGCCTCGGAGTATTGCAAGCCGACGATTTTCAACCACGAGGTCAAGTTGTCGCGCGGCGGGCACTACTCCACCGACCCGACCCTCAAGGTGTTCCGCAACCTCTACCTGTTTCACATGAGGTTCGTCGATGCCGGGCTGTTCGCCGAGACCTATGGCCGGCGCGCTACGCAGGTCGAAGAGGCGGGCGCAGACGGGGACGAGGCCATCATCTCCGCACATTGGCGGCGGAAAGGCCGGAAGAAATCACCCTACGAGGTGGTCGCGGATCTGCCGCTCCGCGATGACTTCAATTTCGACGCGCAGGTCGAGAGGATGTACGACACCTGGGGGCCGCGCGGCGAAG
Organism: Paracoccaceae bacterium; assembly: GCA_003545125.1. Classification (GTDB taxonomy): domain Bacteria; phylum Pseudomonadota; class Alphaproteobacteria; order Rhodobacterales; family Rhodobacteraceae; genus Sinisalibacter. Next base: position 13,459 of record DQCI01000234.1, read on the forward strand.
GGAGCGAGTATTTCGACTTCGAGCGGGACATCTCAAAAATCCTGATGACCGTTCCGGAGCGGTTCTTTGGCGTCGTCTGATGCCTTTGTCGCGCTTGTGCGAGCCGGCGGCGAAGTTCCGGACCGCTTCCAGGTGCTTGGCGAGCGCAATTCCGGCACCAACTTCGTTCGGGCGATCATGAAACGGAACCTTGCTCTCTCGCCCACGGATCTTCTGGGGTGGAAGCACGGCTTTCCCCATATGCTGGCGGTGCCAGAGCGGATGCTCGTGGTCGCGGTGGTGCGCGATGCGTTCGAATGGAGCCGGTCGATGCATGATAAACCCTGGCATGCGACAGCAGCGATGCAGCAGTTGGCGTACTCCGACTTCATCCGCGCACCGTGGGACAGCGTGGTCGACCGGCACAACTATTTCGGTTTGGCGAAAAGCGACGCGCGGATCGGCGCGCCGTTGCAGCACGACCGCCATCCGCTGACCGGCGCGGGTTTCGGCAACATCTTCAAAATGCGCAATGCCAAGGTGGCGGCCTTGCTCGGGATGGCGCACCGCGGTTGTCATTTCGCGATGGTGCGGTTCGAGACAGTCCGCGACGATCCGGAAGGCGTGGTTGCGCAAATGGCGGCGGCGTTCGGGTTGGACCGGCCCGATCAGTTCAGTCAGGTGCGCCGGCGGCTCGGGGCCAGGTTCGCGGCCAGGGTCGAGGACCGGCCGGTCCCGCCGGGCGAGATCGGCCCCGCCGACCGCGCGTTCATCCTGCGCACATTGGATCGAGTTCAGGAATCGCGTCTTGGCTACGAATTCAGCGGTGGACTCGTCTAGAGACGGTGGAATCGGGGGAATCGGGACCGACTCGGGGTAGCCTGACCGTTTCGAACCGCCGAAACGAATCTTGGGTGGAATCGGTCGGAATCGGGGTCGAATCCGGGGATCCCTTTGAAAATAAGGGCCTGCGACCCTATATGGAATGGAAGACGGGTGCCCGGACCCGGAAGTTGCGGGCTGTCAGTGCTTGGGTTCTCTCGTCCGAAAGCGCTTCGGGTGAGATTTATCCCTTCCCTAGTTCCTTGTTTTCAAACGAAAAAAGGCGGATGTCACAAAAAATGCCATCTTTCTGCAAAAAAGCACTTGCGGCCCCCGGCCCCGAACCGTAAATACCCCCTCACCGGCGGCGCTGAGGCGCACAACGGGACGCCAGACGGACGACGGAGCGACGCTCCAGAGGAAGCGAGGCGGAGAAATACAGAGATGAGGATCGGGCGGCGGTGCCAAGTAAGAATGGCGCTCCGGTTGGTTTTTTGTCTCGCGCTCTTTGAAATTGCTGGTTACTGAAGAGATATGTGGGCGGTTTGGTTCATTTCGATGAACAAACAACTGCACATATGTCGCGCTCCTAGGTACCTCGAGAAATCGGGGCCGATCATGGAGTGTCAGCTTCACTGTTTGGACGGCTTTCGGTTTCTGATGAAACCTTAAGCACAACAAACAGTTCGTCCCGATCTTAGCCGGTCGGGATGTGATGTGCAGAGGTTCGAACGTCAAGGATAACCGAGCAATCGGTTTTCAACTTGAGAGTTTGATCCTGGCTCAGAACGAACGCTGGCGGCAGGCTTAACACATGCAAGTCGAGCG
>DQCI01000234.1:15124-15278 GCA_003545125.1 Paracoccaceae bacterium
CGGGTGAGTAACGCGTGGGAACGTGCCCTTCTCTACGGAACAGTCCTGGGAAACTGGGTTTAATACCGTATACGCCCTTCGGGGGAAAGATTTATCGGAGAGGGATCGGCCCGCGTTGGATTAGGTAGTTGGTGAGGTAACGGCTCACCAAGCC
>DQCI01000174.1:0-1410 GCA_003545125.1 Paracoccaceae bacterium
GTTGTAGGACCACATGGTCGGCGGGATCGGGTTCTTGGCGATCTGGCCGGAACCCTGGAACACCACGTCGATGATCGCCTGCTTGTCGATCGCCATGTTGAGCGCCTTGCGCACCATCGGGTCGTCGAACGGCGCGACTTGCGCGTTGTAGGCGAGGTAGCCGACGTTGAGGCCTTCCTGCTCCATCACGTTGACGTCCGGGTTCTCCTTCATCTCGGCGACATCGGCCGGGTTCGGGTACGGCATCACGTGGCATTCACCGGCGAGCAGCTTCTGGTAACGCACCGAGTTGTCGGTGGTGATGGCGAACACCAGGTTGTCGACCTTCGGCAGGCCCTCGGCCCAGTAGTCGGCGTTCTTGGCGTAGCGGATCACCGCGTCTTTCTGGTAGGCGACGAAGCTGAACGGGCCGGTGCCGACCGGCGCCTGGTTGATGAGCTCGGGCGTGCCCGCGGCCATCAGCTGGTCGGCGTATTCGGCCGACAGGATCGAGGCGAAGTCCATCGCGAGGTTGGCGATGAAGGGGGCCTCGGGCCGGGTCAGGTTGAACTTGACCGTCATGTCATCGACCTTTTCGATGCTCTCGATCAGGTCGGGCATCGACATGCCGTTGAAGTATTCCCAGGACCCGCCCTCGGCGTCGTACCATTCGCCTTCTTCGTCGTACTGGCGCATGAACGAGAAGATCACGTCATCGGCGTTGAAGTCACGCGACGGGGTGAAGCTGTCGTTGGCGTGGAATTTCACGCCCGCGCGCAGGTGGAAGGTGTAGCTCAGCCCGTCGTCGGAGGCCTCATAGCTCTCGGCGAGGCCGGGGACCGTTTCGGTGGTGCCGGTCTTGAACTCGACGAGCTGGTTGTAGATCGGGTGCGACGAGGCGTCGAAGGTGGTGCCCGACGTGTAGAGCGCGGGGTCGAAGCCCTCGGGGCTGCCTTCGGAGCAATAGACAAGCGTCGATTGCGCCGTAGCCGCGCCGGCCATCGTCATGACGAGGCTGGTCGCAGTCAGTAATTTGCGAAGTGACATTGGGGTGAACTCCCTCCTGGATATAGCTTGGGGGTCTGCCGGCGATGGCCGTTGTGCCGCCTTGCGCGCCAAAGAGCGAACAGCAACGACATGGCCCGGCGGTCGCCCGGTGCCCCCATGGACGGGATCAAACTCCGAAAACGATTGCGGCGCAAGGCGTGACGCCGGGAAATTTTGACCAAGCCATCAGACCGTTGTCGGGGGCAATGGAAATCTGGGCGTGACGCGCAGGACCTCCCGCGCGCCGGCGCGGGGAACCCGCCGACGGCATCCGCGCCGCCTGGCGCGGCATTCCGGTCGCGGGCCGGCGGGGACGTAGCGGGGCGCAGCGGGGGCGGACGGGGGCGTGCACCCTCCCCGGTCCCCGGGGCTCGGTTCAGAAAA
>DQCI01000174.1:1468-2071 GCA_003545125.1 Paracoccaceae bacterium
GCTTTCATCGCCTGGCCGAAGGGCCGCGCCAGCGCGAGGGCGGCATCGTAGCTTTCCTTCACCCGGGCGAAATCGGGGTTGGCGGCGGCGTTTTCGTCGAGCACTTCGGCGGCAGCCACCTTCAGCGCCGCGACCACGTCGTCGGGGAAGGCCCGAAACTCGACGCCCTGCTGTTGCAGTTGCGCGAAGGCCTGGGCGTTGAACCAGTCGAACTGGGCGAGGCTCTCGGCGGCGGCGGCATCGGCGGCATTGCGGATCACCGCTTGCAGATGCGCAGGCAGTTCGGCCCAAGCGTCGGCGTTGACCACCACTTCAAGGCCGGCGGAGGGTTCGTGGAAGGCCGGCAGGTAGCAGTAGCTCGCGACCTTCTGCAGCCCGAACGCCTGGTCGAGCAGCGGCCCGACCCATTCGGCGGCGTCGATCGCGCCCGACTGGAAGGCGGGGAATATCTCGGTGGGCGGCAAGAGCACCNNGTCCCCGGGGCTCGGTTCAGAAAACGCAAAACGCCCCGGCCGTCAGACCGGGGCGCATCGTTCCGGAACCCCTGCCCCGCCTCAGCCGCGCTGCGAGAACACCGGCGCTTTCATCGCCTGGCCGAAGGGC
>DQCI01000174.1:2234-4624 GCA_003545125.1 Paracoccaceae bacterium
CAGATGCGCAGGCAGTTCGGCCCAGGCGTCGGCGTTGACCACCACTTCGAGGCCGGCAGACGGCTCGTGGAAGGCCGGCAGGTAGCAGTAGCTCGCGACCTTCTGCAGCCCGAACGCCTGGTCGAGCAGCGGCCCGACCCATTCGGCGGCGTCGATCGCGCCCGACTGGAAGGCGGGGAAGATCTCGGTGGGCGGCAAGAGCACCGCGTTGACCCCAAGCTTGCGCATCGTCTCGCCGCCGAGCCCCGCGATACGGAAGTTGAGCCCCGCAAGATCGTCGACGCTCTCTACGGGCGTCTTGAACCAGCCTGCGGCCTGCACCGTGGAGTTGCCCGAGTAGAACGGCACCAGGCCGCGCTGGGCATAGAGCTCGTCCCAGAGCTCCTGGCCGCCGCCGTAGCGCAGCCAGCCCGAGGTCTCGATGGCGGTCATGCCGAAGGGCACGGCGGAGAAGTAGTGCAGCGCGGTGTTCTTCGAGGCAGCGTAGTAGGATGTCGAATGTCCGATCTCGGCGGTGCCCTGCTCGACCGCATCCTCGACGCCGAAGGGCGGCACCAGCTCGCCGCCGGAGAACACCTTGAGGCTCAACTGGCCGTCCGACATCGCCGCGACCCGGGCCGCGAAGGTGGTGGGGTTGGTGCCCACGCCCGGCGCCTGGGCCGGGAAGGAAGTGGGCATTTTCCACTCGAATGTGCCTTGCGCCACGGCCGGTGCCGCCAGAAACGAACCGGCGGCGGCGGCGGGGGCGGCAACGGCGCCTGCCTTCAGAAAATCACGACGTTTCATGGGAGATCCTTCTGGGTTGGATACGGGTCAGAACAGCACGTCCGGCAGCCAGGTCGCGAGCGGCGGGAACAGCGCCAGCAGGCCTATTCCCAAGAGTTGTATCACGACAAAGGGCACGATCGAACGGTAGATGTCGCCTGTCGTCACGTCCGCAGGCGCCACCGAGCGGAAGTAGAACAGCGCAAAGCCGAAGGGCGGGGTGAGGAAGGAGGTCTGCAGGTTCATCGCGAACAGGATCGCGAACCAGACCGGGTCTATGCTGCCTTGCAGGATCACCGGGCCGACGATCGGGATCACGATGAAGATGATCTCGACGAACTCGAGGATGAACCCGAGCAGGAAAACCACCAGCATGGTGACGGCGAGCATGCCCCAGGCACCGCCGGGCACGGCATTCATGAACTCCGACACCATCTCGTCGCCGCCGAAGCCGCGAAAGACCAGGCTGAGGATCGAAGCGGCGATGACGATACCGAAAATCATGCCCGAGACCATCAGCGTCTCGGTGATCGCGGGACCGAGGATACCGGTGCGCACGAGGGCGAAGGCGGCGCGGGCGAGGCTCGCGAGGGTCAGGGCAACGAGGCCGCCGGCGATGAGGGTGGCGGGGGTAGCGGCCAGCGCGCCCGACGTGAACTCGACCCGCACGATGCCGAGGGAGGCACCAGCGAGCAGCAGGGCGACGAGCGCCGCGGTGAACAGCGCGTGGCGCTTCAGGGCCGGCGACACCTGCGCGGCGGCGATCAGGATCGCGCCGCCAACGCCGACACCGGCTGCTTCGGTCGGGGTGGCGAGACCCATCAGGATCGAGCCGAGGACCGAGACGATGAGCGCGAGCGTGGGCAGGATGCCGGAGACGACCTCGGCGAGGGGCAGCCCGGGCGCGGCATCGGTGCGCACCGGCGTTTGGCCCTGACCGCGCAGTTTCCACACCACAAAGGCCGCGTAAAGCGCCACCAGCATCAGCCCCGGCAGCATCGCACCTGCGAAAAGGTCGCCCACGGTCACGGGGTCGGGCGCGAAATTGCCCCTCCGCTGCTGCGCTTCGATATAGGCGTTGGAGACCTGATCGCCGAGCAGGATCAGCACGATCGAGGGCGGGATGATCTGGCCGAGCGTGCCGCAGGCGCAGATCAGCCCCGACGCGGTGCGCTTGTCGACCTGGGCCGCCAGCAAGGTCGGCAGGCTGAGAGAGCCGAGCATGACGATGGTGGCGCCAATGATCCCGGTCGAGGCGGCGATCAGCGCCGAGACCACGATCACCGAGAGCGTGAGGCCGGAGCGGGTGCCGCCGAACAGCCGGTTGATGTTGGTCAGCATCCGTTCCGCCTGTCTCGAACGGTCGAGCAGCACTCCCACCAGCACGAAAAGCGGCACCGCGATGAGCAGCGTGTTCTCCATCACCCCGAAGACCCGCTGGGGCACAGCCTGGAAGTAGGTGAGATCGAAATGCCCGGTGAGATGTGCTGCGAGCGCCACCAGCGTCGGCACGCCGGCAATGACCAGCATGACCGGCACCCCGGACAGGATGCCGGCGAAGAGACCCGCCGTCATCCCCAGGAGCCAGACGAGCTCAATCGTCATTCCGCGCCTCCTCTGCCCCG
>DQCI01000174.1:4648-5717 GCA_003545125.1 Paracoccaceae bacterium
CCGCGCGCAGGAGCACCAGGACGCACATCGCCACCAGGGTCGACTTGACCGCGAACAGCCCCGGCAGCCCGCCGGTTTCGCGTGAGCCCTCGAGGATCGACCACGAGGCGGCGACGAGCGGCCAGGCGTTCCACAGCATCAACCCGAAGACCGGTAGGGTGAAGAGCGCGTGCCCGAGGCGGTCGAGGCCCGCGTTGGTGCGCGCCGAGAACCGGCCGCGCAGGATGTCGACCCGCACGTGGCGGCCCTCGCGCAGCGCCAATGGGATCGACAGGACCACGAGGGCGGAGAAGCTGTAGGTGACCGCGTCCTGCACCTCGAGGAACCCGACCCCCATCACGTAGCGCATCAGCACGACGGCGAGCTGGGCCGCGAACATCACCCCGAACAGGGCGATCGAGAGCGCGAGCGTGAAGCGGTGAAGGCGGTCGGCGGCGTGTTTCATCGATCAGCGGACGGTCGGCCTTCCGGCCCCGGCCGCGCCCCTTTCCTGTACGGTCACCCCTGTGTTTGTCCAAATCCCGGCCGCTGATCAACAGGCTTTTTTGGTCCGTCCCCGCCGCGCCCGGTCAGGAAAACGGGCGGCGGGGACCGGCACGGGGGCCGGACGGGGAATACATCGACCCGCCTGCGCACGGCGCGTGCTGTTCGGGCGATTGTTTCCGAAAGCGGCACAATGCGGGAAATATACTCTGATTAGTTCCGAATACTGGCCAATTCGCCGATCGGCCCCCGGGTCATGCGGGAAATGCCTCTATGCGATCCCAGGCGCCGGATGTCGGGAATAGGGTATTCCCGAGCATATTTCCCGCCGACAGGTCGCCAGCGCCGCTGGAAAAACCACCTTTTCCAATACTTTTTCAATATTCACAACCGCTGCGCCACCGGAAATGCTGAAAAAGTACAATTCAGGGTCTCGGCGCGGGGCGCCAGTGCACGGTCCGGCGGGCGCCACCGCCCCTGCGGTTGCCGCGCGGGCGGCGCAGGCCCCGGGGGTGTCGCCCACGGGCGACCCTGTGGCCTGCAGAGGCTGGCCGGGGCGGCGGCGGAAAAGCAAACCGCCCCACCG
>DQCI01000174.1:5744-14252 GCA_003545125.1 Paracoccaceae bacterium
GCGGGCGCCGGTCTAGCTGTCGTTGACAAGCGCCTCGAGGTAGTGGCCGTAATCGGTTTTCTTCAGCGGCGCGGCCAGGTCGAGAAGCTGCGCGGCGGTGATCCAGCCGGAGGTATAGGCGATCTCTTCCGGGCTCGCGATGATGATGCCCTGGCGCTGCTGAAGCGCGCCGACGAACTGCGCCGCGTTGAGCAGGCTTTCGTGGGTGCCGGTGTCGAGCCAGGCGTAGCCGCGCCGCATCGTCTCGACCATCAGCGCGCCCTCTTCGAGGTAAGTGCCCAGCAGATCGGTGATTTCCAGTTCGCCGCGGACGGACGGCGTGATCGCATGCGCGCGTTCGGGGGCGGTGCCGTCAAGGAAATAGAGCCCGGTCACCGCATAGGAGGACGGCGGGTTTTCCGGCTTTTCGATGATCTCGGTCACCCGGCCCTCGGCATCGAAACCGAGCACACCGTAGCGCTCGGGATCGGACACCCGGTAGCCGAAGACGGTGCCGCCGGTCTCGCGGGCCGCAGCCGCCGCGAGCAATGCGCCGACGCCGTTGCCGAAGAAGAGATTGTCGCCCAGCACCATCGCCGAGGGGCTCCCGGCGAGGAAGTCTTCCGCCAGCAGGTAGGCCTGCGCGAGCCCGTCGGGCGACGGCTGTTCGATATAGGTGAGCGACAGCCCCCACTGACTGCCATCTTCCAGCACCCGCTCGAACTGCTCGCGGTCGCGCGGCGTGGTGATGATGGCGATCTCGCGAACGCCGGCCAGCATCAGCACGGTCAGCGGGTAATAGACCATCGGCTTGTCAAAGATCGGCAGGAGTTGTTTCGAGATCCCACGGGTGGCGGGAAACAGGCGGGTGCCGGAACCACCGGCAAGCAGTATTCCCTTACGTGTTGTCATATAGACTCACCATTTCTTTCCGTTTCTGTGCCGGACCCCGGCCCGGCCCGCCGAATCACCCGGCAAATGCGCGCCCTGCGCCTCCGTTTTTTTGCACAAATGTGGCGAAATGTGGGTGGACCGCCGGTGTCTTGGCGACAACCGCGGTATTTCGGTGACGGTCATTTGCAATTTTGTTTTCTCCATAGCCGGGACAATACCTGCGTGTAATAAGTTTCGTTGCATAACCGAGGCTCAAATCGTAGAATTGTCGCGGCGAGAGAAACGGTATGTAGACGAGATAGCACAGGGTTCGGGCCCGGGCCGGTGCTAGATTGAATAGGGCGAAATTGGGGCGAGTGTTAGTCTCGATTGTGCCGGTGGAACGAGTACGAACCGGGGTGTTTGTCTCAGTCCCGAGCGGGTTTGTCCGTACCTGCTCATGCGCCACCGTTCGGCGTGGGACCTGGGCAGCCTGAACGGCCGAGCAATCGCTGAGGGGCGTGCTCGGAATGCCGGTCGAGCAAATTGAGAAGGGGTGGGAAATGAACAGAACGATGACCGGACGCCGGGTGGAAGCAGGCGTTCTTCCGGTGGAAGAAGTGAAACGCGCGATTGCGCCTCACGTCGATGCCGCAGCGGAATTGAGGCCGCGGCTCATGAAGGCGATCGAAACGTTTCCGCGTCCGATTTCTAGCGTAAAATCAGCAGATTCATCTTGGTATCTTCGTCATGGCAAGCGCGTGATCGACCTCGTGCTGGTGATGCTCGCAGCCCCCTTCGTGCTGCCGGTGGTCCTTTTGACCGCGTTGGCGCTCTGGGCCGAGGGCGGCAACCCGTTCTACAAGCAGGAGCGGATGCGGGCCGACGGGTCGCGTTATCGGATCCTGAAGCTGCGCACGATGGTGCAGAACGCCGACAAGAAGCTCGCGGCCCTGCTCGAGAGCGACGCGGCGCTGAAGCGCGAGTGGGAAGAAACCCAAAAACTCAAGAGCGATCCCCGGATCACCCCGATCGGCCGCCTGCTGCGCGTCACCTCGCTCGACGAACTGCCGCAGCTGTGGAACGTGGTCACCGGCGACATGAGCCTGATCGGCCCGCGCCCGATGCTGCCCGACCAGGTCGCGATCTATAACGGCCCGATCTACTGGGGCATGCGCCCGGGCATTTCGGGGCTCTGGCAGGTTTCCGAACGCAACGATCGCAACTTCGACTACCGCGCGGAGATGGACAGGATCTACCGTCGGCAGGTAACGTTCCGCGAGGATCTCGCCATCCTTGTGCGCACTGTCATTGTGATGGTCCGCCGGACCGGCTATTGACGCCAGTGTTCGGACGCGGGAGACCCGTACGATGAACAAGATGAACTCGGATCTCCATGCGGACGAAACTTTGACCGGAATGTCTGACCAGGACCACTCAAAAGACGACGCCAGGAAAAAGTCCACCGGCACCGCCCTCGTGGCGGTGCCGGCCGGTTCACTCACGGGGGTCGAACGCGACCCGCGCGAGGAAGTCTGGGGCGTCCTCCACAATGCCAAGCGGACCGAGGCGGAAGTGCCCCGGACCTGGCGCCGCCGCAAGATCGCGGCCAGACGCGAGGCCGCCGTGCAGGCCTTCGACCAGCTGCGCACGCAGTTTCTGCAGGGCGTACGGTCTGAAGGGCTCAAGCGCATCGCCGTGGCCTCGCCGCGGTCGGGCAACGGCACCACCTTCGCCGCCGTCAACCTCGCCCGCTCGCTGTCGCGTGTGCCCGGCTGCAAAACCGTGCTGCTGGACCTCAACCTGCGGGCCCCCGGTGTCGCCGAGACCATCGGTGTCGAGGCCGAAGGCAACATGGACGAGTTCCTGACCGGCGAGATCTCCTTTTTTCAGCATGTCGTGCGCTACAACGACGGCCTTGCGCTCGGCTTGTCGCGCAGTGCCCGTCCAAATGCCTCGGATCTGCTGCAAAGCGGCCTCGTCGCCGGCGCGGTCTCGGAGATGACGCACCTTCTCAAGCCCGACGTGGTCATGCTCGACCTGCCGCCGATCCTGGAATACGACGACCTCAGCGCCGTGCTGCCGCATGTCGACGGCGTGCTCCTGATCGCCGATGGCACCAGCACCCAGACCAAGGACATCGCGGAATGCGAGCGGCTGATCAAGAACAGATCCAAGCTGATGGGGGTCGTCCTGAACCGCGGCCGCACCTGACGCCGCCGCCGACGGCGCGGTTGCCCAATTCTCGAAACACCAGCGCCGCAGGAATGACGCGGCGCTGTGCATTTTTGCCGAAACCAAAGCCGAAACCAAATCTGTGACCGGAAAGCGCGCCACATGTCTCCGTTGGACCTGATCGACGAAATCCTCGACCTCTTGCGCCGCCGCTGGCGCCTGATCATACGGGCGACGCTCCTGTGCGTTCTGGCCGCGGCCTATGTCGCGCTCAAGACGCCGCGCACCTTCGAGGCGCTCGAAGTCATCCAGATCGAACGCCCCGTGGTGTCGGAAGATACCGTGGACGGCGTCGGCGAGGTTTCTTCGGCGCGCCTGTTGCAGGCGATCGAGCAACGCCTGTTCACCCGGGAATCGGTGCTCAACGTGGCCGCGGAACAGGGGTTGTTCGACGACGCCCCGGGCCTGACCGAAGACGACCGTGTCGCCATGGTGCGGACCGCCGTCAGCCTCAACGCGGTCGCCGCCGCCCGCGAAGGCTTCGGCGATGACGGGACGATCTCGGTCGTGCGGATCTTCGCCACCTGGTCCGACGGGGAAACCGCCCGTGACCTCGCCCATATCTTCGCCACCCGCACGCTCGACCTGAGCGCCAGCCAACGGCTCGAAACCGCCCAGCAATCGCTCGATTTCTTCCGCCTCCAGGAGGAGAAGCTGAACGGCGAGATCACCGCCGTCGAAGACGAGCGCGAGGGCTTCCGGAACGAGAATGCGCTGGCGATTGCCGGGTCGATCGAGTCGCTGCGCGGCGAGATCAGCACGATCAACACCCGGCTGTTCGAAATCGGTCAAGAGGTCCTCACCGCCGAGGGCGGGATCAGCAAGATCACCTCCGCCGACCGGATCTCCGAAGTCGCCCAACTGCGTGCCAAAATCCAGATCGAGGCGCTGGAAGACGACATCGACCGGCTCAATGTCCAGCGTGACGCGCTGCTTGAGAACAAGGCCGGTCTCGAAGCCGCGCTCGCCCGGGTGCCGGTGGTCGAACGCCGTCTCAGCGACTACGACCGCGCGCTCACCCAGTTGCAGACCGAGCTGAGCGTGGTCTCGGGCCGCCGGCGCGAGGCCGAGACCGCCTATGCGCTCGAAGCCCAGGACCACGGCGGCAGGCTCACGGTGATCGAGGCGGCCACGGTGCCGGAATGGCCGACCGGGCGCGGCCGGAAGACCACGGTGGCGATGGGCTTCGTGGTCGGGCTGATTCTCGGCGGCGGGCTTGCCCTTCTGCTCGAAATCCTGCATCCGGTGATCCGGACGTCGGGGCAGATGACCCGCCGCGTGGGTCTGACCCCGGTGGTGACCATCCCCTCGGTGGGCGAAGGACGCCGGCGCAATGACCGCCGGCGGAACAAGCAGCCGCCGCTTGGAACCCTTTAGCCCGAACGGCGGGACATGACCGGGGGCGTGCGCGCCTGCGCGCGGTGAGAGGGACGTGACGTGACCATTGCCTATGTGCTGAACACCTATCCGCAACCCTCCCACAGCTTTATTCGCCGCGAAGTGCGCGCGCTCGAACGCCGCGGGTTCCCGGTGCTCAGGATCGCGATGCGGCGCTCAGACCTCGAGCTGATCGATCCGGGCGACCGCGAAGAGGCAACAAAGACCGACTATGTGCTCGACGCCGGTGCGGCGGGACTGGCCCGCGCTTTTCTGCGCGCCCTGGTCAGCGCTCCGGGACCGGCTTGGGCCGCTTTCAGACTGGCGTTGAAGACCGGACGCGCCTCGCCGCTGGGGCGGCTGAGGCACCTGATCTACCTCGCCGAAGCGGCGGACGTGAAAGCCCGCTGCGACCACGCCGGCGTCACCCATGTGCATGCCCATTTCGGCACCAATGCCGCCGCCGTGGCGATGCTCACCCGGGTGCTCGGCGGCCCCAGCTACAGTTTCACCGTACACGGCCCCGAGGAATACGATGCGCCCGCCGCGTTGTCGCTCGGCGCAAAGATCGCACACAGCGCTTTCGTCGTCGGCGTCAGCCAGTTCGGCCGCAGCCAGCTCTGCCGCTGGACCCCGCTCGCCGACTGGGACAAGGTCAAGGTCGTGCATTGCGGGATCGAACCGGCCGTCTTCCCGGAGCCGGCGCCGCCGGAGCCGCGCGCGGGCCTGCATCTCGTCGCCATCGGCCGCTTCGTCGAACAGAAGGGCCAGAAGGTGCTGATCGAGGCGATGGCGAAACTGGGCGCCGACGGGCCGCCGGTGACACTGGCGCTGGTTGGCGACGGCGAGCTTCGGGGCGATCTCGAAACGGCAATCGCCGAGGCCGGGCTCGGGGGGAAGGTGCGGATCACCGGCTGGCTCGACGAGGCCGGCGTGCGCGCCGAAATCGCTGCCGCCGATGCGCTGGTGATGCCGAGCTTCGCCGAGGGCCTGCCGATGGTCATCATGGAAGCGATGGCCATGGCCCGGCCGATCATTTCCACCTATATCGCCGGCGCGCCGGAACTGGTTCTCGACGGCGAGAACGGCTGGCTGGTGCCCGCGGGCGATCCTGACGGGCTCGCGGAAGCAATCGCCACGCTGGCCGCCACCCCGGCCGAGAAGCGCGCGGCGATGGGCCAGGCCGGACGAGAGCGGGTGCTGGAACGGCATGGGATCGACGGACAGGCCGCACGTCTGGCAAGCTTCATCGACGCCGCGACCTGACACTTAGCCACTTCGCTATCTATCGCGGGTTCGCCCCGGCCGGGCGTCTGGGCGGGCGTCGGGGCCTGTCGCGGTACCCGCTCTTTCGGGGGCCAGGCCAAGGTTGATCGGCACGCGCGGGCGGGTCGGGCAAGGAACTCTTCGCCGAAAAGCCGGTGGCGGCGGGCTCAGCGTCCGCGGGCCCAGCGCTCGCCCCGCGCGGGCAGTTTGCTGGCGAGCTTGACCGCGGCATAGACCAGCCAGCCGACCGGATCGCTCAGAAACAGCTTGAGCGTGCCACCCGCCCCGAGCGGGGCCTTGTCTTCGTTCGCCTCGAGGTCGGGCCGGAAGGCCATGACCTCGCGCACGCCCTGGTCCTGCCGGCGGCGCACGCGCACCAGCGGCACGAACCCGTCCGAGAGCGGCCATTCGTAGGTCTGGGGCACCTGAACCCGCTCTTCGGGCGCGAAGACGAGCCGGGCGAAGGCGTCGTCGCCGCGCACCCGCGGCCAGGTTTCCCATCGCGCCCGGCCCGCCCGGTTCATCGCGAACAGCCCGAAGCCCGGCGCGCGGGTTTCGAAGAACGGCAGCCGGGTCCAGATCCTTGCATACGCCCGGGTAATCGCCGAGGGCGACCGGCTGATGATCGGGGTGCCGCCGCCATAAAGCGGCGCCGCGCTGTCGAGCGCGCGCGCCAGCGCCCCGATCACCCCCGGCGACAATGTGACGTCGGCGTCGAGATAGACCAGCACCCGGCCCGTGGCCTCCGCCTCGCCGAGATCGAGCGCCAGCGGCTTGCCGCCCTCGGCGCTGTCGATCACGGTGAAGGCCCAGCCGGCCGCCCGGGCCTGCGCCTCGAAGCCTTGCGCGATACCGGCGGTGGTGTCGGTGCAGCCGTTGGCCACCACGACCGCCTGCGCCTCGACCCCGTCAATGTCCGAAGCAAGCAGCGCTTGAAGCGTCGCCCCAAGATAGCCCGCCTCGTTATGCGCCGGGACAATGACGCTGACCGTCGGGGTGTTGTGCGATGTCATTCAGCCGTGACCTCATCGCGCGCCGCAACCAGGGCATCCCACCGCGGGTTCTTGTCTCCCAGATGGCGCAGATGCCCCCAGCTTCCGTATTTGCTGGGCGATTCGATGTCGAAATAGGCGGCGAAGACCCCGCCATCCACGGCCTTCCAGCCCGCGAGCACCTGCTCGTAAAGTGCCGCCATTTCAGCCGTGTAATTGAAATGGATCAGGAAGGCGTTGAGCTCCTCGTCGTCGTGTTCTTCCCAGCTTGCCACCACGTGGGTGCCGGCTTCATAGGCGACCATGTCGAGCCCCCATTCGGCCGCGACCTCGGCATGGTAGGGAAACAGGGTGCCGACCAGGCTCGGCACATCGTGCACACCCTCCCGGGGACCGTCGCCACCGGCGAGATGCTGCGCGGCGCGGGTGACCGCCGCGTCGAACTTGTGGGCCTCGATGTCGGCCGTACGTGCGGCGCCGGTGAGCCCGTCGGCGTCAGCCTGCGCCTCGGCCGCGGCCCGGCTCTCGGCGATCCAGGCGCGCACCGGGTCGGCCCAGTCGCCGCGCCCGAGGTGGCTGCCGAAATAGCCGGTCACCGCATAGGCGTCGAAATGTTTGCCCGGGGCCGTGCGCCCGCGCTCGTCGGCCACCCATTTGCCAGCGTTGAGGATCTGCTTTTCGAGCCCCAGCCAGCCGGTCTGGGTGGCGATCACCCGCACCAGACGCGCGTCGGCCTCGGCGCCGAAGACCTCGGTCCAGATGTCGACAACCTCCGTTGCGCGCCCGGCATAGACCTGGATCCAGCTCGGGTCGCGCTTCCACAGCGCCTGCGCCTGTTCGTCGGCCCAGTGGGCCTGGTCGAAGCCCCAGTTCCAGACCTCGTTGGAGAACTCGACCCAGGCGCGCAAGCCAGGATCGAGCTGGTCGCGCACCACTTCGGCAAAGTTGCGCACGAAGTCGTCATCGGCCAGGTGCGGGATGTTGAACCAGGGCTCGGCGCCGGTTTCATGCGCGAGCCGGATCATCACTTCCAAAGGCACGCCGTTCAGACGGTAGCTGATGTCGCCCGGTTCGGGGCGGTCGGCCCACTGCGCGAGCAGGGAATCGTTGGTTTCCATCCAGTCCATGAACCGCAGCACGTCGAAGCCTTCGATCAGCGCCATCCAGTCGGGATTGAACATCTCGCCGGCGGCGTGCAGCGCCACCCGGTCCTTGCGCACGACGGTAAGGTCGCGCACATAGTCGCCGCTGCCGCCCGGATCGGTGCTCCGGATCGCGATATGGGCCGCGCCGTCACCTGGTCCGAAGTCGAACTCGGCGGTGTTCGGGCCATAGCTCACGTTCATCGCGCCCTGGTCGACTTCGACCTCGCCGGTGCCCTGCCAGCGCACCACGTAGCGCCCGGCGACACCGCCCGCGTCCTCCGGCAGACCGGTCATCACCAGCGTGCCGATCGAGCTGACGCCGGGCGGGATCGTCGTGGGCCAGCCAGCGTCGTCGAACACGCCCGCGGCCAGCATTTCGTCCCAGTTCATGACCTCCCACTCGTCGGCGCCGTGACCGATCCACGGCCGCGCGGTTTTCATCAGGTCGAGAAACGGCAATCCCGTGCTCCAGTCGACCGGAGCGGCGAGGTTGATCCCGATCCCATCGGCGTCGGCGCGGGCCGGGGCCACGAGAAACACGAGAACGGCGAGCAGAGTTTTGAACAGACGGATCATGGTTTACCCCCAAATTGGGAAGAGATGGCGTTGGGTCGGCGGGGCGGCAAGAGCAGGGCGGCAAG
>DQCI01000174.1:14314-16257 GCA_003545125.1 Paracoccaceae bacterium
CCCCGGCTAGCTCGGCGCCATGCCTGATGGCAGCACGACGGCGGTGTGGATCAACCCGCCCGCGACCGCGAACCGGCCGTTCAGCCGGTGGTTCACGCGAAACGGGCCGGTGTCCACCAGGAAGGTCGCTTCGAACTGGCCGGTATCGACATCCGGCGTCACCAGGACGGCGTCGAAATCGAGCAGCCTGTGGCTGACCGGAAACTGGCATTTGTAGACCGCTTCCTTGGCGCAGAAGATCAGCTTGGCGAGACCGCCGCGCGCCGCTTCCGGTTGGGTCGCGAGCCAGGCACGTTCTTCGAGGGTGCAGATGGTGGCGACGAGGTCGGGCGCCAGCGGGCTTTCGTCTTCGACGTCGACACCGAGGCTCTTGACCTGCGACGACCGCGCGACCGCGGCGATGCAGGTGGTGTCGTTGTGGCTGAGGCTGCCGGTCAGGCCACGCGGCCAGGACGGCGCGCGCGACCGGTTCGAAAGCACTGGCCGCGCGCTGAGCCCGAGCTTTTCCATCGCGCGGTGCGCGGCGACCCGGCCGGCGACGTATTCGCGCCGACGGCTCTCGACCGCGCGTGGCATCTCGGCAAGTTCGGTCGGAAACGCGCCCGGGTATTCGGCCCGCGGATCGGTCACCGCCACCGCGACCGGGCGTCCGGGCGCGACGTCCACGAGGCCCTGGAAGGTCTCTTCCGTCGTGTGGAAGGCGGTCTCGAGCATCACGCCGCGACCCGCCCGCGCTTTGTCCGCATCTCGCGGCGGCGCGCCATGATCGCCGCCCGGTCGAACTCTGGCAGCACGATCGGGGTGTCCGGCGCCAAATCGGGCCCGGCGAGGCCGGTCTTGGCTGCGAGATGCGCGGCAAGGTCCCGCAGAACCGGAAACCGGAAGACCTCGGTGATCGCGGTGCCTTCGAGCCCGTCCAGCCCCTTGATTTCCTTGTGAACCTTGACCGCGAGCAGCGAATGGCCGCCAAGCGCGAAGAAGCTGTCGTCGGCGCGGATATCGTCGATGCCGAGCGTTTGCGCCCAGATCGCCGAGATTCGCGCCTCCAGCCCGGCCCCCGGCGGCGGCCCGTCGCCGGACCGCTCGATGCGTGCCTCGGCTTCGGGCTCGGGCAGCGCCTTGCGGTCGACCTTGCGGTTGGGAGTGAGCGGCAGGGCATCGAGCACCATGAACTGCGCGGGCACCATGACCTCGGGCAGGTTCGCCACCAGATCGGCCCGGATGGCGGCGATGTCGACGCTGGTTTTCACAGGGCCGGCCTCTTCGATATAGGCGACGAGGCGGGTCTCCGCCCCCTCCCCTTTCGGCACCACAACCGCCTGGCGCACACCATCGGCGCGGTTGATCCGGGCCTCGATCTCGCCCAGCTCCAGCCGCTGGCCACGGATCTTGACCTGGTGGTCGGTGCGGCCGAGGAAATCGAGCACCCCGTCGGCGCGCCAGCGCACGAGATCGCCGGTGCCGTACATGCGGGCTGCTTCGAAGGTCGCGACGCCAGTCTCTTTGGCGAAAGGATCGCGCCGGAAACGGTCGGCGTTAAGCTCGTCACGCTGCCAGTAGCCGCGCGTGACCCCGAGGCCGCCGATCCAGAGCTCGCCGGGCAACCCGACCGGCACCGGCTGCAGGCTCCCATCGAGCACGTAGACCGTCTGGTTGGCCATCGGCTTGCCGACCGGCACCACGCCGGTCTCGGTCCCGTCCACGGGATGCGCGGTCGACCAGATCGTGGTCTCGGTCGGCCCGTACATGTCGATGATCTGGGCATCCGAGATTGAGCGGATATCGGCGGTCAGCGAGGCTGTCACCGCCTCGCCGCCGAGCAGGATCTGCTTGAGCCCGCCAAGCGCTGCGCGCGCGCCTTCGTCGGCGAGGATCATCCGCCCCATGCTCGGCGTACATTGCAGAACGGTCGCCTTGTGGCGGATGAGCTGGGCGGAGAGCGA
>DQCI01000174.1:16293-21699 GCA_003545125.1 Paracoccaceae bacterium
TGCACCACCGGTGTCGCCATCCGAAAGCGTGACCCGGCTTTCCTCACTGACGATCACCACCTTGAAGCCGCGGGTGATGGTGTAGAACAGCTCCAGCACCGAGATGTCGAACCCGAGGCTGGTCACGGCCAACCAGACGCGATCATGGCCCTGTTCGGCCCCCTGGTCGAGGTGGGCGTCCATCCCGGTGAAGAAGTTGCACACGTTGCGGTGCTCGACCTGCACGCCTTTCGGGATGCCGGTGGAGCCCGAGGTGTAGATCACATACGCCAGCGCGTCGCCGGCGATGTCCACGTCCGGGCGGGTGCTGTCGCCGTCGCCCGACACCATTACCGGCACCGCGTCGGATTTCGGCAGGCTCGGCGCCAGGCCGAGGTTGGTCACCACGAAGGTGGCCTGGCTGTCGGTGACGTAGTGCACGAGCCGGTCGGCCGGATAAGCGGGATCGAGCGGCACGTAAGCCGCACCGACCTTGTGGATCGCGACCGCCGCGATCATCAGTTCGAAGGACCGCGCGAGGTAGATGCCGATGCGGTCGCCGGGCGCAGCGCCTTCGGCGATCAACCGGTGGGCCAGCGCGTTGGCGCGCGCGTCGAGCTCGGCGTAGCTCATCAATTGATCGTTGAACACCAGCGCGGTGGCGTCGGGGGTGCGGTCCACCTGGGCTTCGAACGCCTTGTGGATGGGCCCGAGATTTGTGTCGGCCTGGGTCTGGTTCCAGTCGACAACGGTCAACGCCCGCTCGCGTGCGGGCATCACCAGGAGCTCGCGCACCGGCCTGTCCGGCGTGGCCTTCAGATTGTCGAGGAACAGAACGAGGCGGTCGGCAAGCAGCGTCAGCGCCTCCTCATCGATCAGCCGCGCGTCGTGCCAGAGCGTGATCCGGCCCATGGCGAGCGCGAGCGTAAGCGCGGTGCCGTCCACCGGCCCGTGGCCGCTGAGGCCGATCGCGGGCATCTCGACCGCCGCGAGGCCCGGGTCGCGGGCGATGAGGTCGGCGGCGAAACTGCCCGCTTTCGCGGCGGCAAGGTCATTGGCGAGCGCGCGGGCAAGCGCGGCGACCGGCGCTGCGGCCGGCTCTTCGAGCGTGAGGGCGAGCGGCACCCAGGGGTTTACATAGCCCGGCATTGCCTTTGCCGCGGTGTCGATCTCGGCGCTGGCGAAGACGAGACCCGCGCCCCAGTCGCCGGTGTTGTGCAGGGCCCAGGCCGCGAGCGCCGCGAGGGCCTCGTCTTCGCCCAGCCCGGTTGGCGCGGTGAAGTGACGTTCGCCCCAGGAGGCGAGCCCGCGGGGGCGCTGTGCGAGCGCGAGCTGGGCGGGACGAAAGCCCGCGAGCCGCGCGCGCCAATGCGCTTCATGCGGCGCGAGCCTGACCACAGCGGCGCGCAGCGCCTCCGATTGGTCCGGCTCGGGCGAAGCCAGCACCGCACCTTCGAGGGCCGCGGTGTAAAGCTCCACCGGGTGACCTGCCATGTCGACGAAGCCGCTGAGACGCACTGCGCCGTCTGTCGTCGCCACGGTCATTGATCCGGGGCTCACAGTCAGCACCGTGCCGGGGTCGGCCGGGGCGACGGTCTCGACCGCCTTGGCCTTGCCCACCAGCAGGAGCCGCCCGCCGGCCTTGATTTTCGCCGTCGCCAGCGGGTTCCAGTAGCCGCCGAAATCCAAAGCCCGCACGACCCGGGCGACATCGGCCGCCGGGCGGTTGAAATCGAGCCGTCCGGCCGCCTCGGGGCGCGCGGTGGGCTTGAAATAGCGCCGCCGGGCGGGATCTTGCGGGGTGCGGTCGAGCGCGCCGGCCTCGATCTGGTCAAGCACCGCGTCGAAGCCTTCGAGCCCGGCGCCGTAGCATTTCGCATTCAGGGTGAAGGCGGTCTCATCGGCGGCGATGTCGAAACCCTTGCGGCAGAGAATATCGCCTTCGTCCTTCGTGCCCTCGACCAGGTGCCAGGTGATGCCGTGTTTCGGCGCGCCGGCCATGAGCGCCCAGGCCGGCGTGTTGGGCCCGGCACACTCCGGCAGCGGCCCGTCCTGGAAGTTGATCGTGCCCTCGCGCGCGAGCGTTCTGAGCGCCTCCGGGATCACGCCCGGGTTGGCGATGGAAAGCAGCCAGTCCACCGGCTGTTGGTCGGCCGGGGCGACAAGGTCTTCGACCCGCCCGGCCTGGTGAAGCCCCGCAGTCCTGGCCCAGGCGCGGACCTTGTCGTTGCCGCTTACGACACCGGTGATCGTGTGGCCGCGCGCAAGGAGCGCGTCGCCACAGCCGATGACGAGCGTCTCTTCTCCGATGAGCAGGCAGGACAGCTGGGTCATGTCGGAACCTCTGGACGGGGTCAGGACG
Source organism: Paracoccaceae bacterium (assembly GCA_003545125.1). GTDB lineage: Bacteria > Pseudomonadota > Alphaproteobacteria > Rhodobacterales > Rhodobacteraceae > Sinisalibacter. The sequence continues at coordinate 18,635 of DQCI01000174.1, forward strand.
CGGTGCCGGTCGGCACCGCGTGGCGGGTGAACAGGGAGCGAAGGTGGTGGCGCAAGAGATCGCGCCCGAAGCGGTTGGTATCGCGGTAGCGCACGGCCTTCGGGTTCACGAGACGGCGCAGTTTCCACACGCCCTCGCCCGCAAGCAGCGCCAGGGTGACCGCGATGGTATAAGGCAGCCCGTAGTTCTTGCGGAAATAGTAGTAGCGCGAGTCGAACCAGTAGTTCGGCACCCGCTCCCAGCGGTCCATGCCGGTGGCGACCCCGCCGATATGCACGACACGGCTGTCGGGCAGCGACCAGATCTCCCACCCCGCCCGCTTGCAGCGCAGGCACAGATCGGTTTCCTCGAAATAGAGAAAGAACGTCTCGTCGAAGAGCCCGACCTCGTCGAGCATCGCCTGGCGGAACATCACCGAGGAACCCGACACCCAGTCGACCTCGACCGTGTCGAGCGCGATCGGCGACGGGTCGCGCCCGCGTTCGAGCACCTTCGAGAGCACCGCGGTCCGGGCCGCGTCCTCGAACTCGCGCACCATGCTGGGAAAACGGAAGGCACCGTAGGCCGGCGCGCCGTCGGGCGTCAGGATCAGGCTGCCCACGACCCCGACGTCCGGGCGGGCCTCGAAGAAGTCGACCAGCGCCCGGATCGCGCCCGGCTCCGGCACCGCATCGGGGTTGAGCAGATAGACGTAATCGGGCTTTTCGCCCGAGGTGAGCCCCGCCCGGATCGCGAAATTGTTGCCCGAGCCGAAGCCGCCGTTGTGGCCCGCGCTGTAGACATGGATCCGGCCCTTTTCGGTCCAGCCGTTCTCGACGGCGGCCGCGAGCAGGTGCTCAAACGAGCCATCCTGGCTATCGTTGTCGACGATGGCGATCTCGCCGTCGAGATCCGCCATTTCGCGCAACGCGCCCTCCGCCGCCTTCACCGCCAGCTCGGGCGTGCGGTAGTTGAGGATGACGGTCAGGACCTTGGGTTCAGACAACAGGTTCACTCCTTACTCCGCCGCTTCCGGAGTGTCCCACTGGACAGTCTCCCCGGGAGAAGCGAGCGCCGCGTCGATGCGCATGCGCAGGTAGGTGCCAAGAACACCGACATTGGGCACCAGCACCATAGATCCGTGATCGCCCGGCACTTCGACGACTTCCAGCTTCGGGATGTGTTCACCCCAGTCGTTGTCGTGGCTCACATAGCGTTTTTCCGAAGTGATCCACCGGCCGCGGCTCACCTTGTAGTACTTGTCGGGCGCCGGACGCATGAGGACGACGTTCATGTCGTAATGTGGAGACCCATAAGCGGCAATCGCATCGCGGAACGCCATTTCGATCCGGTGGTTGTGGAACGATCCTTCGCGTTCGTCGCCGCCCCCGCGGCGTTTCTCGAACTCCCACGCGATCCGGGCGCGCGCCCATTCGAACACGTAGGGCACGCCCTTCTTTCGAAACTCTGCGAGCTTTATCAACGCCTTGTCGATCCGCTTCAGGACCGGGTCCTGGATCTTGTAGGTGTCGAGCAGGATCACCAGCGCCACCTCTTCACCCTCGGCCTCGAGCTGGCGCGCGATCTCCAGCGCGGTGATCCCGCCGCCCGAGAACCCGCCAACCACGTAAGGCCCCACGGGCTGGATCTGGCGCATCTCGGCCAGTTTGGAAACAGCGGCCTCCTGGAAGGAGTGCAGGGGCTCGTCGTCGCCGAGCAACCCCTTCGCCTGGAGCCCGTAGACGGGGCGGTCCTTGCCCAGGATCTGCGCGATATGGCGCAGGTTGAGCACGTTGCCGAACATGCCGGCGACAAGGAAGACCGGTGTCGCATGGGTCTCGCGCGAGCGGTTGAGCGGCACGATATGGGTGAAGGCCGGGCGGGTCGCGGCCGCCCCGGACCCGTCGCCGCCGGGGGCGGTCTGGCGGTCGATGCGCGCCGCCCATTCCCGGATTGTCGGCGCTTCGGCCAGCACCGCGAGCCCGAAATCCGTCCCGTAGGTCTTGTTCACATTGGCACAGAGCCGGACCGCGATCAGGGAATGACCGCCCAAGTCGAAGAAATCGTCGTCGATCCCGACTCGCGAGATGCCGAGCAGTTTCGACCATTCCTCTGCAAGCGCCGTCTCGACCTCGGTCTCGGGCGCGGCATAGGCGGTGTCGAGATCCGGGCGGTCGAAGGTCTGCCCGGGCGCGCGCACCACCGGCTCGGTCCGGTCGGCCTCGGCAATGAGGCCCGCGAGGTCCAGCGAGCTGACAATGACCTGCGGCAAGCCGAGCGCGAGGCTGCGCTCCAGCGCGGCCAGCCCCTCGCCCGGACGGATGCCCTGGCCGACGTTCCAGGCCAGTTGTGCCTCGGTCGCGGTGCGCTTGTGCGGGGCCGCCGCGGGGTCGGTGAAGGTCACGTCGGCCGCAATGAGCGGCGCGGGCGAAAGCCCGGTCTCCGGGTCAACCCGCTTCATCCGCAGGTTGCCGATCTCGACCAGCACGGTTCCGTCGAGATCGCACAAGGTCACCTCGAACAGGGCGCTGTCGAGCGGGCCGTCGCCCTGCGAGAGCCGCACCCAGCAGGCCAGTTCGGTCCCGAGCGGGCGGTGCACCCGGATGGTGCCGCAGCTCTCGGGCAGCCAGAGGCTGCCATCGACATGGTTCGGCGCCAGCCCGACCGCCCAGGTCATCGCCAGGTCAAGCAGGCCGGGATGCAGGATCATCCCCGGCGCCAGCGTGTCCATCGCCGCGGCCGGCAGTTTGAGCCGGGCCAACCCTTCGGTCGTGCCGAGCGCCGTCTCGCGAAGCCCGTGCCAGGCCGGCCCGTAGCTGAGCCGGGTTTCCTGCGGCGCACGCAGATGATCGTCCTCGGCGGCGGATCTGGGCGTGCCGTTCTGGCAGCGTACGGCAACGGCGCCGAGATCGACCTGCGGTGGCGACTTAATGTCGAGGGCCGTCACCCGCGCCCGCGCATGGGTGAGCCGGGCGGCGCGCCCATCGACGCTGACATCGCTCTGCAATTCCAAATGGGCCGTCGGACCGTCCTGGCGCATCCGGACTGCGGTTTGCGGGGCCCCGGCCCAAGCATTGGTCAGGAAC
>DQCI01000226.1:0-7222 GCA_003545125.1 Paracoccaceae bacterium
CACACGACCGGACTGGATTTTTGTTTGAGCGGGGCAAAAGAAATCACCAGAGGCATCGCTTTGCCGCATTGACCCGGATAGTTTGGTCGGTGTGACTCGCGCCAGAAATAACTGGAGACCCTAGATGGCCTGGAAAACCCTCGACGACATGGACCTCGCCGGCAAGACCGTGCTCACGCGCGTGGACATCAACGTGCCGGTGGACGACGAAGGAAACGTGACCGACACGACGCGCATCGACCGGATCGTGCCCACGGTCAAAGACATCCTGGCCAAGGGCGGAAAGCCTGTGCTGATGGCCCATTTCGGGCGGCCGAAGGGCCAGGTTGTGCCGGAGATGAGCCTGAAGGTCGTGGCACCCGCGCTCGAAAAGGCCTTCGGCACACCGGTGAACTTCGCCGAGGACTGCATTGGCGCGCCGGCCAAGACGGCCGTGGCCGAGCTTGGCGCGGGCGAGGTCCTGCTGCTCGAGAACACCCGCTTCCACAAGGAAGAAACGGACAACGACGCGAGCTTCGCCGCCTCGCTCGCGGCGCTTGGCGACGTCTATGTCAACGACGCTTTCTCGGCCGCGCACCGGGCGCATGCCTCGACGGAAGGGATCGCACGTCTGCTACCTGCCTGCGCCGGGCGGCTGATGGCCGAAGAGCTTTCGGCGCTCGAAGCCGCGCTCGGCGCCCCGACCCGGCCCGTGGTGGCCGTCGTTGGCGGCGCCAAGGTGTCGACCAAGCTCGATCTGCTCAACAACCTGGTCACCAAGGTCGACCATCTGGTGATCGGCGGCGGCATGGCCAACACCTTCCTCGCCGCAAAGGGCGTCGATGTGGGCAAATCGCTGTGCGAACACGACCTCGCCGACACCGCGCGGATGATCCTCGAGAGCGCCGAAAAGGCGAACTGCGAAATCGTGCTGCCGACGGACGTGGTTGTTGCGCGCGAGTTCAAGGCCAATGCCGCCAACGAGGTTGTGGCAGCCGACGCCTGCCCCCCGGATGCGATGATCTTCGACGCCGGTCCGGACTCGATCGCCTATATCAAGAAGGTGGTGGCCGGTGCGCGCACGCTCATCATGAACGGCCCACTCGGTGTGTTCGAGCTCGAACCCTTCGGCAAGGGCACTTTCGAGATGCTCGACGAGATCGCCGCCCAGACCGACGCGGGCAACCTCGTCTCGGTGGCCGGCGGCGGCGACACGGTGGCGGCGATCAACGCCGCGGGCAAGGCCGGCAATTTCACCTATATCTCCACCGCCGGCGGCGCCTTCCTCGAGTGGATGGAAGGCAAGGAACTGCCCGGCGTGGCGGCGCTGAGCTGAGCCGCGAGACGGGCTGATGACGACGGCGGCGGGCCGCGGAGCCCGCCGATTTTCGGACTGCGTTCACCAGGTCTGCTATCCGGTTGCAGCATAGCGGTCATGCCAACGCCACGATTGAATCTGACCCCTGTCAAGCCTACAAGGCGCTCATCAAATTCAATCGAAAGGCTTCCGATATGTCGAACCAGGACCAACTCGCTCAGATGAAGACCGGCAAGGGCTTCATCGCCGCTCTCGACCAGTCGGGCGGCTCGACGCCCAAAGCGCTCAAGCTCTACGGCGTTGCGGAAGATGCCTATTCCTCCGAGGAGGAAATGTACGACATGATCCACGAGATGCGCGCGCGCATCGCCACCGCGCCTGCCTTCACGGGAGAAAAGGTCGTCGGCGCGATCCTGTTCGAAATGACCATGGACCGCGAGATCCAGGGCCAGCCGGCCGCCAGCTTCCTGTGGAACGAGCGCGGCGTGGTGCCGTTCCTCAAGGTCGACAAGGGCCTGGCCGATGAAGAGAACGGCTGCCAGCTCATGAAGCCGATCCCCGGGCTCGACGTGTTGCTCGACCGCGCCGTCGCCGCCGGCATCTTCGGCACCAAGATGCGCTCGGTCATTTCGGCCGCGAATACCGACGGCATCAAGGCCGTCGTCGCCCAGCAATTCGAAGTCGGCAAGCAGATCCTCGCCAAGGGCCTGGTGCCGATCATCGAGCCGGAAGTCACGATCTCGATCAGTGACAAGGCGGACGCCGAGGACATCCTCCTTGAAGAGATCACCAAGAATCTCGACTCCCTCGGCCCGGACGAGCCGGTGATGCTGAAACTCTCGCTTCCGACGGTAACGAACCACTACGGCACCCTCATCCGGCACCCGAAAGTGGTGCGTGTCGTGGCGCTCTCGGGCGGCCATCCGCGCGACGAGGCCAATGCCAAGCTCGCCGAGAACGAAGGCATGATTGCCTCGTTCTCGCGCGCCCTCACCGAAGGTCTCACCCGCGACATGTCGGACGATGAGTTCAACGCCGCCATCGGCGCCGCGATCGACGGCATCTACAAGGCCTCGATCACCTGAGACCGTGTGAAGAACAGACTTTGGGGGCGGTCCGTCAGGGGCCGCCCTTTTTGGTTGGCAACGTCGCACAACGCGCCGTTCCGGGGGGTGTGTTCCGTGGAAGACGGCGCCGCAGATCCCGCCAGACCAAACTCAAGGCGCTGTCGGCGGGACCCCGGGCTTTGGTCATACATCCCGTGCTTTTAGGGGATTCACAGCGCGAATCACCTGTGTCATAGTCTGCCCCGATCCCCGGATAAGAGGGAACGAGGCGACAGATGAGCGGACAAGAGCGAAAATCGACGCTGGCCGGTGCGATCTACATCATGGGGCTCGTGCTTGCGGGCATGTATTTCACCTTTGCCAGCGTCCAGGGCGACTACGGCCTGTTCAACCGGGTGCAGATCGATGCCGAGGCCCGGGCCCTGGAGGTTGAACGCGACCGGCTGCGCGCCGAGATCGCCTTGCTGCAGAACAAGACCCAGCGGCTCTCCGACAATTACCTCGACCTCGACCTGCTCGACCAGCAGGCCCGCGAGGTGCTCGGCCTGGTGCGCGGCGACGAGATCGTGCTGCGCTGACGCGCCGCCGTCCCCGCGCAGCCTCTGCCCCGTGCCTCATGTTTGCATACGCTCAATCCCCGAAGCGGGCCTGCGCGCCCGTTGCGCCGCCGCAAATCTCGCCGCGTTCGAGCACGACCAGCGGGGCGAAGCCCCGACCGGGTCGGATGGGCGCAGCCCATTCGAAAGCTCTCGCCGCAGCGCGGCGCAACTGCCCCCTCGCCCCCGGCGCAGAAATCCTGTAAGAGATAGTTTAACATTAAACCATTTCGCCCACCCGCGAGGAGAATGCCGATGGCAACGGCCAAGAGCGCAAAAAAACCAAATACTTCCAAGGAAGATCTGCTCGGCTTTTACCGTGAGATGCTGCTGATCCGCCGATTCGAAGAGAAGGCCGGGCAGCTCTACGGCATGGGGCTCATCGGCGGGTTCTGCCACCTCTACATCGGCCAGGAGGCCGTGGTGGTCGGGCTCGAAGCGGCCGCCGAAGAGGGCGACAAGCGGATCACCTCCTACCGCGACCACGGCCACATGCTGGCCGCCGGGATGGACCCCAAAGGCGTCATGGCCGAGCTCACCGGCCGCGAGGGCGGCTATTCCAAGGGCAAGGGCGGCTCGATGCACATGTTCAGCGTCGAGAAGCATTTCTACGGCGGTCATGGCATCGTCGCAGCCCAGGTGCCGATCGGCACCGGCCTCGCCTTCGCCGACAAGTACAACGAGAACGGCGGGGTGACGTTCACCTATTTCGGCGACGGCGCGGTCAACCAGGGCCAGGTCTACGAGGCCTTCAACATGGCCTCGCTTTGGGACCTGCCGGTGATCTACGTGATCGAGAACAACCAGTACGCGATGGGCACCTCCGTCAAGCGATCGTCCTCGACCCCGGAATTCTTCACCCGCGGCGAAGCCTTCGGCATCGCCGGCGAAGCGGTCGACGGGATGGATGTGCTCGCGGTCAAGGAAGCGGGCGCGCGCGCGGTCAAGCACTGCCGCGACGGCAAGGGCCCCTACATCCTCGAGATGAAAACCTACCGTTACCGCGGCCATTCGATGTCGGACCCGGCCAAGTACCGCACCCGCGAAGAAGTGCAGAAAGTGCGCGAGACCCGGGATGCCATCGAACATGTCCGCGAGCTGCTGCTCCAGGGCAAACACGCGAGCGAGGACGAACTCAAGGCGATCGACAAGGACATCAAGGGCATCGTCAGCGAGGCCGCGGATTTTGCCCGCGAAAGCCCGGAACCGGCGCTCGAAGAGCTCTGGACCGATATCTACGCGTAAGGCGAAGGCGATGCCGCATTTCGAGATCCATGCAGGCGATGTCGAAGACGGCAAAGGCAACGTCGTCGGAATGATTACACCCGCCCAGGGAGACAACTGAATGGCCACCGAAATTCTCATGCCCGCACTCAGCCCGACGATGGAAGAGGGCACCCTCGCCAAGTGGCTGGTGAAAGAGGGCGATACCGTAACCTCCGGCGACGTGATCGCCGAGATCGAGACTGACAAGGCAACGATGGAGTTCGAAGCGGTCGACGAAGGGATCGTCGGCAAGCTGCTGGTCGCCGAGGGCACCGAAGGCGTGAAGGTGAACACCGCGATCGCGGTTCTGGTCGAGGAAGGCGAAAGCGCCGACGCCGCCGCCGCCTCGGTGACCGCCGCCCACGAAATCACCCATGAACAGGGTGCGGGCCACCCTCCCGACCCCGCCGCCGCGCCGAAAACCGAGGCGCCCGCGGATGTCGAGATCCCGGAAGGCACCAAGATGCGCACGATGACTGTGCGCGAGGCGCTGCGCGACGCGATGGCCGAGGAAATGCGCAAGGATGAGCGCGTATTCCTGATGGGCGAGGAGGTGGCCGAATACCAGGGCGCCTACAAGATCAGCCAGGGCCTGCTCGACGAATTCGGCCCAAAGCGGGTGATCGACACCCCGATCACCGAGCACGGGTTCACCGGCCTCGCGACCGGGGCCGCGATGGGCGGGCTGCTGCCGATCGTCGAGTTCATGACCTTCAACTTCGCGATGCAGGCGATCGACCACATCATCAACACCGCCGCCAAGACGCGCTACATGTCGGGCGGGCAGATGTCGGTGCCGGTGGTTTTCCGCGGCGCAAATGGCGCCGCGGCCCGGGTCGGCGCCCAGCACAGCCAGGACTACGCGGCATGGTATGCGCAGATCCCCGGCCTGCACGTGGCCATGCCTTACTCGGCGGCGGATGCGAAGGGGCTGCTCAAGACCGCAATCCGCGGCGAGACCCCGGTGGTCTTCCTCGAAAACGAGCTGCTCTACGGCCACAGCTTCGAGGTGCCCGATCTCGAGGACTACGCGATCCCCTTCGGCAAGGCCCGGATCTGGCGCGAGGGCACGGACGTGACGCTGGTGAGCTTCGGCATCGGCATGGAATACGCGCTGAAGGCCGCCGACAAGCTCGCAGAGGACGGTATCTCGGCCGAGGTGATCGATTTGCGCACGCTGAGGCCGATGGACACCGACACGGTGATCCAATCGGTGATGAAAACCAACCGCTGCATCACCGTGGAAGAGGGTTGGCCGGTCGCCTCGATCGGCAACCACATCTCGGCCGTCTTGATGCAGGAAGCCTTCGACTGGCTCGACGCGCCAGTCATCAATCTCACCGGCAAGGACGTACCCATGCCCTATGCGGCCAATCTCGAACGCCACGCGCTGGTGACCGTCGACGAGGTGATCGCCGCCGCCCGCCAAGTGACCTATTCCTGAGGGAGACGACATGGCCATTCAAATCCTGATGCCCGCGCTCAGCCCGACAATGGAAGAGGGCACGCTCGCCAAATGGCTGGTGAAAGAGGGCGACACCGTCGCCTCCGGCGATGTGCTCGCCGAGATCGAGACCGACAAAGCGACGATGGAATTCGAAGCGGTCGATGAAGGCATCGTGGGAAAGATCCTGGTCGCCGAACGCACCGAGGGGGTCAAGGTGAACGACCCGATCGCGGTGCTGCTCGAAGAGGGCGAAAGCGCCGACGCCATCGACGCCGCCTCATCGGCCCCTGCCGGGGCCTCTTCGGCTGCCGCGGAGCCCGCGGCGGCGAAGAACGCTACGGAACCGCGCGATGAGCCCGCCGGGTCTTCGGCCCCTGCTCCCGCGGCACCGCAGGGTGCCGACGGGAAACGCATATTCGCATCGCCGCTTGCGCGCCGCATCGCCCGTGATAGAGGGCTCGACCTTGCCCAGGTCACCGGCTCCGGCCCGCGGGGCCGGATCGTGAAGGCAGATGTCGAAGCGGCGAAACCGGGCGCCGCGGCCCCTGCGCTTGCCCCGGAAACGGCGAAAGCGGCAGCCGCGGCCGCCAGCGCACCCGCAGGTCCCGATGCCGCCCAGGTGCTCAAGATGTACGCGGAGCGGGCGTTCGAGGAAGTCGCGCTCGACAAAATGCGCAAGACCGTCGCCAAGCGGCTTACCGAGGCCAAGCAGACGGTGCCGCACTTCTATTTGCGCCGCGACATCCAGCTCGACGCGCTGCTCGCCTTTCGGTCCCAGATCAACACCCAGCTCGCCGACCGCGGCGTGAAGCTCTCGGTCAACGACTTCGTCATCAAGGCCTGCGCGCTGGCGCTGCAGCAGGTCCCCACGGCCAATGCCGTCTGGGCCGGCGACCGGATCCTGCAGTTCGATGCCTCCGACATTGCCGTCGCCGTGGCCATCGACGGCGGGCTGATCACTCCGGTGATCCTGGATGCCGACTCCAAGACGATGTCGGCGATCTCGGCCGCGATGGTTGATCTCGCCACCCGGGCCCGCGACCGCAAGCTCGCCCCGCATGAGTACGTCGGCGGCAGCTTCACGGTCTCGAACCTCGGGATGTTCGGGGTCGACAGTTTTGACGCCATCATCAACCCGCCCCACGGCGCGATCCTCGCGGTCGGCGCAGGGGTGAAAAAGCCGGTGGTGACAGAGGACGGCGAGGTTGGCGTGGCCACGGTCATGCGCGTGACGCTCAGCGTCGATCACCGGGTGATCGACGGTGCGCTCGGGGCGCAGGTTCTGGACGCGATCAAGTCCAACCTCGAAGCGCCGATGATGATGCTGGCCTGACCAGTGGTTTGACCGCAAACGGGTCAGCTCGAAATCAGGGTGCGCCGGATCGACCGGCGTGCCCTTTTTTCGGGCAGATCGTCGGCCGAATTCCGGTGACTTCGCTCCTACTTGCCCGGAATTGATCTCGGTCAAAGTCGACTCGGCGATTCTCGTCTTCCCTGACCCTGTCGCCGGTCGCCTCGCCCTTGTGCTCCCCAGCACACACCACACGAG
>DQCI01000226.1:7270-12650 GCA_003545125.1 Paracoccaceae bacterium
CTGCGGTCGCCGTCTGCCCGGTGCAGACGCGTTGCGGGCCCCGACGCGAAGCCGGGGCCCGCCAAACTTCGCCGGAGCGCTATTCCGAGAGCACTTTCGACAGCGTGAAGACGCCGCGCATCCGGTCGACGGTGAAGCCGCGCGCCGCGTCGTCGGGATAGAGCTCTGCGAGCTTCGCCACGACCTCGGGTTTCACATCGTCGCCGCCATGGCAGTTCAGGCAGGGTTGCCCCGTCGGGATCGCCTTGACGAAGCGGAACACCCGCTGGCCGTCCTCCTCGACGATCTCGGCCTGCGACAGCGACTTGGCAACTTCGCCGGCCTCTTCACGGGCAACGAAATCGGCGATCACGGCCGCGGTGTAAGCATCGGGCGCGTTGTCGGTGTTGCGCAGTTTGTGCGACGACCGCGCGACCGACCAGCCGCTGGCCGCCTCGTGCGCCGCGGCAATGGCCGGGGCCTTCTCGTTGCAGACGGAGATAGCGCTGGCGGGCCCAGCCGCCTTCATCGCCGTCAGTAGCTCGCCTTGAAGCTCCTGCGCGAAAGTCTTGACGATCCCCGCGGCTTCGGCCTTGAGGGCGTCGATGTCGTTATCGGCCGCCTGGGCAGGGGTCGACAACGCGAGGCCGCAGAGCGCTGCGGTCATCAAGATGGTTTTCATGTGAGTCTCCCGGTTGGAATGAATGCACGCGTCTCTTTCATGCCAAAGATTCGCGGCGATTCAGGAGAGACTAATCCGCGCAGGCCGTTGGGCGGGAACTCCGGGGAATTTGACACATTCCGGGGTGGCACTGTCCCGCGCGCACCCGCCCGGAAATCTCGAAATCCGTGCGGTCAGATGACCGCGATGGCCACCAGGAAAATCGCTGAAAAACCGGCTACGGTTGCAAACCACATACGAAGCATGGGGTTGTTCTCCCTGTTTCTTTCGCGTCGCCAAGCTGGCGCAAGTCGGGAGAATTGAAAATGACGCGGGTCAAAATTCACGCCGATCGGCATATACCCGCCTACAATCCCGGACATGTTCCGAAATTGTGCACGATTTGAGAAAAAACTGGTGCCGGCTTCGCACCAGAACGCTTTCGGCGTCAGTCCCTTGGATCCGGTTTTCGCTCACCCGGCGCCCGGCTTGCAACGCTCCATCGGTGATGCGCGCCTGCGGTGGCCGCCGGCCGGTCTCAGCCTTGATCCCGGGACGGACATTCCTCGCCGAGCGTCTGGTTCATCTCCGCCGAGGGATGTTCGCATCCCGCGCTGCCAACCACACGGGCGGGCACGCCCGCGACCGTGGTGGCGGGGGGCACGTCTTGAAGCACCACAGAGCCCGCTGCAATGCGCGAGCAGCACCCGACCTCGATGTTGCCGAGCACCTTGGCGCCGGCGCCGATCAGCACCTCGTTGCCGATCTTCGGATGGCGGTCGCCGTCTTCCTTGCCGGTGCCGCCAAGCGTGACGGAGTGCAGCATCGAGACGTTGTTGCCGACCACCGCCGTCTCGCCGATGACGATCGAATGGGCATGGTCGATCATGATCCCCTTGCCGATCCGGGCGCCGGGGTGAATGTCGATCCCGTAGACCTCGGAGGAGCGCATCTGGAAAAAGAAAGCGAGATCCTTGCGCCCATGGCGCCAGAGCCAATGCGCGACCCGGTAGGCCTGCATCGCCTGGAACCCCTTGTAATAGAGGATCGGCTGCAAGAGTTGATGCGTCGCGGGGTCGCGTTCGAGCACCGCCATGAGGTCAGCGCGCGCCGCTTCCACGAGCTCGGGGGCCGCGCCGTAGGCCTCGTCGGCCACTTCGCGCAGGACCAGCATCGACATCTCGTTCGAGTTGAGCTTGGCCGAAATCCGGTAGGACAGCGCCTTCTCGAGCGATTTGTGGTGCAACACGCAAGAATGGATAAGCCCGCCCATCAACGGCTCGCGCGCCACCGCCTCTTCGGCCTCGGCGGTGATCCGATCCCAGACCGGGTCGATGGTGATCGGCTTCACGCGGGTCTCAAACATCGCCGGGGCTCCTTTCGTTGAAACAGTGTCCTACGACAGATAGGGTCGGAATTCCAAACGCAAAGCCGTGAGGGCGATATGGACAAGGACAGGGAGGCCGCTTTGCGCACGCGGCTCGAAGCCGAGCTCGCGGCGCTCGACGCCGAAGACGCGCTCGGCGCGGCGGGGCAGAAAACGGTCGAGCTCGACCAGACCTCGGTCGGACGTCTCAGCCGGATGGACGCGATGCAGGGCCAGGCGATGGCCAAGGCGACCGGTGTGCGCCGGGCCCAGCGCCGCCAGCGGATCGCGGCGGCGTTTGCCCGGATGGACGACGGCGCGTTCGGGTATTGCGCAGAGTGCGGCGACGAGATCGCCCCGGCCCGGCTCGACCTGGACCCGACGGTGCCGACCTGCATTGGCTGCGCGGCGGGCTGAGGCCGCTCTCTGCCTGCACGGCGAAACGGCGCGGAGACCCCCCGCGCCGCTTTGTCCTGGTCCAAATACTCAAGAGATCCCAACGAACCGCGTCAGTCCGGCCCCTGCCCCGCCCGCGCCACCAGCGCTTCGAACACCTGCCCCATGCAGCCGGCATAGCCGGGATCGTCGAGATAGGGTTCGCGCGCCACGGCGTGGGCAAGGGCCGCCGACATCAGGCTGCCGGTGCCAAAGTGCGGGTGCGCCCGGCCCGTGGCCAGGCGGTGGGCGTCGGCGGTTTCCGCCTCGGTGAACAAGCGCACGAGCAGCGGCCCCCGCCCCTCTTGCGGGACCGCGAGCAAGGCCCGCGCGGCCGCCCGCACGTCACCATAGAGCACCCGCCGCATATGGGCGCCTCAGGCCACGTCCAGCGCGCGGTACGGGCCGGCCCCGTAGCTCGCCGAACTCTGGGCAACCGCGAGGGTGAACGGCGCCGCCGCTCCGTCTGCCGCCTGCATCGCAGCGGTATAGGTCCAACTCGTGGCGCTGACGAATTCCTCGCGCAGCACCGTGGTGCCGTCCAGAACCTGCACGATGTAGCTTTCCGAATCCTCGCCGAGCGGCACTTCGAGCGACTGCCAGCTGTCGCCGTCGGTGCGGGTGCGGCGGATCCAGCTGAAGGCGAGATCGCCGCCGGTCCAGTCGGCGTCGAGGTGCACCGGTGCCAGCGGCCGCAGACCGATGCCATTGAAGGCGTGGACCTCGTGAACATAGGTCGCGTCGTCGAGCGACCGCGATGCCGGGCCGATCCGGTAGTGTCGCTCGAGCCCCCGCGCCGAGCTTGGCAGGTTCAGCTGCGGCACCGCGCCGTCGAGCATGATGAAGGACGAGCCCACCGGCCAACTGGCCGGCAGGGTGGCGTCGGTGCCGGCCTGGCCGCGCAGACGCCCGGTGATCTCCCAGGTATCCTCACCCACAAGCGTGGCATCGGTGAACTGGATGATCTCCCAGGTCTCCGTCGTCCCGTCACCGATCGCGGCGAGGTTGGCGCCGTTCAGCACCCGGTCGAGCGAGGCCGATGCGAGCACGCCCGAGAGCATCCGGACCCGTAGCGCGGCCCCCCGGTCGACAAGCCCGGCCCTTGCGGCGCCCAGCGCGGTCTCGGTCACCCCGATCCGCGCCGCTGCCGGCACCAGCGCCGAGAGCGAATAGCCGTTGTCCTCCGGGGCCCGGTAGACCGCCACGCTGCCCGGCCAGGGATCAGCGGTAATCGCGAGATGCGGCGCGTGGGGCAGCTCCTCGCCGGTAAGCAGCGGCAGGTCCATGAAGGTGGGCAGCACCGGGACCGGGGGCGTGTAGTCGACCACCTCGTCGTCGTCCTCGGGCATCTCAGGGGCTTCGAACAGCCCGGGCTCGACCCGGACCGCGCGCACGATCGCCGCCTCGGCCCGCTCCATGTGGTCGATGCGGAAGGTGGCAGCCCCCCCCGGCAGATCCAGGGCGACCACTTCGCCGGCCCGCACCGCGGTTGCCGACAAAGGCAGCGCGAACCGCGCCCGGTCGCGCGCCACCCGCGCCTCGGCAAGCCAGCGCTCGACGATCCCGCGCGCCTCGCTCTTGGTGAGCACCAGCGGCACCTCGCTGGTCGAGACGCTGCGCGTGGCTTCGTCCGGGTGGACCGCCTCGGTCGCGCGGGTCTCGTATTCGCCATTGCCCTCGACGAACGTCAGCCGCACCCGGCCGGACACTTCCGCCTCCGGCGAACGGACCAGTTCGAGATCGCCGTCGAGGTCTGGAGAGACCGCAAGACCGTCCTGGTCAAGCAGATGGTCGGTGCGCCCGGTGCGCGTGAAGAAGGCAAGCTCGCCGTCCCGCTCGGCGGCATCGAACCCGTAGGCCAGCATGAGCGGTTGCAGGGCGCTGCGCGCGCTGGTCACGTCGCTGACCCCGTAGCCGCGCAGCAGACCGTAGAGCGCGCTGGTATCGACGGTTTCGACCCCGGAGTATGCACAGATCTCCTCGACGACGGCGGCGAGGGAGAGGTTGGTCGCGCGTCCGTTCAGCCAATGCCCGGCGCTGTAGTTGCCACCGTCGGACCAGACCCCGGTTTTCGCCGGGAACCACGGGAAGGGCCGCGCGTCCCAGGCCCAGACATGGGCGCGCGACATGTCGACCATCCGGGTCCCGCCTTGGGTCGGGTTGTTTGCCCCGTCGGCCCAGAAGCTGTTCAGCGCGCGCAGGTACTGCATCTGGATGAAGTCGTCGCGCTTGCCCGAGGAATAGTAGGGCCTGGACGATTCCGAGCTTTTGGGATCGAGGAATTTGTTGGGCTGGTTGGTGCCGCGGTCGATCGCCGCGCAGCCGATCTCGGTGAAGTGGATCGGTTTCGAGCCGGGAACCCATGCGGTGGGCGTGACCGACCGGACGCCGCCGGGGCGGTCGTGATGCGGGTTCTGCCACCAGCTCGGCAGATCCTTGTAGCGAAACACCCAAGGCTCATTGTAGGCGCCATCGGTTATGGGCGTACGGGTCTGGGCATCGCGGTCTGCGTCGGAGGCATAGTACCAGTCAAAGCCCTCGCCGCCGAGCACGTTCGATTGCAGGTAGTCGAGATTGTAGATCGATCCCCAACCGGCATCGAGATGTTCGTCGCCGTCGCGCCAGTCGGAGAGCGGCATGTAATTGTCGATGCCGATGAAATCGATATTGGCGTCGGCCCAGAGCGGGTCGAGGTGGAACCAGTGATCGTTCGAGCCGTCGTCCGGGTGATAGCCCCAGTATTCCGACCAGTCGGCCGCGTAGGAGATCTTTACCCCCGCGCCCAGGATCATGCGCACATCCGCCGCAAGCTGGACCAAGGCATCGACGACGGGGAAGCTGTTACCGGCCCCCCGGATCCGGGTGAGCCCGCGCAGCTCCGAGCCGATCAGAAAGGCCTCGACCCCGCCCGCCGCCTTGCAAGCCCAAGCGTAGTGCAG
>DQCI01000226.1:12681-21454 GCA_003545125.1 Paracoccaceae bacterium
GGGCCCGCTGTAGACCACCGTTTCGCCGTTCAGCGCGAAATCGGTCGGTTGCGCCGTGCCGAAGAAGTTTGTTACCTCTGCGGCTGCGGCAGCGGTGCCATCGGGCGAGCCGCTCACCCCCGGCGCCAGCGAGGTGGTGATCCGGCCCCGCCACGGCAGGACGGACTGGTCTGCGGACCCGGTCCAGGGATCGACCAGGCCGTTGCCCGCCATCTGCGTCATCAGCACGAAGGGGTAGAAGGTGACCGCCTTACCGGCGTCGCCGATCGCCTGGATCGCCTCGATCACCGACTGGTCGGTGGGGGTGCCGCCATAGACCGGGCGGCTGTCGTCGTCGAAGGGCACGAGGCCGGCAACGGCGCGGGGAAGCCCCGAGACGGTCCAGGGCATCTCGTGCCCGTCTTCACCGGTCTTCTCCACCTTGGGCGCCACCTCGCAGGTCGCGCAGTTGAGATCGTCGCCGAACCAGGAGACCACCAGCGACACCGCCTCGAGATTGGGCAATTCGCCCTCGAGCATATCGAGCGAAACCGCGAAATCGGTCATGCCAAGCGGCGTGTGTTCGTTCTGGGGCGTCTTCTTGCCCGGCAGATCGCCGGAATGCACCGTGGTGGTGGCAAGCGCGTATTCGCCGGTGCCGGGGATCAGCGCCACTGCTTTGGTGCCACGGGCGATCTCACTGGTCTGGTGGGGCTGTTCGGGCCGGATGACCTCGAAGTTGAACACCGGGATGCGGTTGCCATAGGCGGTGAGATCGAGTTCCTCGATCACCACGTAGGCGGTGCCACGGTAGGCCGGCACATTGCCCGCCCCCTCGACCGCTTCGATCTTGGGATCGGGGTCTTGCGTCTCGGTCCCGGTGTAGATGCGCATGTTGAGGTCGGATTGCGCCACTTCCACGCCGTCGATCCAGACCCGGCCGACCCGGGCGATCTCGCCTTCGCAAAGGCCTAGCGCGAAGCTCTGGTAGTAGTGATACTCGACCGCGTCGGAGGCCGACGACGTGCCCGTCAGCACCCCCTTGCCAAGGCCGCCGCTGCCGGCGCCCTCGTCGACGGTCTCGGCAACTTCGCTGATGCGCGAGGCCCAGATCACCTGGCCGCCGACGCGCATCCGGCCCCAGACCCGGGAAATCGCGGTGCCTTCGGAGGCGCTGGTGAGCCGGAACCGGTCGACCCGGCCGGTTTCCACCGCCTGGCTTCCGTCGCCCATGATCTTCTGGTCGATGGCGGACCCGGCGATCGCGCCCAGCGCCCGGCCGATCGCGATCGAGGACAGTCCGAGCACCCCACCGCCGATCGAGGCGCCAAGCGCCGCACCTGCTGCCGAAAGAACAATCGTCGCCATGTCAGAACCTCTTTCTCAGCCCCTTGCGGGGAAACGGAAATACGCCACGATACGGCGCGCCCAGGGCGGCGTGAGCGGGCTCTCGACCACCCCGTGTCCGCTGTAGGCATGAATGAAGCGGGTGGCAGCACCTGTCCCGGCGAGGAGCCCAAGGTGCTTGGCCACCGCATTGGGGCGCATGCGAAAGACGATCACGTCACCCGGGGCGCGCGCGCCCGGCGGCACCGGCTCGAGCAGGGCGCCCGCGCCGGCCAGCAGCGCCTCGTCGCCGCTCGCCTCCGACCAGTCGGGCGTGTAGGCGGGCAGCGTGAGCGGCTCGCGGCCGAAGACCTCGCGCCAGACACCGCGCACGAGGCCGAGGCAGTCGGCCCCTGCCCCTTTGCACGAAGCCTGATGCACATAAGGCGTCCCGATCCAGGCGCGGGCCGCGGCAACGATCCGGGCCCCGTTGTCCGGGGTGCCCGCCGCAAAGTCGCGCAGTGACGCCGGCGCGCTCATTTCGCACCGGTCCCGCTCGTGGTGCTCGTCGAGCGCAGCGGGATCGTGAGCAGCTTGTTGTCGCCGGGGATGTCGGGAAAGCCACGGAAGTTGAGGATGTTCGAGAATTTGTCGCGGCAGGTGGAGCGGCGCTTGTTGCAGCCCGCGTCGAGCCGCACCGTGTCGCCAGGGGCGATCTCGGCACGCAAGGACTCCCACAGCTCGACAGTGTGGATCCCGCCCACCCGCGAGTCGGCCTTGATCACGCCGACCAGCCCCGCCGCGGCCCCGCTCGTGACCGTGAGCCGCCCGCGCCGGTACCAGTTGCCATCATGGGCCGACAGCCCCGAGACGGTGAGCAGCTTTTGCTCTTCCACTGCATCGACTGTGCCGGTCGCGGAAAAAGCGGGATCGTTCAGATCCACACCGCAAGCGCTGTCGCCCAGCACCGCCGTACAGGGCGTCTGGTAGACGCTTCCCTGCGCGGTATTGAGCGCTTCGGACAGCCCTGCGAGCTCGGCCCGGAAAGCCCCGGCCACCCGGGTGACCTCGCCGATCCGACCCCGGAACTGCAACACCCGCTCAGACGGATCGGCCCAGTTCACCAGCCAGGCCCGGACCTCGGCGCCATCATAGCGCCCGGCCGCAATGTCGGCTTCGGTCACCGAAAGGTCCGACAGCGCGCCGAGCCCCTCGCTGTTGTCGAGCGCCAGGCCGGTGGTCTGCTGGAGCGCGGTTGCGGTGAGGCCGGTGTCGGCACGGAAAGTGACCCCGGTGAACACGATGTCTGCGTCGTGATCGGTGAAACCCATGACCTGGCCGTCGGCCCGGGTCAGCGCCCAGCAGCGCGCGACCGTGGTGGTCCCGGTTGCGAGGTGGGCTGCGAAGGATGCCGAAAGCGCCATCAGACCCGAAGCTCCACCACCGGCACGCTCGGCACGTCGCCCGCCTGGAACGTGGCAACCGAGGCCTGGATCTGGTCGGTATCGAAGCGCACAGCGACATCGAACTCGTAGCCTGCGGTGATCGCGAGCCCGCCGCCGGGCGCCGCTACGAACGTGACCACCCCGGTGGTGCTGTCGAGCGTGAAATCGGTGCCCTCGGCCTGCGGCGCGCCGTTGACGGCCACCAGGACGCTGCCGGAGACCGGTTTGCGGATCGGGCGGGCGTAGCTCGACGTGCCCGATGTGTAGGTCTTGGTCAGCTGGAAGGACACTTGCGACCCGTCGCCGAAGCCGAGCGATTGATCGGCCGCGGTGACCTCTGCCGAGGGCAGGCCCGATTTGTGGTCGGCCCAATCCTTCCAGCGGAACCCGTAGAGCTGGCCGCGCCGCGATTCGAAAAAGGCGATGACCACCTCGAGATCGTCGAGCGACGACATGGCCACGCCCGCATCGTATCTGCGCCGCGAATGCGCCCAGGGGGTGTTACGTTCCTCGTGGCCATTGGCGAGCGTCACCACCTCGGTGCGGCGCATCGGGCCGCCGACGGCGCCGTAGCTCAAACAGGCCGGGAACCGGACCTCGTGAAAACTCATCGCAGTTGCCTCCTCAGCTGTAGCGTTGGCCGCTGGAGATCGCCCGGCTCACCTGGGCCGCGATCTGGCCGCGCGACCGTTGGAACCCGGACACGTCCGGCGTGGTCACATTCATGGTCACGTTGACGGGGCGCGAACTGCCCTCGGCCTGGACACCGAGCTTGCCGTCGGCGCTGCGCGCGAGCGGCATGATCGCTTCCGGCCCGGCCTCGCCCATCAACCCGACGCCGCCGCGCATCGGGAAAGAGGTGGCGCCGGAGACGACGCCGCCATTGGCAAAGGGCATCACCCGTCCCTGGCTGAACGCGCCGCCATCGGCGAAGGGCAGAAACGCGTTCATGAGCCCGCCGACCGCTTCGGACAGCAACCCGCCAACATGGTCCGACACCGGCGACACGGCGGCGTTGTAGACCGTGTCCAGCATCGACTGGCGCAGGCTCCCCAGGGCGTCGCTGAGCGTTGACGAGCCGTCGACCAGCCCGTCGATCGCGCTTTTCACGCCGCGGCTGAACCCGGTCGACAGCGCCGAGACGTCGGTCCCGAGCGTGTCGACGGTCGCCCCCATCCGGGTGAGTTCACCGTTGAACGCCCGGGTGAGGCTGGTCGCGTCCTCAAGGCTGTTTTCCAGGGCCGAGACCTGGTCGTCGAACCCGTCGATTCCGTCGAAGTCGATCATTCTCCGTCACTCCTTTGTTGGATGGTCCGCCCCGGAGGCCGCCCGGCCCCCGGACGGGTTGTCCGGGAAGGCCTGCGCCAGCTCTTCGAGCCTCTGCCTGCCGAGGGGTGCCCCGGTTCCGTCCTTGCCCAGCATCACCATCAGCTCGGCAGGGGTGAGACCCCAGAACCGGTCAGGCGTCAGCGCGAGGCCGTTCAGGCCCAGCCGCATCAGCGCGGGCCAGTCGAACTTCATCGCCCGCCCCCGGCGCCTGCCCCGGCCCTTGTCCCGTCTCCCGGCAGGGAGAAGGCGCGCACGAGCAATTGTCCGGCCACCTTCGCGGCCTCGATCGGGCCGCCGGCGATCTCGGCCGACATCAGATCGAGCGAGCTGCCGCGCCAGCCACCGCCGCGCAAGCCTGCAACGATGAGCGCAAGCACGTCGCGCGAGGAAAAGCGGCCTTGTTCGAACCGCTCCACAAGCTCGACGAGCGAGGGCTCGGCCAGGCTCTCCTCGAGTTCGGCCAGCACGCCCAGCGTCAGCTTCAGCACCCGCCGCTCGCCGTCGATGGTCAGCGCCACCTCGCCCGTCCAGGGATTGGCCCAGGTATCCGCCATGCCTCAGAGCGCCGTGAAGGTGAGCGCGCCGGCCGAAGCCATCGACAGCTCATAGTTGGCCTCGCCGTTGTAGGTCCCGGCATATTCGATGCCGGTAATCATGAACGGCCCTTCGATGGTGCCGAAATCGGGTACGATGACCTGGAAATCGGGCACTTCGCTGTCGAAGAAGATCTGCCGCGCGCGTTCGTCGGTGGTCTGATCCTTGAAGATCCCCGACCCCGAGAGCGAGGCCGACTTGACCCCGGCGCCGCCGAGCAGTTCGCGCCAGCCGCCGGTGCTGTTGAGGCAGGTGGCATCGACGCTTTCGGCGTTGAAGCTGATCCGCGTGGCGCGCAGGCCCGCGATGGTTTCAAAGTTGCCCGCATTGTCCATGTCGAGCTTGATGAGAAGATCCTTGCCGTTCTGGGCAACCATGACGAAAACTCCGTGTGTGATCGGTGGATGATCGGGGGTGGGCTTTGGGTCAGCTGTCCTCGACCCGCGCTCGAAAGCGCAGATCGATGCGACGCACGTCCGCGTCCTGAACCCGGCGCGCGCGGGCCCGGTAGAAATTGAGCGCGACGAGATGACCGCGGTCGAGTGTGAGCGACGCATCGACAAGCGCGTCGGATACCGCCGTCGCTACCTTTTTCGCGCCCGAGAACCCGGCCTCGTCGGTGACGACGCTGACGGTGATCTCGTGCCAGGCGCCGTAGCCGGTGTCGTCCGACGCATCGCGCACGTCTTCGGGCCCGAGGCTGACGTAGGTGCCGCCGACGATGCCGGGCGGGATCGCGTCGTAGACCGCACCGGCCACAAGCGCGGTGATGGTGGCATCGGCCTGAAGCTGCTCGAACACCGCTTTCTGGAGCGCTGTGGCAATGGCATAGGTCATTGGCTCACCTCCTCTTCGGCGAAGCAGGTCAGGTAGCGGTTGCCGACATCGGCCTCGGTGACGGCCCGGATCAGGAAGACCCGGGTGCCCTCGCGAAACCTCTGTTCGGCCCGGGGCCGCGACGGTTGGCCCGCAGGGGCCGCGCGCACGGTGATGCGGTATTGGGCGGAGGTAACAGAGGCGAACTCGCTCGCCTTGTCGCGCCCCGAGGCGCGTTTCACCTCGGCCCAGAGCTCACCAAGCACGACCCATTGGGTGGTGTAGCCGCCTGCCCCATCTGCCGCCTGCTGCGGCGTCTCGAGCACCAGCCGGCGCGAGAGTGTCGGATAGATCGGGGTCACAGCGGGCCACCTCCGAACAGTCGCACCGGGCGATATCTGGCGACCAGGCCGGCAACGCCGGCAGGCATGCCAGCCTCGCCCGGATATGTGCCGCGGTTCTCATAGTAGAGCGCGGCAAGCATCTTCACCGCCTGGCCCAGATCGACGGGCACGTCGCTCCAGGCCGCGCCGAAACCGGCGTCGAACCCGATCACAGCGGTGCCGCCCACCGGGATCACCGGCAGAGTGTAACCTGTGGCCACCAGACGTGGCCGGTGCAGGTCGGGCTCCAGCACGAATTTGTCGCTATCGACCACCTCTTCCGCTCCGAGGCGGTCGAAGATCGTAAGTGCGGTGATCGCGCTCACCGGGCCGAGGGGCAATGCCTGGGCAGCAAGGTCTCGCCAGGCGGTGAGCGTCCAGCTGAACGACCGGGTGATCAACGCCTTCGTGGTCCGCGCCTCGATCGTCGCGATCGCCGCACGGAGGTAGGCCTCGAGCACGTCGTCCTGCACCCCGTCGTCGGCGAATCCCGTGCCGAGCCGCAGGTGGTCCTTGAATTCCGCGACCGGGAGCGCCGCCGTGGGCACCGTGGTCTGCTCGACTAGCATCATGGATCATCTCCGAAAATCGGGCCCCTCGCATCTCATACGAGGTGGGCGCGTGCCTCCGCGTTGCTCGGACGGAGGGGGAGCAGCTAGACAACGACGGCGTCTGCGGCACGCGCCCACATGTCCCGCGCCCACCCACGTAGGGCGGGCGCGGAAGGTCACCCCTTAGGAGACCGAAAGCTTCAGCAGCTTGATCGCGGCGAAGTCCGAGACGTCGCCACCCACGCGCTTGGTGGCGTAGAAGAGCACGTGCGGCTTGGCCGAGAACGGATCGCGCAGGATCCGCGTGTCGGGGCGTTCCGCGACGGTGTAGCCGGCCGCGAAGTTTCCGAACGCAATCGGCGTGGCGTCGGCCGCAATGTCCGGCATGTCCTCGGCGATCAGCACCGGGTAGCCCATCAGGCGGGCCGGCTCACCGGCGGCAAGGCCATCCGACCACAGGAAGCGGCCGTCGAGGTCCTTCATCTTGCGCACGTTGCCGGCAACCTTCGAGTTCATCACGAAGGTCGCACCGGAGCGATACTCGGCGTCGAGCGCATAGACGAGATCGACGATCGCGTCGGCAGGGTTGGTGGCGTCGAAGCCCCCCGACGTGCCGGTGGCGACGTAGCCGAGCGAACCCCAGGCCCAGCTGTCGTTGGCGACATTCGGGTGGGTGAGGAAGCCGGTGGGCTTGTCGGTGCCATCGCCGTTGATGAAGGCGTCGGCTTCGGCGCGGGCGAACTTGTCGGCGATGCGGCCCGCAAGCCAGGCCTCGATATCGAAGGCAGAATCGTCCAGCAGGCGCTGCGAGGCTTTCGGCAAGGCCGACAGTTCGTGCAGCTGGATCGCGATCCGCTCGATGGTCGGCGTCGAGGTCTCGGTGACCGCGCCGGTCTCGGTGGCCCAGCCGGTGCCGACATCGCCGTGGTCGATCAGCACGTCGTAGGAGGTGGCCTCGACGTTGACGACATTGGCGATCGCGCGGACCGAGGCGGTCGAAGCCAGCACGCTGGCGATGTTCCCGGCGGTGACCGGATCGACCAGGTAGCCGCCGTCGCCGGCAACGGCGGTGTTCAGCGCCTTGCCTTCGAGCTCGAGGCCACGCAGGCCGTCATCGTCGCCGGTACGCACATAGGCCTCGAAGGCCTTCTGGTGCGGCGCGTCAAAGTCGGCCGCGGCGGCCAGCGCCGGGCGCGAGGTGGTGAGGGATTTCCGATCCAGCATGGTCATGCGCTCTTCCTGTTGTTGAAGCCTGGAATTAATGTCGTCGTGAAGCGTTTTGATATCGCTCAGGAAACCGGCCATGGCGGTCTTCACCTCCGCGGCCGGAGACTGCCCGGCCGCGCCCGGCTGGCCCTGAGCCTTGGTCTCTTTGTTGCTCATGGAATGTACCTCTAGAGGGGTCAGATCGCTGGCTCAGTCGCCCGGGGCCAGCATGCGGCGGGCGTCTTCGAAGACCTCCGCCAGGTCGCGCAGGATGTCGGATTCCTCCGGGTTTTCGCCCTTCGATCCCACCCGCGCGCTGGGCAGCATCGGGAAAGTGACAAGCGACACCTCCCACAGCTCCAGCTCGTTCAAGAGCCTGCGGCCCTTGTCGTCCTTGGTGGCTTTCACCGTCCGGTACCCGATCGACAGCCCGTCGATGGCGCCGGCGGCGATCAACGCCGCAGCCTCGCGGCCCTTCTCGACCTCGTCGAGGATCCGGCCCTTGACGAAGAGCCCGCGGTCGTCCTCGCGAACTTCATCCCAGATTCCAATGGGTTGAGTCGGATCGTGCTGCCAAAGCATCTTGACTTGCCCGCCCTTCGACAGGAGTGCGTCGAGGCTCTTGCCATAGGCGCCGCGGACCACGACATCGCCGCCACGATCGCGCTCGCCGAAGAAGCTGGCGTAGCCCTCGACCTTGAGGCCGCCTTCGACAGTTTCGGTGTCTCCGAGGGAAACGAATTTCACTTCGAGCCCCATATCACTGAAATCCTGCATGATTTCTCCTTGTCTACAGCTCCGCTCATCGCCCGCTTCGGGCGCTCTTCGCGTCGGTTGGCGAGGACGGAGCAAAGGTCCGGTCCGGCCCGCCCTATTCGTCGTCGCTCAGTTTGGGCAGGCCGAGGATGGCCCGCTTCTCGTCCGCGGTCAGGAAATCGGCCGCCGAGATCCGCGCCCATTGCTGGTCGCGTTCCGACGAAAGCGCCGGCACCTGGTCGAGGTCGGGCTTGAGCGTCACCGGTTCGCCGGTGAACCCCGAAAGCCAGTGTCCGACCGAGGCGGCGACTTTCGTGACCAGGGGCAGCACGGTCAGCCGGTAAAAGGCGCGGTTGGCTTCCTGGTAGTTCGCGTAAGTCGCTTCCCC
>DQCI01000226.1:21554-24994 GCA_003545125.1 Paracoccaceae bacterium
CCGGCGTTACGCACGCCGACGTGGTAGGCCTCCATCTCCGCGAGCAGCCGGTCATACTGGTCCGCGCTCAACGTCCCCTCGCCCTCGCCGCCCTTGTAGACGATGGCCCCCGACGGTCTCGCGGCGTTGTCGAGCAGTGCCTTCGACCAGGCCGAGGCCGCGTTGTGCACGTCAAGCGCCTGCGCGGTCGCCTGCAACGGCGACAATCCGTAGTGATCATCCTGGGGGTGAAAGCTCTTGATGTGGCAGATCGGCGAGATCCCGTCGGCCACGTTGAACCGGTGCTTCTTCGCGCCGACCGTGTAGTCGTAGGCCACCGGCCAACCATCGGCCCCCGGCACCAGGCTCATCCGGTCCGAGCGCAGCACATGCAGTTCCATGGGAACGCCGGTCTCGCCGCCCACCGCCTCGACATAGCCGTTGCCGGTCAGAAGGATCTGACCAAACAGCGCTTCGAACAGCTCGGCGCGGCCCTGAAGCGGGTTGGGACGGGTGATGAGGTCGAGCACCGGGTGGGTCTCGTACCGGGTGGTCGCGTCCTGGAGCACGATCGGCAGCGCCGCAGCGGCCTCGGCGATCATTTTCACCGAGCGGAAACCCACCGGATTGCCGGCGAAGCCCGTGCGGATCAGGCTCGCGGTGTCACGCGGGCTCCAGGCCACCCGGCCCGAGCCCGAGTAAGCGATCACCGGACCGGTCGCCGAGGCCTTCGCCTCGGGTGCCTCTTCCGTCCCGCGCTTGAACATATCGAACACCGCCATGCCGTCTCGCTCCTCGTCTGTTGCCGGGGCGCCCTCAGGGCAGGCCCCGCCCGTCCGCCCACGGGCCTTGCCCCGGGCGCCTTTCAGAAAATCCGTGTCGTGAGGGGTTGCCCCGGGGCGGAAGTTGCCCGCCTTTCGACGATGGGCAATTTCTCACCAAGGGTTAAAGAAGCGTTTAACCGAGCGTACGCAGCTGCGGCCGCCCCTGGTTTCGCGCTGGTCCGATCATCAGTTCATGGATCGCCCAGACCAGCGCATCGACCCGGTCGGGGCTGCCCTGCCCCTCGAAACCATGCGCAGTCATCTTGCACATCTGATCCTCGAGATCGGGCATGCCGCGCAGGTGCCGCACCCGCTGTTGTTCGTAGAGCGCCGCCACCGGCTCGGCCCGGGCCACTTTTCCCCGGCTCGCATGCACACCGCGAAACGGCACCATCGGGTCGATCTGGCGGATCATCTCGCCGACAAGGTCACCGCCCTGGTTGACCTCCGCGACCAGCCGCCCGGCCTCATGGCGTTCGAATGCGGCGACCGCCGCCTCCGCCCAGACCGTGGGTTTCGCCGCAGACACGCTGGCGTCTTCCAGCACCACCGCCCACCAGTCGCGTGGCGGGCCGGAGGTGACCGCACCGACGACGACAATGCCGCATTCATCGGAGCCCTTATGCCCGGTCACCGGGGGATCCACGGCGACGACGATCCGGTCGAAATCCGGCGGCGCATCAAGCCTGAGCTCTTCGAGCTGTGCCGACGTCCAGAGTGCCCCGTCGATGTCCTCGACCAGCACGCCCTCCAACTCCTGCCGCCCGAGCCTGGTGCCGCCATAACGCGCCTCCACCTCCTCGAGGAAGGACGCGGCCAGATAGGCGCGGTTGGCCTGGGTGCTGGCATGCGTGGAAACCGTCGACGGCGTGTGCAGGATCTTCTTGAGAATCGGTACGTTGCGCGGCGTCGTTGTCACCACCTGGCGGGGGTGGTCGCCGAGCCTCAGGCCGAACTGGAGCATGTCCCAGCTTTCGCGGGCCTTCTTCCACTTGGCAAGCTCGTCCACCCAGGCCGCGTCGAATTGCGGCCCGCGAAGCGCCTCGGGCTCATGCGCCGAGAAGGCCTGCGCCGTCGCCCCGTTGGGCCAGACAAGCCGGCGCCGCGTCGCCTCCCAGACCGGCCTGCGGTCCGGCGGCGCGCAGGCGAGCAGGCCGCTGTCGCCGAAGACCATCACCTCGCGCACCTGATCCATCGTCTCGCCGACCAGCGCGACGCGGGCGGCGCGTCCGGGATCGCGGGGACCGGTACCCTCGACCTCGGCGCGCACCCACTCGGCGCCGGCGCGGGTCTTGCCCGCGCCTCTGCCGCCGAGAATCACCCAAGTACGCCAGTCGCCCTCCGGTGCGCGCTGGTGTGGCAGCGCCCAGAACTCGAACAGCCAGGGCAGCGCGGCCAGCGCGCGGTCACCCAGCCCCGCCAGGAAGCGCATCTGTGCCGCTGCGCTCCCTGAGGAGAGCCAGTCGGCGCCCGACTTCAAGTCGCGCGGCGTCGAGGTCAAGCTCGGCGCCGAGAGCGCCGGTTTTGTCGTCATCGAGTTTTGCAATGCGCTGCCTTTCGTTGAAGATTGTCTGGATCGCGCCCCTGGCCTCGCCGGCGAGCTTCGCCGCCTTTGCGACCGCGTTGTCTTCGCGCCCGTGCAATTCGTCCGCGAGCGCGTCGAGGGCATTCAGCACGCGGTTGAAGTTCTTCTCGGCCAAAGCCACCGGATCGAAAGCAGGGTCGGCCTCCGGCTCGAACGCGGGTGCCTTTGCTTGGGAGGATTTGTTCTTTTTGTTGCCTGTCATGGATTGCCTCGGTTGATTGCCCTCACGCGAGCAACACGAAAAAACCGGCCCGGGCCCCTCGGCCCGGCCGGTTGTTCATGTCGTCCAGCTTGGATGATCCTCTACCATGAGGCGTGCTATCGGTCAAATCCACCCGCCCTGCGGGCATCCGGCGCATTAACACTTTTCCAACCATGAACGGGCGCATGATGGGCAAATCCCCGCCCGTTTGTACGAATCTCCTTCTTACGAAATCTTGTGGTTTTCCGTGACTTTGGGGCAAGATCGGCAGGAAATAGGACATATCCGCGGTCGCTGTACCCGCACATCCTGCTTTCCCTTTCCTTGCGTCCGTTCCTGCTATAGTTTCCACCGCGCGCCGGGCGGGTCCGGCCGGTGGGAATGTCGACGGTCCAGGTAGCATGAAACCTAAGTTCGCTCTCGACCTCAGCCATGAGGGCATCAACCTCCTGCATCGCAGCAAGGGGGGCTGGTCACTCGTGGGCTCCGTCGAACTCGACGACCCGGAGATGGGCAGCCACCTGGCCGACCTCAGGCGCCGCGCCGCCGCGTTGGAAAGCGGTGGATTCACCTGCAAGATCATCATTCCGAATTCACAGGTTCTCTACACCACGGTCGAGGCCCCCGGCCCGGACGATATCTCGCGCGAGGTACAGATCCGCTCTGGGCTCGACGGGCTTACGCCCTACCCGGTCGGCGAACTGGTTTTCGACTGGCGCGCCGCCGGAGAGCGCGCGCGGGTGGCCGTGCTCGCCCGCGAGACGATGGACGAGGCCGAGACCTTCGCC
Source organism: Paracoccaceae bacterium (assembly GCA_003545125.1). Taxonomy (GTDB): domain Bacteria; phylum Pseudomonadota; class Alphaproteobacteria; order Rhodobacterales; family Rhodobacteraceae; genus Sinisalibacter. The sequence continues at coordinate 24,933 of DQCI01000226.1, forward strand.
GTCGAACACCGGTTCAACCCGGTGAGTTTCGTCGCGCGCTCAGCGCAGGGTGAGTTTTCCGG
>DQCI01000042.1 GCA_003545125.1 Paracoccaceae bacterium
GGTGTGGCCTTCGCGACCGACAGGTGGGCGATCATTTTCATCGCCTGTCTCGCCTCCACAGCAGCGCGCGGCCTGACCCGCGCGGGTCCGGTCCAGGACGCGCTCACATCTCCAGCGGCGTGAAGAAACCTGCCTGACTTCTCAAATTCCGCCGACTGGCTTCCGAGGACGTTCGCCTCGCTCATGGCGCTGTCGATCCTGATCCTTGGCATCCTCGACGGGTTCGACCATGGCGTCGGGCTGTTGTGCCCCTTGGCGGACGACGCCGCGAAAGAGTGTACGATCGGCGACCGGCCCCTTCTGCGGTGCCAACGCGGCATGGCTCGTCCTCGCCGTCAGGTCGCGTTTCGTGATGCTGAGGCGGATGCCCTTTGCGGTCTTGGCCGGCCTGTTTGCGCTGGCCCAAGGTGGGATGGCCTTCAGCTTCTGCCGCTCCGTGGTGACGGGGCAGCTTGCCATCTCCAAGGCTGCCAACGCGCCAGAATGCCTGTACATCATTCTGGTGGGCGCCTGTTCTGTGGTGCCGGAGACTATCGGCTCCACGGTTCTGGCCTGGGTCATCTTGCGAGGTAACGCGACGGCGCTTCGCAACCAGTGAGGGGTGTGTCCCGGATCCGCTTGTCACCGCCGGATCACGGTGTCCGGAACGGCGCGTGGTGAAACCGGCGGCGGATCCGCCTTTCCGGCTCGTCCGCGCACCATGCCACCGATGCGCGGCGGCGGCGCGAGGCGCGCGCTGGTTGTGCAATTCGGACCCATCGGCGGCATCAAAGCTCAGTTTGCGACACCGGGTGGTGATCCGGGCAGGGTGGCGCGCCGCAACAGGCCACGAACCAGCTTGTGAAGCTCCATCGCCACCAGGATAGTCAGGGCCATGGCGAGAAGCGTTGCCCAATGCCGCAGCGAAACCGGTTGGATGTGCAGAACCTCGCTGATCCAGGGCGTGAACATTGCGCCGATATGGATCGCCTGCGCGAACAGGGTCCCGATCACAAGCAGACGGTTCCGCATGAGGCTCTGGCGGAAGGCGGAGCGGGTCTCCGACCGGCTGTTGAAAACGTTCACGTTCTCGAACAGCACCATCAACAGCAGGGTGCTGTTGCGGGCCTCGTCGACCGAAACCCCGGCCTGAATCAGCGACTGGAAGATCAGGAAGGCCGATACGCCCATGACGACGGCCGAAAGCACCACCCGTTCAATCATGAGACGGTTGAAGATCGCCTCCCGGGGCGGGCGCGGCGGTTGGAGCAGCTCGTCGCCCTCGCCGGGCTCGAAGGCCAGGGCAACGTCCTGAATCCCGTTGGTCACGAGGTTCAGCCAAAGCAGTTGCACCGCGAACAGCGGCAGCGGCAGGCCGGTGATGAGGGCAAGAGCGAACAAGACAAGCTCGGCAGCCCCCGTGGAAATCAGCAGGAAAATCACCTTGCGGACATTGGCGTAGGCAATCCGGCCTTCCTCGATCCCGCCCACGATCGAGGCAAAGTTGTCGTCGGTGAGGATGATCTCGGCCGTCTCGCGCGCGACGTCGGTGCCGCTTTGGCCCATCGCGACCCCGACATGGGCCGCCCGGAGCGCGGGCGCGTCGTTGGCGCCGTCGCCGCTGACGGCGACGAAATACCCGCTGCGCTGCAGGGACTGGACGATGTCCAGTTTCTGCTGCGGCTCGACGCGCGCAAATACCCGCGCGCCGGCCACCAGCCGGTCGATCTCCGCCTCGTCGTCCAACGCTTTCAGTTCCGGCCCGGTCACGACTTGGTCGGAGCGGTCCGCGAGCCCCAGTTCCTTGGCGATCGTGAGCGCCGTGGTCGGGTGGTCACCCGTCACCATTGCCACCTCGATCCCCGCCGTCCGGCAGGCCGACACCGCTGGCTTCGCCTCCGGGCGCAACGGATCGATGATACCGACAAGCCCGATGAAGGTGAGGCCCGACAGATGCGCTTCGCCAAAGACCTCGGCCTCGCCGACCTCGGCCCGACCGGCGGCGAAAGCGATCACCCGGTAGCCGTCACTGGCGAGCGCCTGGGCGTCCGCCTCGATCTCGTCGCTGTCGAGCGCGACCGGGCCTTCGGCGGTCTCCATCCGGGTGCAGAACGGCAGGAGCCGCTCCATCGCGCCCTTGACGAACGCGTGCTGGCCCTTTGGGTCCTCGTTGAGGCTGGCGCTGAACTGGCGCTCGGATTCGAACGGAATGGCGGCGATCTCCGGCATCGCGTTCACCGTCTCCGCACGCACCAAACCCGCCTTGTGCGCCATCACGAGGAGGGCGATATCGACGGCATCGCCCTGTGTGGTCCAACCGCTATCGCGGTGGGCGAGATAGCCCTCGTTGGCGAGCACGGCGACCTGGCAGAGCCGCGCCAGCAGCTGTTGGTCCTCAGGCGAGGGACTGCCGGCCTGGGTGATGATCGACCCCGTGGGTTCGAGCGTTTCTCCCGTGACTTCCCAAGGCGTGCTGTGCGCGAACACGATCCGACGCGCGGCAAGCCGGTTCTCGGTCAAGGTCCCGGTCTTGTCGGAGGCGATGAAGGTACAGGAGCCGAGCGATTCCACCGCCACCAGCCGCCTGACGATCACGTTGCGCTTTGCCATGCGTTGCATGCCGATCGCGAGGGCGACGGTCAACGCGACCGGAAGCCCTTCGGGGATCGCGGAAACGGCGAGGGCGACCGCGAGCAGGAACACCTCGTCGAGGACCATCCCGTGCATGAAGGCGACGGAGGCCATGGCCACCGCGGCGACAGCCACGGCCAGCGCGATCCTGCGGGTAAACCGCTCCATCCGTGCGAGCAGCGGCGCCTTCACCGTGCGTCGCGCCAGCGCGCCAGCGGCAATCTCGCCAAGCTGTGTCGCGGCACCGGTCTTGCAGACCACCGCGCGGTAGCGTCCCCGGTTCACCATCGTCCCGGCGAACACCATGTTGATCCGGTCGCCGAGGGCGCAGTCTTGCGGCAGCATCGCATCGGCGTCCTTGGAGACCGGCGCAGATTCCCCGGTGAGCAGAGACTCGTCCACCTCCAGGTCGCGGCCGGCCAACAGCCGCAGATCGGCGGGCACCTTGTCGCCGGATTCGAGCAGCACGATGTCGCCCGGCACCAGCTCTTCGGCGTCGATCACATAGGAATCGCCGTCGCGCAGAACCCGGGTCTTGGTGGTGACCAGCTGGTCGAGCGCCTCGGCCGCGCGTTGGGCGGAGTATTCCTGGAAGGTGCCGATGATGGCGTTGACCACCAGAACGGCGGCGATGAAACCGGCATCCGACCACTCCCGGATTGCCATTGATACCACCGCGGCCAGGACCAGAACGAAAATCAGCGGGCTGGAGAACTGGCGCAGAAACACCCGGGAAATGCCCGGCGGTTTCGAGTGGGGTAGGGCGTTTGGGCCGATACGCTGCAGACGGTCCGCCGCCTCGGCCTGGCTCAACCCATGCGCCAACACCCCCAATTCGCGGAGAACTGCATCGATCGCCTGCGCATGCGGTGAAGTGAGCTGCTGAGGCTGCAAGTCCGGCAGTTGATTGCCTGCTGCCTGGGTTGCGCGATGGGGAACAGTATCCTCTTCCATGTCGGAATGCCTTTGGACACGACAACGGAAACCGGGCGCAGTTGCCACGGACCGTTCGTTCCCCACCAGTCTACAACCGGGTTGGGTTCAGGGTCCATGAGGCCTCAAGTCTCACCCCTGCCGCGGTTGATTCTCCATCGAGGCGAGGGTCTGCTCCGTGTGCCCGATATACAAAAGGATAGCAGCCGGGCCCGGCTTGAACTGCCGCGCGCGGACAGGCGGACCGTGCTCGGCTGTCGCCGAAGACGCCAATCCCGACGGCGATGATAGATCCGGGCGCTGCCATTGTCCGGTGCCCGCCTCACCCGGCCGGGCTCCGGCCTGCTGTGTCCGACACCGTCACACAGCCGGACGCGTTGAACGAGACCGGTCCCGATACTGCCGCCTTGGCAACCGGGATCCAATGCTGCGGGCTGGCTTGCCCCCCGGGATGCGCCGGTTCAGCGCAGGTCTATTTCCAGGTTCGCTCGAGGCACGCCAGCCAGTTTTCCCGCGCGAGCTTGCGCAGGAGCGCGTCGTCATAGCCGTGCGCCGACAGCGCGCGCAGCAGGCGCGGCACCCCGGTCACGTCGCCGATCAGGTCGGGCACCACGCACCCGTCGAAGTCGGACCCGAGACCGACGTGGTCTTCCCCCAGAACGGCGATCATGTGGTCGAGGTGGTGCAGGATGGTGTCCCAGCCCAAGTGTGTATCCGACCTGCCGTCCGGGTTGAGAAAGAAGGTCGCGAAGTTCAGGCCAACCATGCCGCCGGTCTCACGGATCATGTGCAGCTGCCGGTCGGTC
>DQCI01000041.1 GCA_003545125.1 Paracoccaceae bacterium
GACGCGCGGGCGCGTGCACTCCGGACATCCGTCCCGCCGATCGGGTTCGCAACGTGCGCCCCGCCGGACCGGGCGTGTGTACCACCTGCAAAGTCGGGGCGATGCAGACCCGTTCGGCGTTCAGACCTCGCGCGCGAGCATCACGCCGGGGTTCATGATCCCCCGCGGGTCGAGTGCCGCCTTGATCGCACGCATGGCCGCCGCCTTCGCAGGGTCGCCGTAGCGGACGAGGTCATCGACCTTGAGGCGGCCGATGCCGTGTTCCGCAGAGAAAGATCCGTCGAATTCGGCGACCAGGTCGTAGACCGCCGTCGCCACCCGGGCCCGCGTCTCGGCCGGGTAGTCGGATTTGCCCCTCCCCGCCGGCGGGAAGACGTTGAAATGCAGGTTGCCGTCGCCAAGGTGGCCAAACGCGTTGATCCGGAATGCACCGAGGCCGGCGACGACGGCCGGCGCTTGCCGCAGGAAGTCCGGGATCGCCGAGAGCGGCAGCGAGATGTCGTGCGACGAAATCGCGCCGATGCGTTTGTTGGCCTCTGGGATCTGCTCGCGCATCTCCCAAAGCGCAGCGCGCTGGGCGCCGGACCCGGCGATGACGCCGTCGGTCACCAGCCCTTCGGCCGCGCCAGCCTCGAAGATCGCGACAAGCTCGGCGGAGGGATCCGCACCGGGTCCGAGCCCGAGATCGATCAGCGCCGCCCATTCGGGGATCGGATCGAGCGGGGCGCGGGCGGTGCAGCCGGTTTCAGACAGGAAATGCAGCCCCTGCCCCGCGATCAGCTCAAAAGCGTTGAGCCCCGCGCCGACCTGCGCCTGGGCGCGGGCCAGCAACGCCAGAGCGGCCTCGGGGCTTTCGACGACCATCAGCGCCGCGCCGTCACAGGCCGGTCGCGGAAACAACCTGAGCGCGGCCGCCGTGATGATCCCGAGCGTGCCTTCGGCCCCGATCATCAGCCCGCGCAGATCGTAGCCGGTGTTGTCCTTGCGCAAGCGTTTGAGCCCGTGCCACACAGCGCCGTCCGGTAGCACAACCTCGAGACCGAGGCACAGATCGCGGGTGTTTCCGTAGCGCAGGACGTTGACGCCGCCAGCATTGGTGGCGAGGTTTCCACCGATCCGGCAGGAGCCCTCGGCGCCGAGCGACAGGGGAAACAGCCGGTCCGCCGCTTGCGCCGCCGCCTGCACCTCGGCAAGCACCGCGCCCGCCTCGGCGACGATGACGTTCTCTTCCGGCCAGAGCCCGCGGATCTGCCGCATGCGCTCCAGAGACAGGATCATCGGCGCCGGCCCGTCCGGCATCACCTGGCCGCCGACCAAGCCGGTGCCGCCCCCATAGGGGACAATGCCGACCCGCGCCTCTGCCGCGGCCCGGACCAGGTCGGCGACCTCCGCGGTCGACCGCGGGGCCACGAGCAGCCCGTCCTGTCCCTTGAATAACCCCCGCCGTTCTTCGAGATAGCGCGGCTCCAATGGGCGGCGCACACCTTCGGGCAGGCGGGCGGCGAAGGTGTCGTCGGCAGGGTTGAGGGGCGTCAGTGTCATGGGCGCGAGCATGCACCGTTTTGCGCCGCCGGCAAGAGCGCAGGGATCGTGCCGCCAGGGTCCGGCCCTTGGGGCGGCCTGCGCGCCGGGTGCGCGCGCGTCTTGCGGCTATCGGCCGGGCAAGGGGTGTGGACGTTTGCGGCCAGGTTTTGCTCTATTTATCAACCGTCTACGGGAGCCCCGCTGAACACGGGTTTGCGCACAAACGGTATCCGGTGAGGTCGGGTTTCAGGCTCAATTCGGTGAGACCGCTCCGGTGTCCGATGCGCGGCACCCCACGCGGTTCGGCCCACGCCCGTTCCTTGCGGAAACCGCCACAGCGCCCCGCACCTCACGCGGCACTAGTCGAGCCGCCCGGGCTCCAGCACCATGACCTGGGGGCGCGACGGCAAACGGTGGAGCGAGAGGGTGATCTCGCGCAGGCCCGTGTCGACCACGTCGAATTCCCCCTTCATACCGGCCAGGAACCGGTCCAGCGTGCCACGGCCGAACCAGTGCATCGGGATTACCACCCGCGCCTTCAGCCGCTGCATCACCCGGATCATCGACGCGGTGTCGAGGGTCAGGCCGCCGTCGACCGCGGCCATCACAACGTCGAGCCGGCCGATTGCCGCAAATTGTGCGTCGTCGGGCTTGTGGTGCAGATGGCCGAGGTGGCCGATGCAAAGGCCGCCCGCCTCGAAAATGAAGATCGAGTTTCCGTCCGCGCGCGCACCCTCGAAGCCACCGCGCACGTCGGTCGGCACATTGCGCACGCGCATCATCCCGAGATCGAGATCGTGATCCGCCGCGACACCCCCCTGTGCCCAGCCCCCGAGCACATGGCGAATCTCGGGGTCGGGTACATAGGTGAAATGGGTGGTGTGAGCGTTGTTCATCGTCACCACGTCCGGCACCAGTTCGGCCCCGCCCAGTGCCCCGGTGAAATCGGTGACCGCCGCCAAGCCGCCCGCCTGGATCAGAAAACTCGCATGGTCGATATAGGCGATGCGCACCTCGTCCGGCGCCAGCGCCTCCGCGTAGCTCGCAAGATGCACATAGGAGGCACCCTTGATATCGCCGGCGAGCGCCAGGCAATGGGACGGGATCCGCTCCTGCGCCGCCGCGGGCGGCGCGACCGGGATCAGGAGGATCAGGGCGAACAGGATACGGTTCATCGGCGGTCTCCGGACGGGGGATGGCCGCAGGTTAGCACGCCCCAAGCCCACGTCCCGTCACGCAAGCGTGAGCCCGCCGGGAGACAGCCCGCCGCACGCCGGGATACCCAATTGGGTTTCGCAATAGCATGAACCAAGGCGCAGGGCCCGTAGCAAAGGCGCGCGGGAATGTCGTCGGGCGCGCGGATCGCGTCGCAATCCAAATTGTGTCCGGCGCGCACCCGCTCTACCCTCCACAAGTACAGGGAGGGACTTCGATGCACCACGGCCGGCACAGCGCGACACGTCTCGTCCCTGCGGCACGCGGGCTAACGACCCCGGCACGCGCGCGCATCCCCAGCCACTGCCCCGTGCCCTGCGGCCAGCCCCGTCGCCCCGTGCCCAGCGTCGGCATCGACACGAAGCCGGGCGCCCACGCGGCGCGCGAAGGAGGAACGCCATGACCCCGATTCAGCGCTTCGATGGGATCTACACCCCCGTGGTAACGCCCTACGACGAAGGCGGCGCGGTCGACTACGACGCGCTTGCGGCGATCATCGACCATCTCGTCGCCGCACGAGTGCATGGGCTGATCTCCGGCGGGTCGACGGGCGAGAACTATACCCAGACCGTGACCGAGCGGCTGGAGCTTGCACGCTTCACACACCAACGCCTCGACGGGCGCCTGCCGCTGATCGTCGGCACCGGGGCGATGCTCACTGCTGAATCAATCGCGCTCGCCACAGGCGCGCGCGAGATGAGCGCCGATGCGATCCTCGTCGCCTCCCCCCCCTACGCCGTGCCCACCGAGCGCGAAAACGCGCTCAACGTGCTCGCGATCGACCGCGCCGCCGACCTCCCGATCATGCTCTACAACTATCCCGGCCGCACCGGCACCCATATGGGCGACGCGTTTCTCGACCGGGTCGGCCGCTCGCGCAACGTCTGCGCGATCAAGGAAAGCTCGGGCGACATCAACCGGGTGCACACGCTCGCGCGCGATTACCCGCATATCCAGTTGCTCTGCGGCATGGACGACCAGGCGCTCGAGTTTTTCGCCTGGGGGGCGACCGGCTGGGTCTGCGCCGGCTCCAACTTCCTCGCGAAGGAACACATCGCGCTCTACGAGGCCTGCCGGGTCGCGGGCGATTTCACCAAGGGCCGGCGGATCATGTCGGCGATGATGCCGCTGATGCGGGTGCTCGAACAGGGCGGCAAGTTCATCCAGTGCGTCAAGTACGGGGTCGAGATGGCAGGGCTCAAAGCCGGACCGCCGCGCCCGCCCCTGAAGGCGCTCAACAAGGATGACAAGCGAGAATTGGAACAGGTGGTGCGGGTTCTCAAGCGCACCATCGCCGAGATCGAGACCGGAAATTAAGCGGGGGAACTGACCATGACGGACCTTCTGACCCATGACGAATACCTGGGGCTCGCGCGCGGGATGACCTTCCCCACCGCCGCCTTCGTTGATGGGGCCTACCGGCCCGCCGCCTCGGGCAAGACCTTCATTGCCGAGAACCCGGCCAATGGCGAAGCGCTCTGCGAGATCGCCTATTGCGGGGCGGAAGACGTGGATTTCGCCGTCAGCAAGGCGCGCGCGGCTTTCGACGACGGGCGCTGGTCGAAGCTGCACCCCGCCGAGCGCAAAGCGGCGCTCATCCGCCTCGCCAAGCTCATCAAGCGCAATGCGCGCGAACTGGCGGTGATGGAGAGCCTCGATTCAGGCAAAACGATCTACGATTGCGAGACGGTCGATATCCCCGAGACAATCCAGTGCCTGATCTGGCACGCCGAGGCGATCGACAAGATCTACGACCAGGTCTCGCCCGCCTCCGACGACCATATCGCGATGATCCTGCGCGAACCCGTCGGCGTGGTCGGGCTGGTGCTGCCGTGGAACTTCCCGCTGCTCATGCTCGCCTGGAAGATCGGCCCGGCGCTGGCCGCCGGTTGCACAGTGGTGGTGAAACCCGCCGAGGACACGTCGCTCACCGCCCTTCGGGTGGCGGAGCTCGCGGCCGAGGCGGGCGTGCCGCGCGGCGTGCTCAACGTCGTGCCCGGCACCGGCCCCGAGGTCGGTGAACCGCTCGGCCTGCACATGGATGTCGACATGATCTCGTTCACCGGCTCTACTGAGACCGGACGGCGCTTTCTGCGTTATGCCGCCGACAGCAATCTCAAGGAGATCACCCTGGAGATGGGCGGCAAGAACCCGGCGATCGTGATGGAGGACGCGGACAACCTCGACCGGGTCGCGGCCCACGTGGTCAACGGGGCGTTCTGGAACATGGGTGAGAATTGCTCGGCCAGCTCGCGCCTCATCGTCCACGACGCGGTGAAGGACGCGCTGCTCGACCGCATCCTGGCGCATGCCCGCGAATGGACGCTCGGCGATCCGCTCGATCCCGCGCACCGGGTCGGCGCGCTGGTCTCGAAGGCACATTTCGACAAGGTCTGTGGCTATCTGAACGAGGGCCAGCGGGTGCACATGGGCGGCAAGTCCCGGTCCGGCACCCATGTCGAGCCGACCGTTATGGACGTCGCGCCCGACGATGCCGCCGCCCGCGAGGAGATCTTCGGCCCGGTCCTCTCGGTGCTGACGGTCAAGAGCTTCGAGGCGGCCATCGCGCTCGCCAACGACACCGAATACGGCCTCGCCGCCTCGATCTTTACCGGCAACATCAAGCGGGCGTTGCGCGGCGCGCGGGCTCTGCGCGCGGGCACCGTCACCGTCAACAGCTACGGCGAGGGTGACATCACCACGCCATTCGGCGGCCACCGGCAATCGGGTTTCGGCGGCCGCGACAACGGGCTCGCCGCCCACGACCAGTATACCCAGTTGAAAACGATCTGGGTCGACCTCGCTGACGACGCGGATGAGGCGGTAGGTTGATGGGCTACAAGGCCCGCCGCCTGCCCGAGCACCTGGGCCGGGCGGGCTGGAACGCGATCCTTGGCGACGCGCCCCCACCGCGCCCGCTCGAGGCCGACGCCACCGCCGATTTCGCGGTGATCGGCGCGGGCTTCGCCGGGCTTTCCGCCGCCCGGCGCCTCGCCACCCGCGCACCGGGGGCCCGGATCGCGGTGCTGGAGGCGGGTCGGATCGCGGAGAGCACGGCGGGGCGCAACTCGGGTTTCATGATCGATCTGCCGCATGAGCTCACCTCGGAGGATTACGCCGGCGCCGGCGACGACAAGGCGATCATCGCCCTCAACCGTGAGGCCCAGACCTTCGCCCGCGACGCGGTCGAGGCCTACGCCATCCGGCGCGATTTCTTCGACCCGGCGGGCAAAGTGAACGGGGCGGCCAGCGCGGCGGCCGATGCCCACAACCGCAGCTACGCCGCCCATCTCGCCGCGCTCGGCGAGCCTTGCGAAATGCTCGACGCACAGGCGATGCGCGACCTCACGGGCTCACGCCACTACCGCTCCGGCCTTTTCACGCCGGGCACGGTGATGCTGCAACCAGCGGGCTACATCCGCGGCCTTGCCGCCGGGCTCGCGCAGGGCGGTGTCGCGGTGCACGAAAACAGCCCCGTCACCGGGTTCACGCGGGCCGGCGACACCTGGACCCTTACCACACCCAAAGCCCGTCTCACCGCAGGCAAGGTGATCCTTGCCGTCAATGGTCATCTCGAAAGCTTCGGCGTCGAACCGGGCCGCCTGATGCAGATCTTCCTCTATGCGGTGATGACGCCGGAGCTTGACGTGGACCAGCTCGCGCGGGTCGGCGGACAAAGCCGCTGGGGCATCACCCCCTCCGACCCGATGGGCACCACGGTGCGCCGGATCGACCCCGGCCAGGGCGGCCACCGGATCGTCACCCGCACCTGCGCGACGTTGAAGCCCGGCATGGTGCCGACCAGACAGGGCCTCCAACGGGCCGCGCGCATCATGCAACGGAAATTCGACAGCCGTTTTCCGGCGCTGGCCGGGCTCAGGATGGAACACGCCTGGGCTGGCCATCTCTGCCTGACGATGAACAGCGTCTCGGTGATGCGCGAGATCGAGGCGGGGCTCTATTCGGCGGCGGTGCAGAACGGGCTCGGCACCGCGCGCGGCACGCTCACCGGCATCGGCGCGGCCGATCTGGCCTTGGGACAGACCTCAGAGATCACCCGCCATTTCTCTGCCGAGCCGCGCCCAACACGCCTTGTCCCCCGCCCGCTGCTCGACATCGGCGCGAACGCGGTGCTGCGTCTGAGGGAACGGCGCGCGCGTCAGGAGTGAGGCAGCTGGAGTGAGGCCGACGCGGGTTCCAACCCGCGTGCAAATCGCCTTCGAAGGCGATTGAAAAAGGCGCTTCGAAGCGCCTTTCCCGTTGGAAACAGCGCGCGGAGGTCGCCCCCCGCGCGCCTCGGTCACATCACGCGAACGACCAGCGCTCCATCCAGCGCTCACCGTCCATGTCCCAATGCGACGAGAACTCGTCGCCCGTCGTCACACCTTGCGCGGTGGCGAAGACGTAGTTGGCGAACATCGGGATGATCGCGCCGCCGTCGTCCGACAGGATCACCTGCATCTCGTAATACATCTCGCGGCGCTTGTCGGTATCGAGCTCGGCGCGCGCGGCCACCAACAGCTCGTTGAAGCGCGCGTTGTCCCAGAAGGTATCGTTCCAGGATGCGCCGGCGGCGTAGGCGGTGGTGAACATCGCGTCCTCCACCGGGCGTCCGCCCCAGTACACCGCCGAGAACGGGTGGCTCATCCAGACATCCGACCAATAGCCGTCGTTCGGCACCCGGTTGACGTTGAGGTCGATCCCGGCGCCCTTCGCCGAGTTCTGGAACAGGACGGCAGCGTCGACCGCACCGGCAAAGGCCGCGTCGGCGGTGGAAAGCTCGACCGACAGGCTGTCGAGCCCGGCTTCCTTGAGGTAGAACTTCGCCTTGTCCGGATCGTATTC
>DQCI01000084.1:0-5451 GCA_003545125.1 Paracoccaceae bacterium
CCGCCCGCGGCGCATGGTCAAGTAAACCGAAGCATCGCGCGCCCGGGGCGCTCGGATGATGGCATCTCCATCGGTGACGGACCCGTGCGCCACTCCGGCTGTGGCTGGACGCAACACTGAGGACCCACCGATGAAACTCCTTCGCATTGGAAACCCCGGCCGGGAGATCCCCTGCATCCTCGGTACCGACGGGCGCGCCCGCGATGTCTCGAGCCTGGTGGCCGATTTCTCGCCGGAAACGATCCCTGGCGTGGTCACGGCGCTGGACGCCGCCGACATCGCCAGCCTGCCGGTGGTCGAGACCGAGGGCGCGCGGATCGGTACGCCGATGAGCCAGCCGCGCAACATTCTGTGCATCGGGCTGAACTATTCCGACCACGCCGCCGAGACGGGCATGGAGCCCCCCTCCGAGCCGATCCTGTTCAACAAGGCGGCCGGCAGCTTCTCGGGCCCGAACGACCCGATCCTCTATAGTCCGCAGATGACCAAGCTTGATTGGGAAGTGGAGCTTGGCATCGTCATCGCCAAGCCGACGCTGGGTATCGACAGGACGCAGGCGCCGGGTCACATCCTTGGCTACGTGCTGGTGAACGACGTCAGCGAACGCGCCTGGCAGATCGAGCACGGCGGGCAATGGGCGAAGGGCAAGAGCTTCCCCAATTTCTGCCCCACCGGCCCGTGGATCGTCACCGGCGACGAGATCGGCGAGACCCAGGCGCTCGACATGTGGCTCGACGTCAACGGGACGCGCATGCAGAGCGGCAACACCGAAAAGATGATTTTCGACCCCGCGACCATCGTGAGCTACCTCAGCACCTTCATGCGGCTGGAGCCGGGCGATCTGATCTGCACCGGCACGCCTCCCGGCGTGGGCATGGGCAAAAAACCTCCGGTCTGGCTCAAACCGGGCGACCGGGTCGGACTCGGGGTTGAAGGTCTGGGCGAACAGGCGCAGACCGTCGTGGCATTGTAAGGACAGACGCATGAAACTTCGGTCGCAACAATGGTTCGACAACCCCGAAAACCCGGGGATGACCGCGATCTATCTGGAGCGATACCTCAATTTCGGGATCACCCGCGAGGAGCTTCAGTCCGGCAAGCCGATCATCGGCATCGCCCAGACCGGCTCCGATCTCAGCCCCTGCAACCGCCACCATATCGAGCTCGCCAAGCGGGTGCGCGAGGGGATCGTCGCGGCGGGCGGCATCTGCCTCGAGTTTCCGGTTCACCCGATCCAGGAGACCGGCAAGCGTCCGACCGCGGCGTTGGACCGCAACCTGGCCTATCTGGGGCTGGTCGAATCCCTCTACGGCTATCCGATCGACGGTGTCGTGCTCACCATCGGCTGCGACAAGACCACGCCAGCGTTGCTGATGGCCGCCGCGACCGTCGATATTCCCGCCATCGCGCTCTCGGTCGGCCCGATGCTGAACGGCTGGCACAAGGGTGAACGCGCGGGCTCCGGCACGATCATCTGGCAGGGGCGCCAGAAACTCGCGAGCGGTGAGATCGACTACGAAGATTTCATGGAAATGGCCGCCGATTCCGCCCCGTCGGTCGGCTATTGCAATACGATGGGCACGGCCTCGACGATGAATTCGCTGGCCGAGGTGCTCGGCATGCAACTGCCCGGCAGCGCCTCGATCCCCGCGCCCTACCGTGAACGCGGGCAGATCTCCTACGAGACCGGGCGGCGGATCGTCGACATGGTGTGGGAAGACCTCAAACCCTCCGACATCATGACCCGCGCGGCCTTTGAGAACGCCATCGTCGTCAACTCGGCGCTGGGCGGTTCGACCAACGCGCCGATCCACCTGGGCGCCGTCGCCGCGCATCTCGGTCTGCCGCTCAGCAACGACGACTGGCAGGCGCTCGGCCACGATATTCCGCTGATGGTCAACATGCAGCCGGCGGGGGCCTATCTCGGCGAAGATTTCTACCGCGCGGGGGGGGTTCCTGCGGTGATCGGCGAGCTCATCGCCGCCGGCGCGTTGCCGCACCGCCAGGAGAAGCTGGTGACCGGGAAGACCATTGAAGAGACCTACGCGGGCCTCGCCTCGACCAACCGGGACGTGATCCGGCCCTTCGGCGAGCCGCTCAAACCGGCGGCCGGGTTCGTCAATCTCACCGGCAACCTGTTCGACAGCGCGATCATGAAAACCTCGGTGATCTCGGAGGGGTTCCGCGCGCGCTATCTCTCCAACCCCGACGACCCCGATGCGTTCGAGGTCCGCGCCGTGGTGTTCGAGGGCCCCGAGGATTACCACGCCCGGATCGACGACCCTTCGCTCGGGATCGACGGCGATTGCATCCTCGTCATCCGCGGCGCCGGGCCGATCGGCTATCCGGGCGGGGCGGAGGTGGTGAACATGCAGCCGCCCGCCGCGCTCATCAAGGCGGGGATCACCGAGTTGCCGACCATGGGCGACGGGCGCCAGTCGGGCACCTCCGGCAGCCCCTCGATCCTCAATGCCAGCCCCGAGGCGGCGGCGGGCGGCGGGCTGGCCCTGATCGAGACCGGCGACATGATCCGGGTGGATCTGCGCAAAGCGACCGCGAACATGCTTCTCGACGCGGGTGAGCTCGCCCGCCGTCGCGCGACGCTCGACGCGGCGGGCGGGTTCCCGATCGCGCCGCACCAGACGCCCTGGCAGGAGATCCAGCGCGACATGGTCGACCAGTTCGACAAGGGCATGATCCTGAAACCGGCGGTGAAGTATCAGCAGATCGCCGCGAAGGGCCTGCCGCGCCACAATCACTGAACGGGCGCCACCGGGGCAGGGCGGGGCGGCGACGGTCCGGGATCGGGCTCTAATCGTCGGCAAACCAGGCGCGGTTGTCGTCGCGGATGCGCTCGATCAACAGCGTGATCCGGGAGAGGTGCGCGCGCATCATGCGGACGGCCAACGCCTGATCGCGGGTCTTCAAAGCCTCGAGAATGCCCTGGTGATCCTCGAGGGCGACTGCGGACGCGAATGACAACGACAGCATCCGCACCCTGTCCATATGCCCCTTGTTGCCGGCGATGAGGTCCCAGGCGAACCCGAGGCCGGCCCTTGTGCAAATCTCGTGGTGGAACTGATCGTCGAGCTGGTGGAAGGCGGTGCGGTCCTTGGCCTCGACGGCCTTGCGCTGCCGTTCGAGGTTATCGGCAAGCGCCTCGATATCGGCTTTTGTGAGAGCGGTGGCGGCGACCGCGACCGTCTCGACTTCCAGCGCTGTCCGGATGAACCGCGCTTGCAGGACCGCGGCCTGCGAGATCAGCGTAACCGTGGTGGCGCGTTGCGGGCGAATCAGCAGGAAGCCGAGCTTGGACAGCCGGTAGAACGCATCGCGCACCGGCTGGCGCGAGACGCCGAGGGTTTTGGCAATCTCGACCTCGGAAATCCGGGTGCCGGGCGCAAGCTCAAGCGCCAGCACCTGCCGCTGCAGTTCGTCGAACACCTGATCGGCGACCGAGGGACGCGGCAGGGTCGCATGCTGCCCCATCATCACAGGACCGGCCATCTGAATTCTCCGTTGACAACTGATATGCTAGAATACTAGTACAGAAACACGGACCCGTCTACAGCGACGACCACAAACGGGAGGGGACGTTTTCCATGGCATTGCTCCACGAAGACCGGCTGTTGCCGGTCGAACCTTCGGTGAAAAACCTGGCGCGGGCCCTTTATGATACGGTCGCAGATGCCCCGATCATCTCTCCCCATGGCCATACCGACCCACGCTGGTTTGCCGAAAACGCGCCCTTTGCGGACCCCGCGCAATTGTTCGTAACCCCCGATCACTACGCCTTCCGGATGCTCCACAGCCAGGGCGTGCCGCTCGAGGCGATGGGGGTTCCCCGGGTCGATGGGGGCGCTACGGAAACCGACGGTCGCAAGATCTGGCGCCTGCTCGCCGAAAACTACCACCTGTTCCGCGGCACCCCGAGCCGGGGTTGGCTCGACCATGCCTTCCAGGAGGTTTTTGGCCTCGACGTGCCGCTCTGCGCCAAGACGGCCGATCACTACTACGACCACATCTCCGAGAAGCTCAGCACGCCGGAATTTCTCCCCCGCGCGCTGTTCGAGCGGTTCAACATCGAGGTGATCGCCACCACCGAAAGCCCGCTGGATGAGCTGAAATGGCACAAGATGATCCGCTCTTCCGGTTGGGGTGGCCGCGTTATCACCGCCTATCGTCCCGACCCGGTGGTCGACCCCGATTTCGAGGGATTCACCGGCAACGTCGCGCAATTCTGCGCGCTCGCGGGTGTGCCGGGCACGAGCTGGCAGGACTACCTCGACGCGCACCGGGCCCGGCGCGCCTTTTTCAAGGAGATGGGTGCGACCTCTACAGACCACGGCCACCCGACGGCGTTTACCGAGAACCTCGGCGCGGCGGAAGCCGAAGCGCTCTATGCCAAGGTGATGTCCGGCAAGGCCGACGCCGCCGCGCGCGAAGCCTTCCGTGGCCAGATGCTGACCGAGATGGCGAAGATGAGCCTCGACGACGGGCTGGTGATGCAGATCCACCCAGGGTCTTACCGCAATCACTCGGACCCGATCCTCGCCAGCTTCGGCCGTGACAAGGGCTACGACATTCCGACCCGCACCGACTATGTGCACGCGTTGCAGCCGTTGCTCGACGTGGTCGGCGAGGAGCCGGAGTTCACCCTCATCCTCTTCACGCTCGACGAGACCGCCTATGCCCGCGAGCTTGCCCCGCTCGCAGGTGTCTATCCGGCGCTGAAGCTCGGACCCGCCTGGTGGTTCCACGACAGCCCCGAGGGCATGCGGCGCTACCGCGAGATGACGACCGAGACGGCCGGGTTCTACAACACCGTCGGCTTCAACGACGACACCCGCGCCTTCATGTCGATCCCCGCGCGCCACGACGTGGCCAGGCGGGTCGATGCCGGTTTTCTCGCCACCCTGGTCGCCACCGGGCGGCTCTACGAGGACGAGGCCTTCGAGGTTATCCAGGATCTCGCCCACAGGCTTGCGCGCCAGGCCTACCGGCTTTGAGGCAGACGGTGGCGCAGATGGATCGGGGCACATCCGCTGGCATGGCAATATCCCGGTCGCAACCCGTTCGGCCCCGTTGCGCCCTATCCGCAGGCCAAACCCATGACCTCATCCGCGCCGCGTCCGGCGACCAAACAGACAGCTTCATACCCCGCCGCGACGATATACCCTGAAAGGACCCCCGATGCTCACCGTTGAAACTCGCCACGCCATTCACCCCGACCATGCCCGCACCATGGGGACCGACGAATTGCGCCAGAACTTCCTCGCGACAGGCCTGTTCGCCGATGGCGAGATCCGCCTGGTTTATACGCATTACGACCGTATGACCGTGGGCGCCGCCGTGCCTGCGGGCGGCGAACTGGTGCTCGACAAGGTCGATGAAACCCGCACCAGTACCTTCCTCGAACGCCGCGAGATGGGCATCGTCAACATCGGCGCG
>DQCI01000084.1:5509-17349 GCA_003545125.1 Paracoccaceae bacterium
TTCGCAGGTGAAGGCCGGTTCTACATCACCTCCTGCCCGGCGCATGCCAGCTTCCCCAACCGGCTCGTCACCCTCGGCGAGGCGGCCAAGGTGGAGCTGGGCGCGGCCGAAACCTCCAACAAGCGGGTCATCAACCAGTTCATCCACCCGTTGGTGATGGAAAGCTGCCAACTGGTGCTCGGCTACACCGAGTTGCTCGAAGGCTCGGTCTGGAACACGATGCCGTGCCATGTGCACGACCGCCGGATGGAAGCCTATCTCTACTGGGGGATGGAGCCGGAGGCCCGTGTCATCCACCTGATGGGCGAACCGCAGGAAACCCGTCACCTCGTCGTCGCCAACGAACAGGCCGCGATCAGCCCGACCTGGTCGATCCACTCGGGCGCCGGCATCGGCTCCTACACGTTCATCTGGGCGATGGCGGGCGACAACGTCGACTACACCGACATGGACTTCATCCAGCCCGGGGACATGAAATGAACCCGTATTCGCTTGAGGGTCGGCGTGCCCTCGTCACGGGTGCCAACACCGGGATCGGCCAGGCCATTGCCGTGTCGCTCGCCGCGCAGGGGGCCCGTGTCACCTGCGCCGGGCGGCGCGGCTCGGAGGCGACGGTGGCGCGGATCATCGAAGCCGGTGGCGAGGCGGACGCGATGCTGCTCGATTTCGCAGACCCGATGGCGGCGCGCGACGCCTTTGCGGGCGCGGGTTACTCGATCCTCGTCAACAACGCGGGCGTCATCCGGCGCGAAGACAGCGTCGATTTCTCCGAAGCCGACTGGGACGACGTAATGGACGTCAACCTCAAGGCGCTGTTCTTCACCACGCAGGCCTTTGCCAGGGCCTGTCTCAAAGACGGGAGCACGCCGGCGGCCGTCGTCAACATCGCCTCGCTGCTGTCGTTCCAGGGCGGAATCCGCGTGCCGTCCTACACCGCGTCGAAACACGGCGTGGCGGGGCTGACCAAGGTGCTCGCCAACGAATGGGCGGCGAAAGGCATCAACGTCAACGCCATCGCGCCGGGCTACATCGCGACCAACAACACCACGGCGCTGCGTGCCGATCCGGTGCGCAACAAATCGATCCTCGAGCGCATCCCCGCGGGCCGCTGGGGCGACCCGTCTGATATCGCAGGGACCGCCGCTTTCCTGTGCTCGCAAGCCGCGCGCTATATCCACGGCGCTGTGCTCAACGTCGACGGAGGCTGGCTTGCCCGCTGATCGTCTGACCCGAACCGCACCCGCGCCGGGCGCTGGCATCGTCCATCTCGGGCTCGGCGCCTTCTTCCGGTCGCACGGCGCGATCTACACCGAGGAGGCGATCGCCGCCTCGGGCGGGGATTGGGGCATCACCGGCGTGTCGCTGCAATCGACGCATATGCGCGACGCGCTCACGCCGCAGGGCGGGGCCTACATCGCGCTCGAACTCGGGCCCGAGGGTGAAGTGGCCCGCCGGGTGGAGGTGGTGCGCGATGTGCTGGTCGCGCGCGAAGACCCAGGCGCGGTGCTCGCGCTGATGGCCGACCCGGCCACGAAAATCGTCAGCCTCACGGTGACCGAGAAGGGCTATTGCCATGAGCCCGCCACCGGCGCGCTCAACCATACGCACCCGGATGTCATCCACGACATCGCCGCGCCGCTGCCGGTCTCGGCGCCGGGGTTCCTGGTGCGTGCGCTGCAGATGCGCCGCGCCGCCGGGCTTGCGCCCTTTACCGTGCTCACCTGCGACAACCTCCCTTCGAACGGCGCGGTCGTGCGCGGGGTCGTGCTTGCCCTGGCGCGCGAGATCGACCCACGGCTGGCCGGTTGGATCGAAGCCGAGGGCAGGTTCCCCTCGACGATGGTCGACCGGATTGCGCCGGCCACGAAGCCCGAGGACATCGCGCGGGTCGCGGCCCTGACCGGCTTTCATGATGCCGCCCCGGTGGTTCATGAGCCGTTCCGGCAATGGGTGATCGAGGACAGCTTCGTGGGCGACCGGCCCGATTGGGGCGCCGTCGGGGCGCAGATGGTCGACGATGTCACGCCCTACGAGCACATGAAGCTGCGGATGCTGAACGGCACCCATAGCCCGCTCGCATATCTCGGCTATCTCGCCGGGCACGAGACGGTCGCCGATTGCATGGCCGACCCGGTCTTCGCCCGGTTCGTTGACCGGCTTTGGGACGCGGAGATCATCCCCGCCGTCGAGGCGCCGCCGGGGGTTTCGCTCGCCGACTACGCGGCGGCGCTGCACAAGCGTTACGACAACCCGGCGATCCGCCACCGGACCTGGCAGATCGCCATGGACGGCAGCCAGAAACTGCCGCAGCGCATCCTCGGCACAGTTTCCGAGAGCCTTGCCGCCGGGCGCAGCACCCCGGGGCTGATCCTCGCGATCGCCGCCTGGATGCGTTACGTCTCGGGCGTGGACCTGAATGGTGCGCCGATTGATGTGCGCGACCCGTTGGCCGACAGGATGAAGGCGCTGTCGGACGCGGCGGATACGCCCGAAGACAAGGTCGCCGCCCTGCTCGGCCTGCGCGAAGTATTTCCGCCAGACCTCGCCGCCCTGCTGGGTGGCCCGGTTGCGGCGTCCTATGCACTCCTCGCCGACGAGGGCGTGCACAAAGCCATGGAGGTTGCAGCCCGATGAGAGAAACCTGGCGTTGGTACGGACCCGGTCTCGACCCGATCGGGTTGGGCGACATTGCCCAGACCGGGGCAAGTGGCATCGTGAATGCGCTCCACGAAGTACCGTACGGCGAAGTATGGTCTCGTACGGCAATCACTGAACGCAAGCGGGTGATCGAAGCCGCGGGCCTCACCTGGGACGTGGTGGAAAGCCTGCCGGTACACGAGCGGATCAAGCGCGGCGACGGCGATCTTTCACAGCTGTTCGCCAACTACCGCCAGTCGATGGCCAACCTGGCCGCCGAAGGCGTGACGACGATCTGCTACAACTTCATGCCGATCCTCGACTGGACCCGGACCGATCTTCAATCGCCCACCGCCACCGGCGCGACCTGCCTGCGTTTCGAGGCCTATCGGATGGCAGCTTTCGAAGTGTTCATGCTTGAACGCAATGGAGCGGAGGCGGATTACCTGCCGCAGGTGGTCGAGCGCGGCAGGGTCTGGTTCGAGGCCTCCACGCCGGACGACCGCGCGGCGCTGCTTGGCGCGATCATGTCCGGCCTGCCGGGCGCCTTCGACCGCTACGATATCGACGGGCTCAAATCCCAGCTCGCGCTCTACGACGGGATCGGCCACGACGAGATCCGGGCGAATTTCAAACGTTTCCTCGACGCGGTGGTGCCCACCGCCGAAGAGCTCGGCGTGAAGCTCGCGGTCCATGCCGACGATCCACCGCGCGACATCCTCGGGTTGCCGCGGGTGGTCTCGTCGGCGCAGGACGCGGCCTGGGTGCTCGGGGCCCATGACAGCATCGCCAACGGGCTCACGCTCTGTTCGGGCAGCTTCGGCGCGCATCCGACCAACGATCTTCCGGCAATGGCGCGGCGCTTCGGTCCGCGCATCCATTTCGCCCACCTGCGCAACGTGGCGAAAGACCCCGACGGCTCATTCGAGGAGGCCGCGCATCTCGACGGCGACACCGACATGGTCGATCTCGCGAAGGCGCTCCTGGACGAAGAAGCGCGTCGGCGCGCCGAGGGGCGCCCGGATTCGCAGATCCCGTTCCGGCCCGACCACGGCCACGAGATCGCCTTCGACCACGACCGCGACAACGTGCCGGGCTATCCGCTGATCGGACGGCTGAGGGGGCTTGCCGAAGTGCGCGGGGTGATCCGCGCCCTGGAGCACGCCGGTGCCTGACACCCTCGTTCTTCACCCGCGAGACAACGTGGCGGTGGTCACCCGGCGGGCGGAGGCCGGGGAAGACCCGCTGGGCGTCGGCCGGCCGCTGGACCGCGGGTTGTCCGCGGGTCACAAGCTCGCCCGCCTGCCTGTGACCAAGGGCGACCCCGTGTTCAAGTTCGGGCAGGTGATCGGCGCCGCGACCGCCGCCATCGTCCCGGGCGAGCATGTCCACACGCACAACTGCGCCTTCTCCGACCACGACCGCGGCTATGACATCGGCGCCGAAATGGCGGCGGCAGAAGCGGCTGTGCCGGGCATGGAACCTGCGCAGTTCATGGGCTACCAGCGGGCCGATGGACGGGTGGGCACGCGCAATTTCCTCGCGCTCTGCGCCACGGTGAACTGCTCGGCGACCGTGATCAACCGCGCCGCCGACGAGCTCACGCGCGAGGGCGCGTTCGAAGCCTTTTCCAATATCGACGGCATCGCGGCTTTCGCCCATGGCACCGGCTGCGGCATGGCGGCGACGGGCCGGGGGGCCGATATCCTCGAGCGCGTGCTCTGGGGCTATGCCACCCATCCCAACGTCGGCGCGGCTGTCTTTGTCGGGCTCGGCTGCGAGGTCATGCAGATCGCCCGGTTTCAGGCGCGTCACGGCGCCGCGGCGCCCGGCCAGGTCCACGCCCTCACCATCCAGGAGACGGGCGGCACCCGCGCGACGATTGACGCGATCAAGGCCCGTGTGCGCGCGATCTTGCCGGAGGTGAATGCGGTGCGCCGCACGCCCTGCCCGGTGTCGGCGCTGACGGTCGGGCTGCAATGCGGCGGCTCCGACGGGCTGTCGGGCATCACCGCCAACCCCGCGCTGGGCGCGGCGTCCGACCTCATCGTCGGGCAGGGCGGTAGCGTTATCCTGTCGGAGACACCGGAGATCTACGGCGCCGAGGGGCTGCTGCTCGGGCGCACCGATCCGCAGACCGCAGACCGCCTGCTCGCCTGTCTCAGATGGTGGGAGGACTATACGGCAGCGAATGGCGGCACGATGGACAACAACCCCTCGCCCGGCAACAAGCAGGGCGGGATCACCACGATCCTCGAA
The DNA here is from genome assembly GCA_003545125.1 of Paracoccaceae bacterium. Lineage (GTDB taxonomy): Bacteria > Pseudomonadota > Alphaproteobacteria > Rhodobacterales > Rhodobacteraceae > Sinisalibacter. Next base: position 10,406 of record DQCI01000084.1, read on the forward strand.
AAGAGCCTCGGCGCGGTGGCCAAGGCAGGTGCGACGCCTCTGCGGGGCTTCTACGACTACGCCGCGCGGGTCGACCGGCCGGGGCTCGTTTTCATGGATACGCCGGGGTACGACCCGGTCTCGGTGACCGGCCAGATCGCCGGCGGCGCGCAGATCGTCGTCTTCACCACCGGGCGTGGCTCGGCGTTCGGGTCAAAGCCCGCGCCGACCCTGAAGCTCGCCACGGGCGACCGGCTGTTTGCCGAGATGCGCGACGACATGGACATCGGCTGCGGCGATATCGTAAGCCGGGGCACGGAGATACCCGCCAAGGGGCGGGAGATCTACGATGCGATTGTGCGGGTGGCCTCGGGCGAGGTGACGAAAAGCGAGGCGTTGGGTCTGGGCGCGCAGGAGTTCGTGCCCTGGCAGATCGGCGCGGTGATGTGAGAGGGCCCTGATGAAGGTAGTCTGTGCCGGCGAGGCGATGATCGAACTCAGTATCGACGCGCCCGGGCGTCAGATCGGCTTTGCCGGCGACACGTTCAACACCGCCGTCTACATGGCGCGCGCCCTGCCGGAGGGGGCGGTCGACTTCGCCACCGTGGTCGGCGAGGACGCGCTTTCGAACCGGATGCTGGCCTTCTTCGAGGCCCAGGGCGTGGGCACGGGGCTGATCCGGCGGCACCCGGTGCGGTTGCCGGGGATCTATTCGATCGCGGTCGACGCGGACGGCGAACGCAGCTTCGCCTATTGGCGCGACCAGTCGGCGGCGCGCACCCTGTTCGCCGATGGGTTCGACGCTCTGCACGGGGCGGACCTGGTGTATTTCTCAGGCATTACGCTGGCGATCCTGCCGCCCGAGATCCGGACCGCGCTGATCGCCTATCTCGCGGGGTTTCCCGGCAAGGTGGCGTTCGATAGCAACTACCGGCCGCGGCTGTGGCCCAGCGAAAACGTGGCCCGCGACGTTATGGAGATGGCCTGGGGCGTGTGCGACATCGCCCTGCCATCGCTCGACGACGAGATGGCGCTGTTCGGCGACGCGGACGCCGACGCGGTTCTGTCGCGGTTCCACGGCTACGGGCTGACCGAAGGGGCGCTGAAACGCGGGGCGACGGGACCGCTGCCGCTCGACCCGGACGCGCCGGTCGGCGACTTCCCGAAGGCCGAAAAGGTGGTCGACACCACCGCTGCCGGCGACAGCTTCAATGCCGCCTATCTTGCCGCGCTGCTGGGCGGGGCTTGCGGCGCCGAGGCGGCGCAGAAAGCGCACGCCCTTGCCATGCAGGTGATCGCGGCGCCGGGCGCCATCGTGCCGACGGCGTAGGCGCGCCGGGGGCCGTCCGCCTCCAGCCCGCAGCCGCTGTCACAACAGTTGCGACAGAAACTGCCTGGTGCGCTGTTCTTGCGGGTTGTCGAAGATCTGCGCGGGCGGGCCGGCCTCGATAATGCGGCCGCCGTCGAGAAAGCAGACCTTGTCGGCCAGCTCGCGCGCGAAGCCCATTTCGTGGGTGGCGAGGATCATCGTCATCCCCTCCTCGCGCAACCTTCGCAGCACGTCGAGCACCTCGGCGACCAGTTCGGGGTCGAGCGCCGAGGTGATCTCGTCGAACAGCAGGATCTCGGGCTGCATCGCCAGCGCCCGGATGATGGCGACCCGCTGCTGCTGGCCGCCGGAGAGCTGATCGGGATAGTGGCCCATGCGGTCGCCCAGCCCGAACCGTTGAAACAGCTCGGTCACCGGTGCTTTGAGCTGCGCCTTGCGCAAGCCCTTCACCCGGCCCGGCGCGAGCATCACGTTGGCCTCGGCGCTCATATGCGGAAACAGGTTGAACGACTGGAACACCAGCCCGATCCGCTGGCGGATTGGCTGCGGGTCGAGCCCTGGCTCGGCGATGTCGACCCCGTCGAAGACAATCTCGCCGTCGTCGATCGGGTCGAGCAGATTGATGGCGCGCAAGAGGGTCGACTTGCCGGATCCGGACGCGCCGATCAGGCAGACCATCTCGCCCGCGTCGACATCCAGGTCGATGCCGCGCAACACATGGTGGGTACCGAAACTTTTCTGGACGCCTGCGAGCCGCAACATCGTCCTCATTGCTCGATCCGCCTGCGTTTGTGCATGAGGTAATCGGCGTAGCGGGTCGCGGGGATGGTGATGATCAGAAAGATCAGCGCGGCGCCCACGTAGGGCGTGAAATTCGCGTACAGCGACTTGTAGACGCCCGCCTGGCGAAAGATCTCGACCGGGCCGACGAAGGACAGCAGGGCGACGTCCTTCTGCAGCGCGATCACCAGGTTCATGTTGGCGGGCACCACGTTGCGCAAAGCCTGCGGCAGGACCACGAAACGCATGGTGTCGCCCGAAGACAGGCCGAGCGAGAGCGCGGCGGAGCGTTGGCTTCTGTGGATCGATTCTATCCCTGAGCGGATCACCTCTGCGACATAGGCCGAATAGACCAGGATGAGCGCGAGCGAGCCCCAGATATACGGGCTGTTCCAGGGCCGCGGGAGCCCCAGGCCCGGCACGCCGAAGCCGATCAGATAGATCACCAGGATCACCGGCAGGCCCCGGAAGATATCCGTGTAGAGCGTCGCGAAAAGCTTGAGCGGATAGAGCGCGGGCCGCTGGATGTCGCGGCAGATCGCGACCACGAGCGACAGGATCGCGATCAGCGGCAGCGACCAGGCAAAGATCGCGATGTCGAGCAGGAAGGCGTCGAGCAGGCCTGGGAAGGTCTTGGAGAAGACCGGACCGTTGAAGAAGCTTTTCTTCACCGCCTCCCAGCCGGGGGCCAGCGGCACCAGGAGGACGATTGCGAGGAGGACAGCGGCGGTCGAGGTCGCGGCGATCCGCATCGACCGCCTGCGCAGCGCCGCCTCGAAGACCGCACGCCGTCCCGGGCGTGCGGTCGTATCGCTTGTGTCGGTCATCGAGGCTGCGGGCCCCCTTCTTTCTCGATAACCGGTCTTATTCGATGACCGGCACACCCGTGGCCGCGGCCAGCCATTGCGCTTCCAGCGCGGCGAGCTGCCCCGAGGCCGTCAGCGCCTCGATCGCGGCATCGACGCAGGCCTTGAGCGGGTTGCCGTCTTCCATCAGGATCCCGAACTGGTCGGGGTTCTGGCTCCGCTCGGCCGGGAACTGCCCGAGCAGCGCGCCATTCTCGACGGTCACGGCCGACAGATAGAGCGCGGTCGGCAGATCGAAGAGGGCTGCGTCGATCTGACCAGCCTGGATTGCCTGGGTCACATCGGTGTTGTCGTTGTAAAGCAGGATGTCCTTTTCGGGTCCGATGGCATCGTCGATCATCATTGCCCCGGTGGTGCCGGCCATGGCGCCCCAGAGCAGGCCCTTGAGGGCTTCGGGCGCCGGGTCGCCGACCGCCTCGACCACGGTTGCGGTGGTCAGGATGGCCATGGCGGAGGTGTAGTAGGGCAGCGAGAAATCGACCATTTCCTCACGCTCGGGCGTGATCGAGTATTGCTGCATGTTGATGTCGAAGTTCTTGGCCCCGGGCTGGATCGCCTCGTCGAAGGAGGTGCGCACCCAGCTCACGGCGTCGTCTTCGAAGCCCATTTCGTTCGCGATGGCATAGGCGACGGCCGCCTCGAAGCCCTGCTTCGTCTCGGGCGCATCGTCGATCACCCAGGGAAAGTAGGCCGGGTTGCCGGTGGCGATGGTCAGCACGCCGTCTTCGAGCGTCTTGCCCGCGGTGCAGTCGTTTCCGGCCGTTGCGGCCGTGGCAACGAGCGTGGCGCAGAGTGCGGTCACAATGGTCTTCATGTCGTTTGTCCCCCGTGGCGATGATCTATGGCGCATGTCGCCACTATTGCCGGCGATTGTCCAGACGTTCTTGCGGCCAAGAGACAAAGGCCGGCCCGTGACGGACCGGCCCCTTTGGCGTTCGCTGGATATCCGGTCAGCTGCGTCCCTTCCAGGGCACCAGGACGCTCTCGGCCTTGCGAACGAGAATGTCGATCCCGAATCCGACGATCCCGATCACGATGATCCCCATCAGCACGATATCGGTCTGCTGGAATTTCGAGGCCGCCATGATCATCATGCCGATCCCGTTTTCCGCGGCGACGAGTTCGGCGGCCACAACGGTCCCCCAGCACACCCCCATGGCGACCCGGGCGCCGGTGAAGATCTCGGGCAGGGAATTGGGCACGATCACGTGGCTCATGATCTGGTGTTTCTTCGCCCCCAGCGAATAGGCGGCATGGATCTTGGTGATGTTCACCCCGGACACCCCCGACCGGGCCGCGATCGCCATGATCCAAAGGGCCGCGAGGAACAGCAGGATGATCTTCGACACCTCGCCGATCCCGAACCAGATGATCATCAGCGGGATGAGCGCGAGCGGCGGGACGGGCCGCATGAATTCGACGATCGGGTCGAACCAGCCGCGGAACCAGTCCGACAGGCCCATCGCATAGCCGAGCGGAATGCCGACCAGCGCGCCGAGGAAGAAGCCCGCGATCACCCGAAACAACGAGATCCCGAGATGCTCGTGCAACAGGTAGTTGCGAAACCCGTTGCGGCTGATGTCGATGAAACGTTTGACCACGGCTTCCGGCGGCGGCAGCCAGATCGGCTCCATCTGAAGCCCGCGCGGCGGCGCGAAGCTGATCGCACCTTTGGCCGTCAGCGCGAAGCGGCCGGCGTCGGTGCGAATCGGTGCGTCCGGGCCGATCTCGACTCCGTCGATCGCAACCACCTTGGCGCCCGCTTTGCGGTCCACTTCGTCGTTCTTGTCGAACAGGATCGTCGCCGAGCGCGACGCGGTCATCGTCACCGCATCGTCGCGCGCGAGCCCGACGCCGGGGTCGACCTCGAAATTCGCGACATCGTCGCCGAAATCGAACACCCGTACATGTACCACTGCGTCGTCGCGGGCGCCGTCGGGGCCTTCGAGCGTGTAGGTGAACGCGGTCTCGCCCGCGAACGGCGCGGGGGCGTGCGTAAAACCCGGCACCCAGGCGGAGCCGGTGAAAGATCCCCAGATCAGGAACACGGTCGCCACGGAGATGACCGAGGCGATCCGGTTGGGCCGCACGGTGCTTTCATCGCCGAAAGTGACGGTCTTGAGCGAGGTGTAGTCCTTCGTCGTGCGATGCACGAAGAACTTCACCGCCAGCGACGAAATGACGAAGATCGCGATATAGACAAAGAGAATGAACAGCCCGGTCATTGCGCCGCCTCCGTGCGTCCCATAATTTCCTCTTCCATGTCCCAGATCATTTCGAGGATCTCCTCGCGGGTCTGGTTGTATCCGTCGGCGTGTTTCACCTCGCGCAAGTCGGCGTTCACGCCCATGTCTGCGAAGGGAAGCTGGTATTCCTTGTGAATGCGCCCGGGGCGCGGGGCCATCACGATCAGCCGTTCGCCGAGCAGGATCGCCTCCTCGACCGAGTGGGTGATGAGGACGATGGTCTTGCCGGTCTCCTTCCAGAGCTTCAGCACCAGCCCTTGCATCTTTTCGCGGGTCAGCGCGTCGAGCGCGCCCAGCGGCTCGTCCATCAAGATCACGTCGGGGTCGTTGGCGAGGCAGCGCGCAAGGGCCACCCGCTGCTGCATCCCGCCCGACAGCTCGTAGATCGCCTTGTCCTTGAAATCGGCCAGCCCAGTAACGTCGAGCAGGTGGTCGACATGCTCGCCCCACTGCGCTTCCTTCTGGCCTTTCATGCGCGGGCCGAAACTGACGTTGTCGCGCACGTCCATCCATTCGAACAGCGCGCCCTGCTGAAACACCATACCGCGTTCGGCATCGGGGCCGGTGACATTGTGGCCGTTCAGCACAATCTGTCCGCCGGTCGGCGCGAGAAAGCCCGCGACGATGTTGAGCAGCGTGGTCTTGCCGCAGCCAGAGGGGCCAAGCACACTCATGAGCTCGCCCTCTTTCAGATGCAGCGACACATCCTCAAGGGCCTGGACCGAGCCGCCGTTCGGGATGTCGAACCGCATGGAGATGTTTTCGATGGACAATCCGGTCATGGAACCTCCTGTTTTTGCGGACCGAAGTCCCATGCAGGGTGGCAAGGCCTTTCGAAAGGCCTTGCCGACGCGATTTCGAAATCGCGTGATAATCGGCTTTCAAGCCGATTGTTGAAGCCGTTTCGAAACGGCTTCGACCGGTCTACATACCGCCCAGCGTCGAGAGCGGGCCGGTGTTGACCGCGTTCTCGTAGGTGTCGAGCGCTGCGTCGATCGAGCCCGCTTCCACGAAGACATCGGCGACGCCTTTCATGAACGCCGGCGCGCTGCCGCCGAGCCAGGCTTCGCTCAGCTGCTCATCGACGGTCGGGAAGACGAAGGTCGCGATCGTCTCCATGGTCGCGTCCTCGTCCATGCCCGCATCCTTGGCGATCACCGGCAGCATCTCGGCCTGGTTGGCCTCGTCGGCCCACATCGCGTTGGCGTCGGCGGTCACTTTCAGGAACTTGGCGACCAGCTCTTCGTTCTCGGCCACCCAGTCGGCCGGGCCCGAGGTCACGTCGAACACCAGGATGCCGAGCGCGGTCTTCTCGGCGCCGGTCAGCAGCACGTTGCCGTGCTCGACCGCCCGCCGCAGCGCGCCGCCCCAGCCGCAGAACATGTCGACCGCACCTTGCGCGATGGCGGCGGCGCCGTCGGGCGGATCCATGTCGACCACGTCCATCGAGGCGATGTCGACGCCGAAATGGCTCATCTGCTTGAGGAAGCCGTAATGCGCGGCGGTGCCGAGCGGCACGGCGACCTTCTTGCCGGCAAGCTCGCCCGCGTTGGAGGCGTCGATCTCGAGCTCGGCGCGCACGACGCAGTTGTCGTTGTCGGCATAGGACACGGCAACGTCGAGGATCTGCAGGTCCTGCCCGGCCGAGGTCGCGACCACGAAGGGCGGCACGCCCTGGCTGACCGAAAGCTGCACGTCGCCCGAGGCCATCGCCGCCGACATCTTCACGCCGCTCTCGAAGCT
>DQCI01000084.1:17516-18673 GCA_003545125.1 Paracoccaceae bacterium
AAAAAAACCCTAACATGTCACAAATGCGGATCAAAGTTCCGAAGTTTTCGAATTTAGGGTCCGGATCGGGCGCAACGGGGATCATCGCCTATGCAACGTGCAAACCTGAGCCTGCGCGGGCTCGAGATCTTCCTCGCGGTCGCGCGGTCGGGGTCGGTGCGCAAGGTGGCGGCCGAGACCGGGCTGTCGGCCAGCACCATTTCGCATCACCTGCGCGGGGTCGAGGACAGCCTGGGCGTGAAGCTGCTCGACCATTCCCGCCGGCCGATGGTGCTCACCCCGTCCGGCAGCGTGTTCGCGCGCCATGTCGAGGAGGGGCTGCGGTCGATCCGGCGGGGTGAAACGGAGCTGATCGCCGGCGACCTCGCGGAGACCCGCGAGCTCCGGCTCGGCACGGTCGACGATTTCGACAGCGAAGTCGCACCGGATCTCGCGCAATTCCTCGCCCGCGCCATGCCCAAGTGCACCTTCATGCACCACACCCGTCCGAGCCACGAGATCATCCGCCTGCTCTATGAGCGCAAACTCGACGCGGGCGTGGCCACTCATCCCGCGTCAGACACCTCGGGGCTCGTCGAGCACCCGCTTCTGCGCGATCCTTTTGTCCTCGCGTTGCCTGCGGAAAACGCACCGGACCCGGAGGCGCTGACGTCCGGGCAGGGCAAGCTGCCGCTCCTGCGCTACTCGCGCAACCAGGTGATCGGCAATCTGATCGAGGCGCATCTGCGCCGCTCCCGGATCGGCCTGCCGAACCGGTTCGAGCTTGAGAGCAACCAGTCGATCATGGGCATGGTCGCGGAAGGCAGCGGCTGGGCGATCACCACGCCGACCTGCTACGGGCGGGCGCGCCGGTTTCATGACCGCATCGTCCTGTGCCCGTTCCCGGGCCGCGAGTTCACCCGGACCCTGTCGCTGTTCACCACCGAGGATTATCCCGCCAACATGGCGGCCCTGATCGCCCAATCCCTGCGGCGGCTGATCAACATGCATTTCGTCGATCCGGTGACCCAACGCTACCCGTGGCTGACACCGGGCTTTCGGGTGCTCGAAGGTGGCGATGCGGCGCAGTGACCGCGGCCTTGCAGGGCGGGGCTGGGAGGACACGGCGCAAACCGATGCGTTGGTATCCGATTTTGCAGGGACCGTCACAAGTTGAT
>DQCI01000084.1:18695-20326 GCA_003545125.1 Paracoccaceae bacterium
CGGTTTCCTAGGAAACCGACCCCTGTTTCCTAGGAAACCAACAGAGCTGGAACCGGGGAAGCGCGGCGTTCCAGGTCCTCCCGGGATGTTCAAGGCACCTGATCCCCCTATCCCGACAAGATCCGGAACCGCTCGCGGATTGCGTTTTCCTCGGCGGCGCTCAGGTAGCGCGGATGATCGCTCTGCAACAATTCCCGCGCCCGGTCCGTCGCCCTTTCCCACGCGGTCCTTGCCCCGGCGGCGGCCCAGGCATCCGGTGAGGTGCGATCGGCCAGCGCCGGATAGAAAAAATCGCGCTCCATCGCCGCCATGGTCTGGTCCGCGCTCAGGAAATGCCCGGTGCCGAGCACCGCCTCGATGATCGCATCCGTATCCAGCGTGTCGGGCCCCACTTCGATCCCGCGCAGAATCCGGTAGTTGGCCGAATGCATTTCGTCGTCGAGTACGAAGGCTTCGAAACTCGCGCCGAGCAGCGAGGCCGTCATGCCGGAGCTCTCATAGACCATGTTGGCGCCCGCCAGCGCCGCGGCGAGCGAGGTCATCCCCTTTTCCATCCCGTATTGTGCATCGATTGCCTTGGCGTCGGTCATCGAGGCGGCCACGCCCGAGGGCAGGCCGAGCCAGTTGATAATCTGCGCCGAGGCGGCGTTCATCAGCGCTGTCTCGCTGCCGCCGCCGGCGAAGGAGCCGGTGCGCAAGTCAACGACAAAGGGCCAGTTGGAGAACACCATCGGGTGGCCGGGGCGGATCGCATGCACCATGACCAGGCTCGCCAGCGTCTCGGCGAGCGACTGGGCGAGGAAACCGGCGAGCGGCGCGGGGGCCGTGGCGCCCGCCTGCGCGGCGGTGATGCAGGTGAGCGGAATGTTGTGGCGGATGCATTCGAAGATCACCGCCACCGCGTCGGCGCCGTAGCGCATCGGCGAAATCACCGGGCTCACATGGGCCTTGACGAACGGCCGTCTGGCGAAAGCGCCCTCGCCCCCCGCGGCAATGTCGAACATGGCCACAATGGGCGCGACGTGGCTTGCGAGGGTGAAGGCGGTGGCCACGGGTTTGGTGGTGTTGGCAAGCAACGCGTAGGCGGTGTTGACGTCGAGGTCGAACGGGTCGGCCACATCGGTGGCGATGCAATTGCGGGTGAACCAGCTGATATTGGTCAGCCTGTCCTGAAGCCGGGCGAAATCGTGCAGATCGGCCAGCGTGGCGGCCCGGTAGAGGCCGGTGTCGAGGTCGAGCACTTGGACGGCGGCGCCGCCAGTGCCGAAATGCACCGTGCTCCCGCCGACCTCGATCGAGCGGTCGGGATCGCGCCCGTGAAATACAAAGCGCTTGCAGGCGCCGGCGATCACGTCTTCGCACAGGCTGCGGGGAAACAGAATGCGCCCGCCGTCGCCGGGCACGGCGCCAGCGGCCAGAAGCCGGGTGGCCAGGCGTTCGGGCACATCGCCCATGCCCAGCTGTTCCAGGAGGTCGAGCGCGGCCGCGTAGATCGCGCCGATCTCGCTTTCGGCGAGCGGCGCATAGGCGCCGCCGATCTGCCCGGGCGGGCATGGATTCTCGGCCGGGCCGCGCGCTCGGAGTGCCAACCGCGCCTGCCTGCCCGCCCGTTTCGCTTTGTCGCGCGTCAT
>DQCI01000084.1:20387-24870 GCA_003545125.1 Paracoccaceae bacterium
ATGAAACGCACGACGCGCGTGGTGGTCATCGGGGGCGGGATCGCCGGGTGTTCAACGCTCTACCATCTCACGCAGGAGGGGTGGTGCGACGTGGTGTTGGTGGAGCGCGACGAGTTGACCAGCGGCACGACCTGGCATTCGGCGGCGCAGGTCACGAACTTCGGCATGACCCAGACGATGGTCGGGCTGAAGAGCCATTCCATCGCGCTCTACAAGGAGCTGGCGGACGATCCCGACTACCCGATCAACTACCATCACGGCGACGGCGGCATCCGGCTTGGAAACACCGGCGCGCAGATGGACGGTTACCGCCATTTCGCCTCGATGGCGCGCGGCATGGGGATCGAGTTCGAGGTGATCGACGCTCAGGAATGCGCCCGCCGCCACCCGCTCATTTCCACCGACAACCTGATCGGGGGCTTGTGGGATCCGCTCGACGGCGACATCGACCCGGCCCAGCTCTGCCAGGCCCTCGCCCGGCGCGCCCGCAAGGCCGGGGCGGAGGTCTACCGCCATACGCCGGTGACCGGCCTGACCCAGCACCCGGACGACAGCTGGACTGTGCACACGGAAAAAGGCGACATCACCTGCGAGATCGTCGTCAACGCGGGCGGCTACCGGGTCAATGAGATCGGCGCGATGATGGGGGTGCATCACCCGGTCGCTTCGATGGAGCACCAGTATTTCCTTACCGAAGAGATCGAGGCGATCAAGCAAGCCGGTCACCGGATGCCGCTCATCCGCTGCCCGATCAGCGATTACTACTGCCGGCAGGAAAAGAACGGGCTGCTCATTGGTTTCTACGAGCAGGGCTGCAAAAGCTGGGGGATGGACGGGATCGACCCCAACTTCACCAACGCGCTCTGTCCCGACGATCTCGACCGGATCACGGATGTGCTCGAAGGTGCGTTCGCGCGGATGCCGGCGCTGATGGACACCGGCATCCATACGGTTGTGAATGGTCCGATCACCTACACGATCGACGGTGCACCGCTGGTCGGGCCAATCCCGGGCAAGCGCAATGCGTTTTGCATCATCGGGCTGCGGGCCGGGCTCGGCGAGGGCGGCGGCCACGGCTGGCTGCTCGCCCAGCAGATCGTGCACGGCGAGGCGATATACGACACCTGGGTGATCGACCCGCGCCGCTTCACCGGCCACGCCAATGTCGAGCTGACCGCGCTCAAAGCCATCGAGGATTACCAGAACGAGTTCCGCTTCCATTTCCCCAATGAACACCGCCCCGCCGCGCGACCCGCCAAGACCACACCGCTCACCCCGGTGCTGGCCGCCGAGGGCGCCGCGTTCACCGTGGTCAACGGCTGGGAGCGGGTCGAGTTCATCAAACCCACGCCCGACTTCCACGTCACCCCCTCTTTCCGGTTCGACGAGGCCTTCGACATCGTCGGGGGCGAAGTGGCGAACCTCGCCGGGAATGTCGGGCTCGCCGAGGTCAACGGCTTCAACCGGTTCGAGATCACCGGAGAAGACCGGCATGCCTTCCTTAATGCGATGTTCTGCGGCAATGTCACCAAGCGCGACGGGCGGGTGGGGCTCGGCTACCTGCTCAACACCCACGGCATGCTGAAGGGCGAGGCGACGGTGGCCAACCTGCCCGCCTCCGACCGCGGCCCGGACCGGGTCTGGTACGGTTCGGCGGCGGCCGCTGAGTTTCACGACATGGACTGGCTGACGCAGCATCTCGACCCCGCGCTGGACGTCCAGATCAGAAGCCTCACCAACGATCAGACCATCCTGGTACTGGCCGGGCCGAAAGCGCGCGACGTGCTCTCCGCCGTCTCCCGCGGCGACTGGTCGAAAGCCGCCTTTCCCTGGCTTTCGGCGCGCGAATGCTTCATCGGGTTTGCCCCCGCGACGGTTCTGGCGGTGAGCTTTTCGGGCGAACGCGCCTACGAGATCCACGTGCCCAACGCCTCCGCTTATGCCGCGTATCTCGCGCTCAGAGAGGCGGGCGAAGCGCATGGGCTGACGCTCTTCGGTGCCCGTGCGGTGGAGGCGATGCGGCTCGAGAAGGGCTTTTTGCACTGGAAGGCCGACATCCTCACCGAGTTCGACCCGTTCGAGACCGGGCTCGACCGATTCGTCAAGCTCGAGAAGGGCGACTTCATCGGTCGTGAGGCACTTCTGAAACGCCACGCAGACGGCCCGCGCCGCAAGTTGGTGAGCCTCGCGGTTGACTGCACCCATGCGCCCGCGCCCCCCGGCGCCTCGCTGATGCGGGGGGCGGAGGTGGTCGGCACCGTCACTTCCGGCGGTTGGGGCTACCGCACCGGGCTCAATCTGGCTTACGCTTTCGTCCAGCCCGCGCTCGCCACGCCCGGCTCCGAGACCACCATCGACATTCTCGGCGACCCGATCCCCGCACAGGTGATCGCGCCGAGCCCCTATGACCCAGACTTCGCCCGCTTGCGGGCCTGACAAAACAAGGAATACCCCATGCACCTCGCCCGTTTCCCCCGCAAACACCTCGCGCATCTGCCGACTCCGTTCGAACCGATGAAGCGCCTCTCGAAGGAGCTCGGCTGCGAGATCTGGATCAAGCGCGACGATTGCACCGGCATGTCGACCGGCGGCAACAAGACCCGCAAGCTCGAGTTCCTGATGGCCGAGGCGCTGGAAGAAGGCGCCGACATGGTGATGACCCAGGGCGCGACCCAGACCAACCACGGCCGCCAGACCGCCGCCTTCGCCGCCAGGCTCGGGCTCGACTGCCATATCCTGCTCGAAGACCGCACCGGCTACCAGGACGCGAACTACAACCACAACGGCAACGTGCTGATCGACCATCTGCACGGCGCGACGACCCAGAAGTTCCCCGGCGGCCACGACATGGTGGCGGAGATGGAGAGGGCGGCTGAAAAGAAGCGCGCCGAGGGCCGCAAGGTCTACGTCATCCCCGGCGGCGGCTCCAACCCGACCGGCGCGCTCGGCTATGTCAATGCCGCCTTCGAGCTTGTGTCACAGGCCAACGACCGCGGGCTGGTCATCGACCGCCTGGTCCATGCCACCGGCTCATCGGGCACCCAGGCGGGCCTCGTCACCGGCATGTGCGCGATGAACGCGCAGATCCCCGTGCTCGGCATCGGCACCCGCGCGCCGCAGCCGAAACAGGAACAGATGGTCTACGATCTCGCCTGCCGGACGGCCGAGAAGCTCGGCTGCGCCGGCGTGGTCAAACGCGAAGACGTGATGGCCAACACCGACTACGTGGGCGAGGGCTACGGGCTGCCGACCGAGAGCGGCATCGAGGCGATCCGGATGTTCGCCGAGCTTGAGGGCATCCTGCTCGACCCCTGCTATAGCGCCAAGGGGGCCGCCGGGCTCATCGACCTCGCGCGCAAGGGTACGTTCAAGGATGAACGCGTTGTCTTCCTGCATACTGGCGGCAACGCGGCGCTGGGCGGTTACGATTTCGCCTTCGACAATGCCGACCGCTGGGTAACCCTCTAGGTGCCGCGCACGGTCGGCATATTGGGCGGCATGGGCCCGGAGGCGACGATCCTGCTTCAACAGAAGCTGATCGCCGCCGTGCCGGCGCGCGACGACGCCGACCACGTGCCGCTGCTCATCGACATGAACCCGCAGGTGCCCTCGCGCATCGCCCATCTCATCGAGGGCGACGGGGAGGATCCGGGGCCGACGCTCGGCGCCATGGCAAAGCGGCTCGAAGGCGCCGGGGCCAAGGCGATCGCAATGCCCTGCAACACCGCGCATCACTACGCGGAGGCGATCCGCGGGGCGATCGGCGTGCCCTTCCTCGACATGGTGGCGCTCGCCAGCGATCACGCGGCCGCCCGCCTCGGCCCCGGCGGGCGCGTCGGCCTGCTCGCCTCGCCTGCCGTGCGGATGACCGGCCTTTACGAAGCGGCGCTGGGCGTCCGTGGGCTCGACACGCTCTGGCCGGATGACGACGCGCCGATGCTGGCCGCGATCCGCGAGATCAAGGCGGGGGGCGGCGAGGACGCCGCGAAGGCGGTTGTCGCAGCGGCGGACGAGCTGACGGCCCGGGGCGCGGGGCTGCTGTTCGTTGCCTGCACCGAGTTTTCCCTGATCGCGGACCGGCTCGCGCCCGCCGTGCCGGTCATCGACACGCTCGACATCCTCACGGACGAGATCGTCGCCTTCGCGCAAGATGCAAACCCAACGGAGCAGTCCGGATGACCGTCACCTACCTCAAGCGCGCCGACCCCCGGCCAGGGCAGGAAAGCGCCGATCTGCGCGATACCGTGGCCATCATGCTCGCGCGGATCGAGCAGGAAGGCGAGGACGCGGCGCGCTCCTACGCACGCAGCTTCGACAAGTGGGAGCGCGCGGTGGTGCTCGACGACACCGCGCGGGCAGAGGCTGTGCGCCGCGTCCCGCAATCGCTCCAGGACAATATCCGCTTTGCCCATGACAACATCCGCCGCTTCGCCGAGGCGCAGAAGGCAACGCTCACCGATTGCGAGCTGGAGCTCCTGCCCGG
>DQCI01000084.1:24965-26422 GCA_003545125.1 Paracoccaceae bacterium
TCATGTCACCGCCGCCTCGCCGCCCCGGAGCGGGGAAGGCATCCCCGACGCCGTGGTCTTCGCGATGGATCTCGCGGGCGCGGGCACGATCCTCAATCTCGGCGGCGTCCAGGCGATCGCCGCGATGGCCTTCGGGCTCTTCGGGGTGACGCCCGCCGATATCCTCGTCGGCCCCGGCAACGCTTTCGTCGCCGAGGCCAAGCGGCAGCTGTTCGGGCGGGTCGGCATCGACATGGTCGCGGGGCCGACCGACACGCTGGTGATCGCCGACGCCAGCGCCGACCCCGAGACGGTCGCCTGGGATCTCGTCGGTCAGGCCGAGCACGGGGCCGACAGCCCGGTCTGGCTGGTGACCAGCGACCGGCGGCTCGCCGAGCGGGTCATCGCCCGGGTGCCCGCGCTGTGCGACAGCCTGCCCGATCCCAACGCCTCGGTCGCGCTGCGCGCTTGGGCTGACCGGGGCGAGGTGGTGCTGTGTGACACAAACGAGGAGATGGCCGCGACCTCGGACGGCTACGCGCCCGAGCATCTCCACGTGATGGCGGCGGACCTCGACTGGTGGCAGGGCCGGTTGACGGCCTATGGCTCGCTGTTCCTCGGGGACGGCACCACCGTGCCCTTTGGCGACAAGGTCTCGGGGCCGAACCATGTGCTGCCGACCGGCGGGGCCGCGCGTTACACCGGCGGGCTGTCGGTGCAGAAGTTCACCAAGACCGTGACCTGGCAGCGCACGACAGGCGGCGCTTCGCAGGCGCTTGCCCGCGCGGCGGGCGATCTCAGCCGGTTCGAGGGCATGGAGGGCCACGCGCGCTCCGCCGAGTTGCGTCTGGGGCGGCCCTCGGTTCGGTCGGCCTCCTGAGCGGGCCGTTTTGGACTTATGTGAAGACCTGATCTGGCCCTAACGGGGCTCGGGGATTCGTGGCCATGTCGGGGCGCGCCGCCTGCCGCGGCAAGGAGTCTCCCCGATGAACATCGCGCCCGCCCCCAACGACATGTCCACGCTCGTCGCCGCCGACAAGGCCCATGTCTGGCATCATTTGTTCCAGCACGCCGGGTTGGACAGCGCCGACCCCCGGATCATCACCGACGGTCGCGGCATGCGGGTCTGGGATCACAACGGGGTCGAGCTGCTCGATGCGGTGTCGGGCGGCGTCTGGACGGTCAACGTCGGCTACGGGCGCGCGCGCATCGCCGATGCCGTGCGCGACCAGCTCCTGCGCATGAACTATTTCGCGGGCTCGCTCGGCTCGGTCCCGGGGGCGGCGTTCTCGGCAAAGCTGATCGAGAAGATGCCGGGCCTCACCCGGGTCTACTACGCCAACTCCGGGTCGGAGGCGAACGAGAAGGTGTTCAAGATGGTGCGCCAGATCTCGGCGCGCCATCATGGCGGGCGCAAATACAAGATCCTGTACCGCGAACGCGACTACCACGGCACCACCATCGCCACGCTTGCCGCC
>DQCI01000084.1:26533-28009 GCA_003545125.1 Paracoccaceae bacterium
TCACCGCGGGCGGCGGTGTGATCGTGCCGCCCGAGAGCTACTGGCCGCGGGTCCGGGAGATCTGCGAGACGTACGACGTGCTCCTGCATATCGACGAGGTGGTCTGCGGCGTCGGGCGCACCGGCGCCTGGTTCGGCTACCAGCACTACGGGATCACCCCCGATTTCGTGACCATGGCGAAGGGCGTGGCCTCGGGCTACGCGGCCATTTCCTGCACCGTGACGACCGAGGCGGTCTTCGAGATGTTCAAGGGCGACCCGTCCGATCCGCTCGACCATTTCCGCGACATCTCCACCTTCGGCGGTTGCACCTCCGGCCCCGCCGCCGCGCTCGAGAACATGGCGATCATCGAGGAGGAGGGGTTGCTCGACAACACCACCCGGATGGGCGACCGGATGCTGTCCAACCTCGCCGACCTCATGGACAAGCACAAAGTCATCGGCGAGGTGCGCGGCAAGGGGCTGTTCTGCGGCGCCGAGCTGGTGGCGGACCGGACCAGCAAGGAGCCGGTCGAGGAGAAGCTTGCACAAGCCGTGGTGGCAAGCTGCAACCGGCAGGGTGTTATCATCGGGATGACCAACCGCTCGCTCCCCGGGTTCAACAACACGCTCTGTTTTGCGCCCGCGCTGATCGCCACCGAGGACGACATCGACCGGATCACCGGCGCGGTCGATGTCGCGCTCGCGGAGGTCTTCGCCTGAGGCGCCAACCACCGCCTTCCCGCCGGGCGGATGCCGCGTCTATAGTCTGGCGCATGGCGATCCCGGTCGAGACCTTCTTCCTCGCCCCCGACGGCGAGGGCACGCTGCAACAGCAGATACAGCGGATGGTGGCCGAGGGCATCCTCTCGGGCCGGTTCCCGGCCGACGCGCGGCTGCCGTCGAGCCGGAAACTGGCCGAGCACCTCGGCGTCAGCCGGATCACGGTCACGCTCGCCTACACCGACCTCGTCGCCTCGGACTACGTCGAGGCGCGCGGCCGGTCGGGCTATTTCGTCTCCGAAGGCGCGCCGCGCAACCCGGTCTTCGATCTGCGCGCGGGGCCTCAGACAGGCGGCGCCGACTGGTCGCGGCTGATCGGGCGCAGCTTCATCGGCCCCGGCCGGATCGAGCGCCCCGCCAACTGGCGCAGCCACCCCTACCCGTTCATCTACGGCCAGGCCGACCCGCAGCTTTTCGACCACCACAATTGGCGCGGCGCGGCGCTTCGCGCGCTGGGTCCGCGCGAGTTCGAGGTGCTGGCGCATGATGCCTATGAGCAGGACGACCCGCTGCTGGTCGAATACATCCGGCGCCACATCCTGCCCCGGCGCGGCATCCAGGCCCGGCCGGAACAGATCCTCATCACCATGGGGGCGCAGAACGCGCTGTGGATGGCGGCGGAGATCCTGCTCGGCCAGCGCCGGGTCGCGGTGCACGAAAACCCCTGCTACCCGGGCCTGCGCCAGATCCTCGCCCACACCCGCTGCACCGCCGT
>DQCI01000270.1:0-6107 GCA_003545125.1 Paracoccaceae bacterium
TTTGTCGTACATGTAATTGGCGAGCACCTGGGTCTCCCACTGGCCGTTGGTCATGGCGAACACGATGTCGAAGACCTTGAGCACGGTCAGGGTGATCGTTGTCCAGACCACCACGATGGTGGGCATGATCTGCGGCACCTTGATCTGGAAGAACACCTGGAACGGGTTGGCGCCGTCGATGATTGCCGCTTCGATGGTCTCTTCGGGGATACCGCGAAGCGACGCCGAGAGGATGACCATGGCGAAACCGGTCTGGATCCAGATCAGCACCACCATCAGGAAGAAGTTGTTGTAGAACGGCAGCGTGAGCCAGGTCTGCGGCTCACCGTAGGGCAGCGTCGTGGTGAAGACGTCGAGCACCGATTTCAGTGAGATCAGCGCCAGTATGCCCGTGAACACGCCAAGCACGAGGCGCACCGCCTTGATGCCCCCCGAGGCCGGGTTGCGCGCCTCCATGAAGACCGAGCGGAACAGCAGCCAGGACAGAAAGCCGGCGACGGCTGCGAAGGCCAGGAACAGGATCGCGGGCAGGATCTTCAACACCACAATGGAGCCGAAGCCGCCGTCGAAATTCATCCAGACCGCGTTCAACACGCCGATCTGGTCGACGTCCTGGGGACGCGCGTCGTAGATCAGTTTGAAGATCACGGAGGCGCCGACGAAGCTGATCGCCATCGGCATGAAGATCAGCGATTTGGCGATGTTACCCCAGGAGATGCGGTCGGTGAGCTGGGCGACGAGCAGGCCGAAGGCGGTCGAGGCCGCGGGCACGACGACAAGCCACATCAGGTTGTTGCGGATCGCTTCCCAGAATTTCGGCTCGTCCACCATCTGGCGGTAATTGTCGATGCCCACCCATTTGAAAGTGTAGTCCCCGCCCCCGCCCGGGACTGGCACCCGATCGGTAAAGCTGAGGCGCAGGGTCTCGAAGACCGGGTAGCCGAGGTAGAGAAGGAGGGCGAAGAAGGCGGGGAACAGGAACAACCAGGGCCGGATCTGGTTGGCCCGGTTGATGTTGCGGCCGGCGTTCGGGCCACTTGCGGGGAACAGCACCTTGTCGAGGAACATGTTCGAAAAATAGAAATACGCAAGGCAGCCGCCGACACCGATAACAATGGTTACGAGACCCAATAGCGCGGGATTCATCTTTCCCTCCCTCGGGCCTTGGGCCCGTATTATCGGTTATTCCGGGCCGGAGGCCCCGTCTCTCGCGTGGGGCCTCCGGAATTTTTGGGCTGGATGGATTACTTCAGCGCATCCCAGCTGGCCTGGATTTCGTCGGCCACGGCCTGGGCGTCTTTGCCGCCGGTGTAGTCGACCATACCGGTCCAGAAGGAGCCGGCACCGACGGCGCCGGGCATCAGGTCCGAGCCGTCGAAACGGAAGGTCGTGGCGTTCACCAGAATCTCCGCCTGGCCACGCAGCGCGTCGGAGAGGTAGGTCTCCGGGTTCACGGTTTTCAGCGGCGTCAGGAAGCCCGACTGGGCCCCGAACACCTCATGCGCCAGCGGCAGCTGGAGGAATTCCATGAACGCGTTGGTGGCGTCGGACGGATCGGTGATCGTCATCAGCGTACCGCCGCCGAGCACCGGGTTGCCGAGATCCTTCTCCGCGTAGGACGGGAAGTAGAAGAAATCGACATCTTCGCCGAACTCGATGTCTTCAGGGAAGAAGGCCGGCACGAACGAGGCCTGGCGGTGCATGTAGCACTGCGGCGGCGAGGCGAACATGCCCTTCGGGCTGTCGCGGAAGTCGGTCGTGGCCACGGCACCGGCGCCGCCCGACACTTTCGCATCGTCACCGACGAACCAGCCGAATTCTTCGATCGCGGCAACGACGCGCTCGTCATTGAACGGCACTTCGTTGGTGGTCCAGCCATCGTACACTTCGGGCGGCTGGGTGCGCAGCATGATGTCTTCGACCCAGTCGGTGGCCGGCCAGCCGGTGGCGGCCCCGGAGCCCAGACCGATGCACCACGGCGTATCGCCGTCGGCCACGATCTGTTCGGTGAGCGCCTTGAGCTCTTCCATCGACGTCGGGATCTCGTAGCCCGCATCTTCGAAGTTCTCGGGCACGTACCAGACCAGCGATTTCACGTTCACATTGTAGTAGAAACCGTAGTGCTGATCGGTGCCATCAGCGTCGGCGAAAGTGCCGAGATCGACCCAGGACTGACCCGCGCCGTAGTTCTCGGCGGTGAAGGGCGCCATGCTGGCGGGCAGCGGCGAAAGCAGGCCGCGCGAGGCCATGTCGGCGGCGAGGCCGGGCTGCGGGAAGACGGCGACGTTGGGCGCCGCGCCCGCTTCGGCGTCGATCACGATCTGCTGCTCGAAGCTGTCGGAGCCGGTGTAGATCACCTCGGCGCCGGTCGCCTCGGCGAAGTAGGCCACGACCGAACGGAAGACTTCGTCTTCGGGCTGCAGCCAGGGGCCGCCGACCGTGACGGTCTGACCGCCGAGGTCAGGGGCGCTTTCGGCCCAGGCGTTGTAGCTGTCCCAGCTGAACGCCCCCTCGCCCGGCGCGAACATCAGGTGGTTGTCGGCGACCGCGGTGCCGGCGGAAAGCGCGAGCACGGCGGCGCTGGTGAAGAGTGTTTGTTTCATGAGTTCCAAATCCTCCCAGATCTGCGCCAACACTGGCGCCCGAAACAATCCTTGACCCGGCGGTGAACCGGATTCGACTCACCCCAAAGCGCTTTGGATGCGGTTACCGTCGCGCACCGACCCGACCGGTGTCAATGATGCATCCCGGTGTTGCGGGAGTTTTTGGCGCTCTCGCAAGAGCCACGCACAAGAAATGGAGTTTCTTTTGACAGAACATCGCAATCCGCTCTAGGCTCGTACGGTCAGTCAAAGCGGTTTGGAACGTTCCGGGTGAAATGAAACTCAAGGATCTCTCAGAGCTCTTGAACCTGTCGCCAACGACGGTGAGCCGGGCGCTGAACGGGTATCCGGAGGTGTCGGAGGCGACCCGTCGGCGGGTGCGCGAGGCGGCCGAGACGCATGGGTACCGGCCCAATGTGCGCGCCCGGTCGCTGGCCACCGGCCGCGCGATGGCGATCGGCCACGTGATCCCGCTGTCGTCCAAACACGAGATGATGAACCCGGTCTTCACCGACTTCATCGCCGGCGCCGGCGAGGTCTACGCCGCGCAGGGCTACGACATGCTGCTCACGATCGTGCCCGACGAGTTGCAGGAGCAAACCTACCGCGACCTTCGGACCAATGGCTCGATCGACGGGCTGCTCGTGCATTCGCCGAAGCTCGCCGAGCAGCGGATCCACCTGCTCAACGAGATCGGCATTCCTTACGTCGTGCACGGACGCGCCTCGGACTGCAACGAGCCCTATGCCTGGGTCGATATGAACAACACCCATGCGTTCCGCCGCGCAACCGATCTGCTGCTCGATCTGGGCCACCGCCGCATCGCGCTGGTCAACGGGCTCGCGGACATGGATTTCGCGATCCGGCGGCAGGCCGGGTTCGAGGAGGCCTTCGCGGCGCGCGGGCTCGATACCGACCCGGCCCTCATCGCCGGCGAGGAGATGACCGAAATGTTCGGCCACGAGGCCGCGCGCGCTTTCCTCGCGCAGCCGGACCCGCCCACGGCTTTCCTCGTCTCCTCGATCATCACCGCGCTCGGTGTGCGCCGGGCCATCGGAGAAACGGGTTTGCGGCTGGGACGGGACGTGTCCATCGTCACCCATGACGACGATCTGAGCTATCTGCAGAACCGCGGCGATGTCCCGATGTTCACCGCCACCCGCTCCTCGGTGCGCGATGCCGGCCGGCACGCGGCCCGGATTCTGATCGATATGGTGGAGAACCCCGCGGCGGGTCTGCGCCAAGCGCTGCTGGAGGCGGAGTTGATTCTCGGACAATCGACCGGGCCGCGGCTTCAGAGCGCCGCCGAATAACGGCGCGCACAGCTGCTGGACCGGCCAGCCGACGCACGCGGCAAGGCGCTGGCCCCCGTGTGTTCCGCGCGCCCCAAAGATCCTTGCTCTGGACGGCTCTTGCGTGCAGATGCTGCCTTG
The DNA here is from genome assembly GCA_003545125.1 of Paracoccaceae bacterium. Classification (GTDB taxonomy): domain Bacteria; phylum Pseudomonadota; class Alphaproteobacteria; order Rhodobacterales; family Rhodobacteraceae; genus Sinisalibacter. The sequence continues at coordinate 4,037 of DQCI01000270.1, forward strand.
GGGAGCGTCTCGTGTGCGACCGTCTGTGCCGATCGCCGTCGTTCGTGTCGGGCCGGGAACGGAGCCCCCGAAGACCACCCGCGGGGATCGCCTTGCGAAATCCCGGCCAACCAATTCGAGGGACCCCGTTTGAAAGCGGAGCGACAGATGACACCTGACCGGCCAAAGGAGGCCTCGGCGCGCATCGCGCTTGACGGGCTTTGCCTGACGCTTGAGGCGCGCCCGGTGCTGAGGGACCTGGACCTCGATCTGCGGTTCCGGCGCCTCGGCGTGGTCGGGCGCAACGGATCGGGCAAGTCCACCCTCGCCCGGGTGATCGCCGGCCTCGTCGCGCCCACGACGGGCACCGTTCGGCTGAACGGTCATGACCTCTACAATGATCGCCGGGCGGCACTCGGCGAGGTCGGCATTCTGTTTCAGAACCCCGATCACCAGATCATCTTCCCGACCGTGCTCGAGGAAGTGGCGTTCGGCCTCGGTCAGCTCGGGAGCTCGAAACGCAAGGCCGAGGCGGGGGCGCGCGAAACGCTGGCCCGGTTCGACAAGGCCGGGTGGGCCGAGGCGCCGATCTCTGCGCTGTCGCAGGGGCAGAAGCACCTGGTCTGTTTGATGGCGGTCGCGGCGATGGCCCCGCGCACGTTGATCCTCGACGAACCTTTCGCGGGCCTCGACATACCCACCCGGGCGCAGCTGCGCCGCTACCTGGCGCTGTTTCCCGGCGCGGTGATCCACATCAGCCACGCGCCCGAAGATCTCGACGACTGCGACACGATGCTCTGGCTCGACAAGGGGCGCATCGCGATGGTCGGGGCCGGTGCCGAGGTGAACGACGCCTATCTCGACGAAATGGCACGACAGGGGGCGCGCGATGATATCTCTGACCTCCCCGGTTAAGACCCGCGCCCACGACCTGCCCGCCGGGCTGAAGCTGGCGCTGCTGGTGGTGGCGACGGGGGGGCTGGCGCGCGCGGACGGGCTTGCCTTTCACACCGGCGCGGCGCTCTTTAGTGTGTCGCTCTACGCGCTGCCGGGCCGGGTGTTCTTCACCGCCGGGCTCAAGCGGCTCAGCATCCTGTGGCCATTCGCGGCGGTGGTGCTGGCCTGGCACCTCGTCACGCGCGATGTCGAAGCGGGCCTCGTCATCACCCTACGGATGCTGAGCGCTGTGGGCCTCGCCAACCTCGTCACCATGACCACCCGGCTCAGCGACATCATGGCGGTGGTGCGCTGGCTCGGCACGCCGTTGGCCCGGCTCGGGCTCAACATGGCGGCGCTCGAGATCGGGATCGGCCTGGTCATCCGCATGGTGCCGGTGCTCGGTGAAAAGGCCAGGCATCTGACCGAGAGCTGGCGCGCCCGGTCGCCGCGCCGGGCCCGCTGGCGCGTGGTGTTGCCGCTCGCGGTGCTTGCGCTGGAGGATGCCGACAGGGTAAGCGAGGCGCTCAGGGCACGTGGCGGCCTGACACGACCGGACAAGGACTGACCCATGGAAAGATCCCTCGCTCATATCGCGCTGTTTGCCGCTGTCATCGCGGTGCTCGGCTTTCTGCCCAAGCTTTCGCTCGGGTTCGGGGTGCCGGTCACCGCGCAAAGCCTCGGGGTGATGCTGGCGGGGACGGTGCTGGGCGCGAGACGCGGAACGCTCGCGGTGCTCCTGTTTCTGCTGATTACCGCGCTCGGCCTGCCGCTGCTTGCGGGTGGCCGCGGCGGGCTGGGCGTGTTCGTCGGCCCGACGGCCGGCTTCCTCGCCGGCTGGGTCGCGGCGGCCTTTTGCATTGGCTTCATCGTCGAACGCTGGCGCAGCCAAAAGCTCGCCCTTGTCGCGGGCGTGGCGTCGGTGATCGGCGGGATCGTGGTGATGTATGCCTTCGGCATCATCGGCATGGCCCTGGTGCTCGACAAGACCCTGCTCGAAGCAACGGCGCTTGTCGTGGCCTTCATCCCCGGAGACATCGCCAAGGCGGTGATCGCGGGGCTGGTGACGGCAGCGCTCTACCGCGCGCGGCCGTCGAGCCTGTTGTCCCGGCAGGCGAACGCGGTGCTCTAGGCGGCAAGCCTCGACAGGGTGTTC
>DQCI01000270.1:6292-6799 GCA_003545125.1 Paracoccaceae bacterium
GACACCCGCGATGCGATCCAGGCCGGACGGTACATCTGCGTGGTTGGCGACCCCGGCGACGACGTGACGACATCACCCAAAGATCAAGCGTTTCCGCCAAATGCGGTTTCGATCAAGACGCGATCACCGGGCTTCAGGCGGGCGCCGCTGATGAAGCGATGGTATTCGATTTCGCCCGATCCACGGAGGATATGCATGGCGTTCTTGCCGCCCTGCGGCACCTGATCGAGCGACCAGACCGGAACGACGCCACGGGTGTAGCCCACCGAAAGGCTGGCCTCGGCGCGGGTTTCATAGAGCACCGACACACCGCGCCCTGCGAGGCATATCGCATCCTGCGCGGGGCGGTCGGCAAGGGATTTGTGTGCGACGCCCAACTCGTAACGCGCCTTGCAGATTTCAACAGGCGTGTTGAACGTGTCGCCGTGGCTGTTTGAGAACATGGCGTTCATGCCGTCGCGCGCGCAGGTCGCCCCCCAGCCGCCCATCTGCGGTTCGACCATCGTG
>DQCI01000240.1:0-1495 GCA_003545125.1 Paracoccaceae bacterium
TCATACCCCAGATCGCTCATCTTTGCCTTCAGCGCCGCACGGCCCGAATGTTTGCCCAAGGGCAGCGACGAGGCCGACAGCCCGATGTGCTCCGGCCGCATGATCTCGAAATTCTCGGGGTTCTTCAGCATCCCGTCCTGGTGGATGCCGCTCTCGTGGGCGAAGGCGTTCTTGCCGACGATCGCCTTGTTGAACTGCACCGGGAAGCCCGACACCTGCGCCACCCGCCGCGAGATCTTCATGATCTTGGTCGTATCGACGCCGGTGTGGAACGGCATGATGTCGTTGCGCACCTTCAGCGCCATCACCACCTCTTCGAGCGCGGTGTTGCCGGCGCGTTCGCCGAGACCGTTGATGGTCGATTCGACTTGCCGCGCGCCCGCTTCGACGGCCGCCAGCGCGTTGGCCGTCGCCATCCCGAGGTCGTTGTGGCAATGGGTGGCGAACACCACCTCACCCGCCCCCGGCACCCGCTCCGTCAACATCCGGATGAGATCTGCCGACTCGCGCGGCGCGGTGTAGCCCACCGTGTCGGGAATGTTGATCGTCGTGGCCCCCGCCTTGATGGCAATCTCGATGACCCGGCAGAGATAATCGTGCTCTGTCCGGGTCGCGTCCATCGGCGACCATTGCACGTTGTCGCAAAGGTTGCGGGCGTGGGTGACCGTCGCGTGGATCAGGTCCGCCATCTCGTCCATCGACAGGCCCGGGATCTCGCGGTGCAAGGGCGACGTGCCGATGAAGGTGTGGATCCGCGGCCGGGCACTTTTCTTCACCGCTTCCCAGCAGCGGTCGATATCCTTGAAGTTCGCCCGCGCGAGGCCGCAGATCACCGCCTCCTTCGAACGGTCGGCGATCTCGCGCACGGCGCGGAAATCGCCCTCCGAGGCGATCGGGAAGCCGGCCTCGATGATGTCCACCCCCATGTCGTCGAGCAGCTCGGCGATCTCGAGCTTTTCCTCATGGGTCATCGTCGCGCCGGGGCTCTGTTCGCCGTCGCGCAGCGTCGTGTCGAAAATCAGGACGCGGTCCTGGTCACTGGGCATGTTCATGTCGTCTTCTTTCCTGGAAATCTCAGCCGGTTTGCATGTGGTTTTGCGTGAAGGGGCGCGGATCATGCATCCTCTGAGCGCGCGCGCCGGATGGCACGCTCAGAGGCGGCTAAGCAGAAGCAGCGCGGCCAGCCCGGGGCGCGCGATGGCGCCGGGCGCGGAAGGGATATGGGCCGCGTCGGTCATGGCGGCACTATAACTCCGGGTTCGACGATGAAAACCCCATATTGGGTCCGCAGCCCTGACCCACCCCGCACCAGCGCCGGCTCCGGCAAAAGGCCGCGATATCCCTCGGCGGCGAAGACCCGGCACCCGGGCAGGCGGGCGCCACGCGTGTGGTAACCGCACCGAAAGGCGTTTCGAAACGCCTTGCCCAAGCGCCTTCGAAGGCGCTTTGCACGCGATTTCGAAATCGCGTCGCGGCGGCCCCGAACGGGGCACTG
>DQCI01000240.1:1513-3387 GCA_003545125.1 Paracoccaceae bacterium
GGGGCCATCGGCGCGCCGCGCCATTTTGCCGCGACGTCTTGCCTTGACCTGGAATCATTCCTCTGATCGCGAGAAAGTGCGAAGACTCGCCGGAGTGATTCGGATATTACTGGACCCGTGTAAAGTTTTCGCCCAGAAAGGGTTACAGGTTGCAGCAGTCCGGGCAGCCCGCGGTGCGCCCGCTTCGACCGGACGATATCTTCAAGGAGAAGCCGCGCAATGAAAGAACCCCGAAAGCGGAAGAGCGCAGCAGACCGCCGGGCTGAGATCGTCCAGACCGCCATCCGCCTTTCGGCCCGGATCGGCCCCGACAGGGTCACCACCCAGCATCTCGCCGATGAGGTCGGGGTGACGCAGCCCGCAATCTTCCGCCACTTTGCGACCAAGGGCGACATCTGGCTGGCGGTCGGCGACCATATCGTCGCCGAGATGAACGGCCTCCAGAAGAACGGCACCGGAAACGCCGAGGCCGATCCGCATGGGGAATTGCAGCGGGTCGTGGGTCACCATTTCGTCCATATCTGCGAACAACCCGCGATCCCGGCGATCTTGTATTCGCGCGAATTGCAGGCCGAGAGCGACGCGCTCCGGGAGAAATTCTCGGATTTGCTCGACAAACGCCGCCTGGCGCTCGCCGGGATCATTCGCGTCGGTCAGGCCCGGGGCGTTCACCGGTCCGACCTCGTCGCGGAAGACGCCGCTCAGCTGATTGCCGAGGCGGTGCAGGGTCTGTCGATGCGCTGGCTGCTCGACGGCTGCACCTACGATCTCGCCGATGCGGGACCGCGCGTCCTCGCGCCGCTGTTCGACGCATTCCGGGCCTGAGCTGACCGACCTCCCCCGAGAGAGTTTGGTCGCACCCAGGCCCGCCCCTTGTGACCGGCCGGTCACATGTACTTTTCGTGATGTTTGTTTTGTTTTTTCCCACGGACGGGGCTAAACTTCGCCCACTTTGCGCGAACGGCTAGGAGCGGCCGTCGGGGACCCCCCGCGGGCATCAGGAATGGGCGAGCGTGGCTCGCCGAGCCTAACAAAATGGGAGCGAACATGGCACATGTTGTCATTCTGGGTGCCGGTCTTGGCGGGACCATTCAGGCCTATGAACTCAAAGAAACACTGACCCGCAGCGACAAGATCACGGTCATTTCCAACAAGCCCTATTTCCAGTTTACGCCATCGAACCCCTGGGCGGGTGTCGGCTGGCGCACCCAGGACGACCTGACGGTCGACCTCGAGCCGGTGATGCGCCGCAGGGGGATCGATTTTATCTGCGACGGTGCGACCAAACTGGTGCCGGACGAGAACAAGATCCTGCTCGAATCGGGGCGCGAGGTCGAATACGACTACCTCATCATCGCCACCGGCCCCGACCTCGCCTTCGACGAGATCGAGGGTTTCGGACCCGACAATCACACCAACTCCGTGTGTCACGTCGAAGACGCCTGCAAGTCGGGCTGCGCGGGCGGCACCTGGGAGAAATTCTGCGAAGATCCCGGCCCTATCGTCGTCGGCGCGGTCCAGGGTGCCTCCTGCTTCGGCCCGGCCTATGAATACCTGCTGACGCTCGACACCGATCTGCGCCGACGCAAGATCAAGCACAAGGTGCCGATGACCTTCGTCAGCTCCGAGCCCTACGTCGGCCACCTCGGCCTCGGCGGCGTCGGCGACACCAAGAGCATGCTCGAATCGATCCTGCGCGACCGCGACATCAAATGGATCGTCAACGCCAAGACCGAGAAATTCACCGAGGACGCGGTGCACATCACCGAGTTCGACGAAGAGGGTAACGAGAAGAAAAAGCACGAGGTCCCGGCCAAGTACAAGATGATGCTGCCGGCCTTCCGCGGCATCCCGGCCATGATGGGGATCGAGGG
>DQCI01000240.1:3450-3894 GCA_003545125.1 Paracoccaceae bacterium
TTCGGCATCGGCGTGGCCATCGCCATCGCCCCGCCGGTGGTGACACCTGTGCCGACCGGCGTGCCCAAGACCGGGTTCATGATCGAATCGATGGTCACCGCCACCGCCCACAACCTGCCCCTCATCCTGCGCGGCGAGGAGCCCAACGAACTGCCGAGCTGGAACGCCCTCTGCCTCGCCGATTTCGGCGACCGTGGCGCCGCCTTCCTCGCGATGCCGCAGAACCCGCCGCGCAACGTCAACTGGTCGGGCGAAGGCAAATGGGTCCACTGGGCCAAGCTCGCCTTCGAATGGTACTTCATGCGCAAGATCAAGAAGGGCGTGTCCGAGCCGGTCTATGAGAAAATGATCATGAAAATGATGAAGATCAACAAGCTCGACACCTGAGAGCTCGGACGTAGACAAAGAAGGGCCGTCCCGTCGGGGCGGCCCTGCGCGTTGGTC
>DQCI01000240.1:3941-7361 GCA_003545125.1 Paracoccaceae bacterium
GCGTTGGTCCGGGCCGGTCCGGTCGCGCAATGTCCAGCCAGCCAGATCGCGGGATCCGCCCTGCGCGCCGCCTTGACGCCGTCCGGACCCTCGCTTAGCGTTTTGCGGTGGGGAGTGTTCATGCCGCAGGATATGAAAGAGGCGATCCGCAAATGCCACCTGTTCGCCAGCGCCGATGACCCGAGTGTCGCGGCGCTGGCGCTGGCGAGCCGGTTCGTGCGTTTTCGCGCCCAGCAGGGGCTGTTCATGGCCGGCGATCCGCCAGACGGGCTCTACGTGTTGCAGTCCGGGCTGGTGCGGATCTGGATCGCCGACGAGGACGGGCGCGAGCTGACCATCGCCTTGATGGAACCGGGCGACCCGTTCGGCGAGATCGCCCTGCTCGATGGCTTGCCGCGCACGGCAAACGCGACCGCGCTCGAACCGACCGAATGCCTGCTCACCCCACCGGCCGCGCTCGACGCCGCGCTGGAAGGCTACCCGACGCTCGCGCGCCACCTGATCGACCTTCTGTGCGAACACCTGCGCCGCAACACTGCAGAGATGGGCGCCTTCGCCTTCCTCGACCTCGACAGCCGGTTGGCGCAGAAACTGCACGATCTCGCCGTCGCCCACAGCGTGATCGACGGCGGCGCGGCGCGGTTCACCCGGCGGTTCTCGCAATCCGATCTCGCCCAGATGCTGGGCGTAACCCGCGAAGCGGTCAACAAACGCCTCGGCGCCTTCGCCCACGACGGGCTTATCGTGCGGGCGGGCGGCCAGACCACGGTGCCTGACCTCGGCGCGCTCGCGGCCCGGGCGCGCGTGGGTGAAGGGCTGGTGCGCCGAAGCGCCTGATCCTCACGCCCTGAGGCCGTCGCACGATCACAAGGCCGAGCTGGCCAGCGCCGCACCGGCCGCGACCATGAATCCGCCCGAAGCAATTCGCAAGGTCCGCGGCCCGAGCCGCCGGGCCGCGAGGCCAAGGCCGAACCAGGGCAGAAGCGCGAGCAGGTTCGACAAAGCCATCGCCAGCAGCAACAGCGCCGTCGCCTCCGGTCCGGCGTCCGGCACCGGCGCGGCCATCGCCGGAAACGCCGACAGAAAGAAGATGCTGGTGGTGGGGTTGATGAGGCTGCCGGCAAAGCCGCCGCGGATCGTGCCCTGCGCGGCGCGCGGTGCCGCGTGAGCGCGCACGCCCTGGACCAGCCGCACAAGACCGATCGACACCAGCGCCAGCCCGCCCGCGATCCGGGCCATGTCGAGGAGTGTTGGCCCGGCGGCGAGGGCCAGCGGCAGGAGCCCGAGCACGGCCGAGGCCCAAACCAGCTTCGCGACGGTCATACCGGCCATGACCCTGAGACCGCCGACGACACCGGAGGCGGCGATACCTGCCGAGATGAGCGCAAGGTTGTGGCCCGGGATCAGGCCGACGGCGAGGTTCGCGAACGCGACTTGGATGGCCAGATCCCACATCGGTCACCGCGCCCCGTCGGTGCGACCCGGCGTCGGCGCCGCGGCGTCGGAGGTCTGGCGCGGCGCTGGGCGCGGGCTCGGTGTCATCTGTGCCTCCAGGTCGTGCGTTGCCGGTTTCGGGCCGGGCGAGGTCCGGGGTCTCATGCGCCCGCAATGTTCCGCCGAGACAACCGCACCGGCAAAGCCATCGATTGGAACGCGCAGAGGGGTTTCCGCGGCACGCCGTGTGACCAATGTCTTGCAGACCCCGTTGACGCCGTTCATGCCCCCGCGCCCCCCGGAACGCGATCAGCCCAGCGTGCGCCAGAGGACCACGCCGGCGATCACGAGCAGCGCACACCCGGAAAAGACCTGAAGGCACCAGCCGAGCCCGCTGCGCGCCAGCACCCCGGAGGCGACCAGCCAGGGCGCCAGCCCGGCCACCGTCGAGGCGAGCACCGCCGAGACAAAGAACGCCAGCGCGGCGGGGTTGGCGAGGTCGGTCTGCGCGGGCACGAAACCGGGCAGAAGCGAGAGGAAAAACACCAGCGCCAGCGGGTTGGCCGCGCCAATCCAGATCCCGCGCATGGCAAGACGCCGCACACTGCACCGGGCCCCGCGGGCGGATTTCGCGTCCGCCGCTGGCTCCCGCAGGATGCAAACCCCGATCCAGATGAGCGAGGCGACACTGGCGAGCTGCAATCCCGTGAACAGCGCAGGGCTCACATCGCGCGCGCCAAGCAGGAGCGCGAGCGCCAGCACCGACCAGGCCAGCTCGGCCACCAGGATGCCCGCACCGGCCGCGACACCGCCCCACAGGCCCGCCCGCACCGCGGCGCTACCCACCAGCGCCACGTTCTGTCCCGGCGCCACCGAAGCGGCGAAGTTGGCGGCGGCCAGCGCAAACCAGAGCTCGATCGTCATGTGGGTTTCCTCCCAATTACTCCGCGCCTTGCCCGTTTGTGCCGCAGATCGGTGACGGCGGCTGTGAACCGGTTCACAGCGGCTGCACGGTGCAGGTCCGTGCACTGACCCCGGGGCCGGGCGTGCTAGGAAGGACGGACGCATCAGGTTTCGATTCGGGTTTTTCCCGGGGGATAGTTTCACCATGCTCGTCGACCTCATTCTTCCGGCCGTGCTCACGGTCATCATGTTCTCGCTCGGCCTCGGTCTGACCGGCGCCGACTTCGCGCGTGTTCTGCGCAGCCCGCGGGCCTTCGGTCTCGGCGCGGTCAACCAGCTCGTGCTGGTGCCGGTGACCGGGTTTGTCCTCGCGGTGCTGTTCGGCTTGCCGTCCGAACTCGCCGCCGGCACGATGATCCTGGCACTCTGCCCGGGCGGCGTGATGTCCAACGTGGCCACGCGAATGGCCGCGGGGTCCGTGCCGCTCTCGGTATCGCTGACGGCGGTCATCAGCCTGGTGTCGATCCTGACCCTGCCGGTTTTGACCGCGCTTTCGGTGCGCTATTTCATGGGCGCCGACGCGCCGCCGATCGACGTGACCGCACTTGGGCTGACGATGTTCGGGCTGACGGCCGTGCCGGTCGGCCTCGGCATGGCGCTCACCCGCCTCGCGCCTGCGTTCACCGCCCGGCTCGCCCCGTGGATGAACCGGATCACCACCGCCCTGTTCGCGGTGCTGATCCTGCTGGCGCTGGCGGCCAACTGGGAGACCTTCCTCGCCAATATCGGCACGCTCGGGCCGGCGCTCGTGACGATGACGGCGGTGTTGCTCACTGCCGGGGTGCTGACCGCGCGCGCCGCAGGTCTCGACCACCGCGAGACGACGACCGTGGCGATCGAGTCGGGCATCCAGAACGGCACCTTGGGTATTGCGGTCGGCGGCATCGTCGCGGGCGTCGCGACCGGATTGCCCGCGATGACCCTGCCAACGGCGATCTACTCGGTCACGGCCTGGGCCCTGGTGCTGCCCTTCGTGGCCTGGCGCAGGCGGTCAGGCGGCGTGGTCGCGGTCGAAGCCTGACC
>DQCI01000240.1:7379-11707 GCA_003545125.1 Paracoccaceae bacterium
AGGCCGCAGGGGCCCGAACGCCCCCGCCTCAGCCCGACAACCGCCAAAGCCGTGGCAGCTCGATCCTTGCGCGGGCGAGGTGGGCATCGCGCGCGGCCGTCTCGTCCGCCAACCCGGTGCGGGTCAAGCGGTCCCAAGCTTCGGCCGCGGCGTAGCTCATGCCCCGCTCGTCGGCGGCCGCGGCAGAGATCCGCCAGCTTTTCGCGGCCTTGTCCCCCCGGCCCCGTGCCCAGTGGCCGTCACCTTGCGCAAGCGCGGCCATGGGCACGCCCGCCCGATATTGCTTGCCGATCCGGGCGGCTGATTTTGTTACCACGTCGAGGTAGCCACGCGCCTGGTCCGCTGGCAGCCCCCGGTCGCGCAGCGCCCAGATCAGATCGCAGTAGATCGGGGCATTCTGGGTCATGTAGACCTGCGGACGCTTCGTGCGCCCCACGATCTCCAGTGCCGCCTCGAGATCGGCTATCGCCGCCGGATCGCGCCCGTCCTCAAGCGCCAGCGCCGCGCGGGCGTAGTAGAACACCAGCCGGTTGTTGTCGTTGGCGTCGAGCGCGTTGGCCGGGTCGTCGAGCAAGCGCTCCATCGCGGCCACATCCTCGCGCATCTCGTCCCAGCGCGACAGGCTCAGAAGATCGCGCGACCGGCCATTGTGCGACCAGATGATGCCGTGCACCACGCCCCGGTCACGGCTGGCCGCAAGGGTGATGTCGGACCAGCCGATGGCCTCTTCGAACCGCCCCTCCAGCCGCTTGAGGTTGGCAAGCGTCGAGCACGAGGTTTCCCAGGTCTTGCGCTCGCCGCAGGCCTCGGAAACCTTCATCGCGTGCCGGAAATAGCCCTCGCCGTCGTCCCAGCCGCCCTTTCCGCTCTCGTAATTGCCCGACACCATGTAGACCCAACCTTCGGTCGCCGGGTCGTCCAGCCGGTCGGTGATCGCGAGCGCCTTTTGCTGCAGATCGTCACCATCGAGCGCCCAGGGCAGCGCGGTCGAGATCAGCGCCATGCCGATGTAGAGCTTGGCCAGCGTCGCGCTGTCACCGCCGGCGGCGCGCGCGAGGTTGGCGCCGCGCAGGATCTCGGCCAGCGCCTGCGGGATCTTGTTGAGCTCGTAGTGCAGTTCCGACAGCATCATCGTCGCGTCTGCGGCCAGGATCACCGGGGCCCGAACCGCGTCAGGCTGCCGGGGCCGGTGCGGGCGCATCCGGAAATTGGCATAGCCGCCGAACAGCCCGCGCGCCGCCTGCCAGCCGGTCTCGGGCGGCGAACGGTCGAGATCGCCGATGCAGGCTTTGAGGAAATCCTCGGACCGCTGGTACTGGCCGAGGGCACGAAGCGCATAGGCGATGTCGTAGCGCCACTGCGCCCGGGTCAGATCGGGCACACCCGCGTCACCGCCGTCACCGCCTTCGCCGAGCGTCAGTGCGCGGGTCAGGAAATCGACGGTTTCGAGGTTGGCGTAGGCGGCCTTGGCGTTTTCGCCAGCGGCGGCAAGGTGGCGCAGCGCCGCGTCGCGGTCGCCGGCCCGCTCGGTATGGTGGGCGAGAAGTGCGAGGTCGCCCTGCTTCGGCGTGTCGCCCGCCTGCGCCGCGATCCGCGCCGCCGCCGCCGCATGCAGCCGCCGGGCCTGTTCGGTGACAAGCGAGTGATAGGCCGCATCGGCGACGATGGCGTGGTGAAACGCCCAGCCGCCCTCCGGCTCCGGCTCGATCAACCCGGTCTCACCGATCCGCGTCAGGTCGGCCTCAACCTCCCCCAACCCGGCCGAGGGGTGCAACTCGGCCAGTGCGTCGGCGCTGAACCGGCGCCCAAGCACCGCGGCGGCGCGGATCGTGAGCTGCTGCGAGGGGGTCAGGCGGCTGATCCGCTCCTTGATCGCGCCAGCCGCGTCGGCGGGGATGTCGAGATGCGCCAGCCCGGCCTCGCCGAGCCGCAGATGCGCATAGCCCTTCTCGATTTCGACCAGCCCCCGGGCGTCCAGTGCCTGAGCGAGCGCCATCGTGAACAGCGGATGGCCCGCGGCCTTGTCGTGCAGGAGGTCGGCCAGCCGGGGCGCGGCCGCCGTGGCGCCCAGCGTCTGCGCCGCAAGCGCGCCGCTGTCGGCCTCATCCAGCATGCCGAGGTCCAGTGTCTCGACCAGGGTACGGTCGAGGAACCGGCGCGCCTCGGTGGGCACATCGTCGGGGCCGAGCGGCCGGGTGACCAGGCAGACCGAGACCGGCGCCCGGCGGGTCAACACGTCGAGCAGTTGCCAGGACGCCGAGTCGAGCCAATGGGCGTCTTCCACCACAAGCATCGTGCGGGCCTCGCCCAGGAGCCGGGCCAGAAGCTCGACCGCCAGGTCGCGCGTCTCGGCCGCCCGGCCCGCGCCGGCCAAGGCCCGCGACGCGTCGGTTTCGGGCAGGACGGTGGGCAGCAGCGGCGACAGCAGCGACAGGAGCGGTTCCGACCCGGGGTCGAGGTGGCGCATGAGGGCCACCCGACACGCCGCGGCATCGGCGCGCGGGTCGAGCCCGAGCAGCCCGGTCACCAGCGGACCGAGCGGCGCGTAGCTGATCGCGCGGCGGATCGCATCGCCCTGCACCTGCAGATGGGCGACACCGACATCTTCAAGCAAGGTTTCGAACCAGGCGGCGAGGCGCGATTTGCCCATCCCTGCGTCGGCGGTCAGGCACAGATCCACGCCCTCGCCTGCCCCCTCACCCCGGGCCAGCCGCCCGGCGATCGCCTCGAGCTTTCGCTTTTCCTGCCCCCGCCCGATCAGATCTCCCTCGTGCGCCAGCTGACGCAAACGTTCGTCGGTGACGGCATAGACGGCGGCCTCTCCCGCCTGTCCCTTGAGCGGCAGGCGGGCGACCTCCTGCGTGTCGAACCGGCGCGCGACCGCTGCGCGTGTATCGGCGTCGAGGGTCACCGGCGCGCGCCCGGCCATGCACATCGCGGCCGCCCGGTTCAGTGCATCGCCGATCGCGACATGCTGGACATACCCCGGCGCGCCGATCAACCCGGCGAAGACCTTGCCGGCGGTGACCGCGGCCAGCAACGGCCCGGCCGGATCCTGTGCCAGCGCCTGCGCCGCGCGCACGGCGCGGTCTGCGCCGTCCTCCCACACGCTCGTCGCGAGCCCCCAGGCCGCGATGCCGACCAACCCCTTGTCGTCGAAACAGGTATGGCCGAGCGTCCCGCCCTCGGCCTCCACCGCCGCCGCGATGGCACGAAGCACGTCCGCCGCCGCGCCGGTGTCCTGCGGACCCGCATAGGCGAAGGACGGCGCGCGCACGAACAGCACATGCACCTGACGAAACTCGGCCACCCAGTCGCGCCCCAGCGAAAGCCCGGCCCGCTGATGCGCACGCAGCCAGGGGCCGACGTCGAAAGCGGGCGGCGGCGGCGGCGCGGGCCAGGCTTCGGCGTTCACCGCCCGCGCAATCGACGCGCCCGGATCGGTCTCGACCCGCGCGTCCTCGGCCACCAGCGCCAGCGCGGCTTCGGTCAGCCGCACGCCCCCGGCGACGAGGTCCAACGCCGCCATCTCGTCCAGCACCGGCCCGCAGAACACGGCTTGGCGACCGCCAGACGCCCCCGCATCGACCAGCCACATGTCGCCCACGCCAACGCCCGCGCGCATTTCGATCGACCGGTCGCCGACCGGGTCGGCGCCGACCTCCTCCTGAACGGCACGCCCGCAGGCCACCGCGGCGCGCACCATCGCCGCCCGGTCTTCACCCGTCGGCCAATACACGGCGACAGCATCGCCCGCGTAGTAGAGCACCGATCCGCCGTGGCGCGCGATGACGTCGCCGATCCGGGCGAAGACCGCGTTGATGACGCCCTGCAGCACCTCCGCCCCGCGTTCCGACTTCGCCACCGTCTCCGCGCCCATGCGCGAAAAGCCGGACAGATCGCACAGCAGGACGACACCCGGGGCGGCAAGGCTTCGCGGGTCAGGCCCCGGGGCCGCCTGCAACAGGCGCCGCGCGGTCTCGGACAGAAAGGCGTTGGCCTCCTCGCCATCGAGGGGGGGCGGGGTCTGCGATCCGTCGCCTGCCATCGTTTCTCCAAAGGTCTAGGTTCTCGAAATCAACTGCCGGTTCAGGCTAGCGGTGCGACCGGCGTCTTTCCACCGTCTCGTGGACTCTGCGCGCCGGCGCGTTGGCCCCCTGAGCGCCATGGTCCCTGAGCGCCATGGCCCCCGATCGAGCCGAAAGACGGAACATGCCTGCAAAGCAGATGCGGCATCCCGCACCCCCGGTGTGCCATTTGCCGCGCGCGCACCGCACAACTCACCCGCGCAGCGATGCGTCATTGATGCGAGTCCGGGACGGCTTCAT
>DQCI01000077.1:0-4738 GCA_003545125.1 Paracoccaceae bacterium
GTACATACAAATCCGACTATTACGCATGTTGAACCCGAGGCCGGATCGGCGCCCGGCGCAAAGGTCTGGGACGATGTTTCGCAGCGCGCGATCGGAACGGCTGGTTTCCTAGGAAACGGGGGCCAGTTTCCTAGGAAACCGACCCCTGCCAGACGTCGTAGAATCGCTGTTTTTCAGTCCACTTACCAAATCTGCCGATTAACCGTTGGTTAATAGGTTAACCGGGCAAAACTGTTTCGCCACAGGTCTCTACCATGCCACTAGGCGTGCCTTGAGTCCCCGGGCGCCCGGGATCTGGATCCTACCGGGCCGAACCGCAGCCCGACAGATCGGCTGCGATGCGCACGAGCGCTGCGCGCGCGCCCGGTTTCAGCACGCCCGCGCCGATCCCGGCGATGCGGGCCGGGGTCGAAGTTGCGGCGCGGAGCGCCCGGTCCAGCGGGAGCCCGACCTCCTGGGTGAGCACCTTCAAGGCGCGGGTAAGGTCGAGGTCGGCGCCGGCCAATGTGCCGTCCGCGAGGGTGAGCCGCCCGTCCGCGCGGGTGATCTCGCGCCCGTTCAACTCGAAGCTCTCAATGTCTGTCCCCGCTGGCGCCATCGCATCGGTCACGAGGTAGATCTCGCCCGGGCCCCGCTTTGCCGCGAAGGCCGCACGCATGCTGGCGGGATGGACGTGGATGCCGTCGGCGATCAGCCCGGTCGACAGCCCGCCGCTATCGAGCGCGGCGCCGACCACGCCCGGCTCCCGGTGGCCGAGCCCGCGCATCGCATTGAACAGATGCGTGACACAGGACACGCCCGCCTCTTGATAGGCGAGGCAGGTGGCGTAGTCGGTATCGGTATGACCAAGCGCGAGCAGGATACCGGCGCCGGCCATGGCGCGCACCTGGTCGCGGGTGACGTTCTCGGGCGCCACCGTCATCATCAGGAGCGGCAGCCGCCCGGCGGCGTCGATGAGCAAGGCCAGGTCGGCGTCCGTCATCGGCCGGATCAGAGCAGGATCATGCGCGCCCTTGCGAGCGAGGGACAGGTGCGGACCCTCCAGGTGCAGCCCGGCGATCCCCGCCACGCCCTCGGCCACGGCCGCTGCGACCGCGTCGATGGCGGCCCTTGTGTGGCCGGGTGTATCGGTGATGAGCGTGGGCAGGATCGTTCCGGTGCCGAGCCGGGCATGGGCCTCGGCCATCCGTGCGAGCGTGTCGGGTGTGGGGGCGTCGTTGAACATCACACCACCGCCGCCGTTGACCTGGAGATCGACGTAAGCCGGCGCCAGGATGTCGCCCGCGAGGTCGATCTCCTCCCCCATCGTCGCGACCTTGTCGTCGCCGTCGAGGACCGCGACCACCCCGTCTTCGAGCCGCAGCGCACAATCGTCGCGCAGATCGGTCCCGTCGAAGATCGGACCGCCGCGGAATGTGAGAACCTGGTCTTTCATCGTGTTTCGGTCACTTTCCTGAGGTGGCGCGGGGCGTCGGGGTCGATCCCGCGCCGCACCGCGACCTGTTCGACCATGGCGTAGAAGGAGACGATCAGCGCGATCGGGTCGGTCAACCAATGGCGGCTGCGCACATGGTCAAGCCGTTCGGCCTTCCGGACCTTGTCGGAGGTCACGAACACCCGCGCGCCCTTTGCCGCAAGCCCTTCGGCCACCTCGACCAGCGCCGCTTCGGCCTTGTCAGCGGCGGCGAAGCCGATCACCGGGAAGCCGGAGCCGACAATCGAGACCGGACCGTGCAGCACCTCGGCGGACGAATAGCTCTCGGCGTGAATCTGGCAGGTTTCCTTGAACTTGAGCGCCGCTTCGTTCGAGATCGCCCAGCTCGGGCCACGGCCGAGGGTGTACAGGTTGTCGCCGGTGATCGCCTCGGTCACCGCCGACCAATCGCAGCGTGTGGCGCGGTCGAGCACCTCGGGCAGCGCATGGATCGCCTCGAGGAGGACCTTATCGCGCTTCCATTCGGCCATCAGCCAGAGCCCGGCCACCAGCGAGGTCACGAAGGTCTTGGTGGCGGCCACGCTGAGTTCGGGGCCGGCGTGGAGGCCGAGTGTGGCAGAGGCGGCGCCGGCAAGCGGCGCGCCGGTATCGTTGGTGATCGCAACCGTAAAGGCGCCGCTTTCGCGGGTGTTGCGGGCCAGATCGACGATGTCGGGGCTCTGGCCCGATTGCGAGACCGCCAGGCAGAGCGTGCCGTTCGCCTTCAGCGGCGCGCCGTAGATCGAGGCGACGGAGGGGCCGACCGAGGCCATCGGCAGGCCGAACAGCAGTTCGCTGGCATATTTGAGATAGGTGCAGGCATGGTCGGAGGAGCCGCGGGCGACCGAGATCAGGAAACGCGGATCGCGTCGGGCGATTTCGGCGGCGACGGCGCGGGTATCGTTCGCGCCTTCGTCGAGCAGGCGGGCGACCGCATCGGGGATTTCCTCGATCTCGCGGCGCATCTGGGTAGCGGTGTCTGCCATTTTCAATCCTCGTTGGGAAAGAGTTGGAGTTCGGCGACGAAATCGTAGGTGTCGCCCCGATAGATCGACTGGGTGAATTCCGCAGGCTGGCCGGTATCGAGAAAGGAGCTGCGCTCGATCGAGAGCGCGGCGGCACCGGGGGCGACGTCGAGCAGCTCGGCCTCGTCAGCGCCGAGGTTGAGGGCCGTGAAACGCTGGACGGCGCGCACCGGGCGGTGACCGTCGCGCGCAAGCACCTGGTAGAGCGAGGTCTCGACCTCCAGCGGGTTCGGCAACAGTGCTGTCGGCAGGGTGGCGCGCTCCAGTGCGAGCGGACGGCCATCGGCGGCGCGCAGCCGATAGAGCCGCGCAACCGACGCGCCCGGTTCCAGCCCCAGCATCTCGGTTTCGCGCGCCGCGCCGCGCACGATACCGCGTTCGAGCCAGACCGAACTGGTCGCCATCCCGCGTGCGGCCATGTCTTCGGTGAAGGAGGTGAGTTTCAGCAGCGACTGCTCGACGCGGGGGCCCTTGTCGGCCACGAAGGAGCCCGACCCCTGCCGCTGGATGATGACCCCCTGATCGACCAGTGTCTGCATCGCGTTGCGCACCGTCACCCGGCTGAGCCCGGTGATCTCGGCGATCTCGCGTTCGGGCGGCAGCGAGGCGTTGGGCGCGAGTATACCCTTTGCGATCGCGTCCTGGAGCCGGCGGCGCAGCTGGGTGTAGCGGGGGCCGGCATCCGGTTTCAGCCAGTCTTCGGGTTCGAGGAACACGGCGATGCTCATGCGCCCGCCTCCAGGGCGAAAGCCCGCGCCAGCGCGATTGCCCCTTCGATCGGCGGCGCCTTCGCCTCGACCAACGCCGCTTGCATGCTTTGCGGCAGGTAGGGCGCGTAGGTGGGGGCGAGCCCGCCGGTGAAGGAGATCGCGAGCCCCGGTTGCCAGCCGATCCGGCCGAGCATGTCGGCGACATGGGTCGCACCCGCCAGCATCACCTCGCGGCCAAGCGCGTCGCCCGCGCGGGCAGCGGCGGCGACTTCGGGGGCAATCTCGCCGATCGCGCCCGGGATGGCCCGGTTGGCGAAACCGACGAGCCCCCCGGGCGTGTGCCAACGCGCGAGCAGAGCGTCGGACAGGGCGGACGGAGAGCGCAACCCATCGACTGCCGCGAGCGTGCCGGTGAGCGCCATGCGCCCGACCCAGAATGACGAAGCTTCGTCGCCGAGCCGCGCGCCCCAGCCGCCGATGAAGCGGGCGGTACCGCCTTGGCGCAGGCCGAAGAACGAGCCGGTGCCGCAATGGGCGATGGCGCCATCGACATCGCCGAGCGCACCCTGGAGCGCCGCGGCCCGGTCTTCTTCCACCCGGACAAACGCGAAGGGCAGCGCCGCGGCGACCCGCGCACAGAGCGCCCGGTCGCTAGCGCCGGCGAGGCCGAGGTAGGCGGGAAGCGCCGCGATCTCGCCGGCCGTCATCCCCGCTTTGTCGGCAAGCAGATCGAGCCCGCGGCGGATCTCGCCGAGCGCGGCGTCGAAGTCGGTCGCCACGTTGGCGGGGCCGGTCTCGGCGGTCAGCCGTCCGTCGGCGCGGTCAAGCACCAGGCGACAGCGTGTTCCGCCGCCGTCGATGGCGATCACGGAGGGGGTGAGTCCTGCGCACATACTAATACCTTTACAATACAAATTGTCACAAAGAAAGACCTATCCAATATCAATCGGCCTGAATCGCGGCGCATTGCGTGTCAGCGGATCTGCGCGACACAAGATTGTAGACAAATGGTATCGAAAAGGTATCCTGATTGCATCTCGGGAGATTCGCATGGGGCCACCCACCACGGAAATGCTGCATGACAAGGCGGTCGGGCTCGACCTGCGCCCGCTCGACGAGGTCGCCGGTATTCTCGGTGCGGCGCAGCTGGAGGCGGCGCGCTCCGTCCTTCGGGTGGGCCCGGCCCTCGCCGACGGGGCCCGCGCAATGGCCGAAACCCTACGCGGCGGCGGGCGGCTCTATTACGTCGGCGCCGGATCCTCGGGGCTGATGGCGGCCGCCGATGCCCAGGAGCTTGGTGGCACCTTCGGCATCCCGGAAACCCGGGTGCGTATCCTGATGGCCGGAGGTCAGCCGACTTCGGCCGCGATGCCGGGCGGGACAGAGGACGAGGCCTTCGGGCTCGACACCGGACTCGCCGAGCTCACCGCCCAAGATACCCTGATCGCCGTTGCCGCAAGCGGGGCGACGCCGTACACGCTGGAAGCGGTCCGGATCGCCAAAGCGCGGGGCGCGCGGGTGATCGCGCT
>DQCI01000077.1:4835-13135 GCA_003545125.1 Paracoccaceae bacterium
GTGGCGATCGGGGCGGTGCATGACGGGATGATGGTGAATGTCGTGGCCGACAACACCAAGCTGCGCGCCCGCGCCGCGAGCATGGTGGCGCGGATCGCCGAAACGGACGCGGCGGCGGCCGAGGCCGCATTGGTCGCGACCGGAGGCGCGGTGAAAGCCGCCGCGCTGGTCGCCGTGGGCGCCGCCTCGCCAGAGGCCGCCCGGGCGCAGCTCGAAGCAAGCAACGATCACCTGCGCGGGGCGCTTGCCGCCCTGGGCAGGCAGGAAAAATGAACCCAACACCCAACAGGAGGATGCACATGCATACCAAGCTCACCAGACTTCTCATCTCGACGGCCCTCGTCACCGCGGCCACCGGCGTCTCCGCCCAGGACGTGACGCTGACCATCGAAAGCTGGCGCAACGACGACCTCACCCTCTGGCAGGATGTCATCATCCCCGCCTTCGAGGCGCAGAACCCCGGCATCAAGGTCAAGTTCACCCCCTCGGCACCGGCCGAGTATAACGCGGTGCTGAACTCGAAGCTCGACGCAGGGTCCGCCGGCGATCTCATCACCTGCCGCCCGTTCGATGCCTCGCTGGCGCTGTTCGATGACGGCAAGCTTGCCGATCTCACGGATCTCGGCGGGATGGCCAATTTCTCCGACGTCGCCAAGTCGGCCTGGCAGACCGACGACGGCTCGGCCACTTTCTGCGTACCGATGGCCTCGGTGATCCACGGCTTCATCTACAACAAAGATGCCTTCGCGGAAGTGGGCGTCGAGGTGCCGACCACCGAGGACGAGTTCTTCGCCGTGCTCGACGCGATCGAAGCGGACGGCAACTATACCCCGATGGCAATGGGCACCAACGACCAGTGGGAAGCCGCCACGATGGGCTACAACAATATCGGCCCGAACTACTGGAAGGGCGAGGAAGGCCGGCTGGCCCTGATCGCCGGTGAACAGAAGCTGACCGATCCGCAGTGGGTCGAGCCCTATGCGACCCTGGCCCGCTGGGGCGACTATCTCGGGTCCGGCTTCGAAGCGCAGACCTATCCCGACAGTCAGAACATCTTCACGCTCGGCCGCGCCGCGATCTATCCGGCGGGCTCGTGGGAGATCACCGGCTTCAACGCCCAGGCCGATTTCGAGATGGGTGCGTTCAAACCGCCGGTGAAGGCGGCGGGCGATACCTGCTACATTTCGGATCACACGGATATCGCGATGGGTCTCAACGCCGCGTCGCCCAACGCCGAGGCCGCGCGCACCTTCCTCGACTGGATGGGCACCTCGGAGTTCGCCTCGATCTACGCCAACGCGCTGCCGGGCTTCTTCTCGCTGTCGAGCCACGAGATCGCGATGGAAGACCCGCTGGCGCAGGAATTCGTCTCCTGGCGCGGCGAGTGCGAATCGACGATCCGGTCGACCTACCAGATCCTCTCGCGCGGCACCCCGAACCTCGAAAACGAGACCTGGGGCGCCTCCGCCGCGGCGATCAAGGGCACCAAGACGCCCGAAGATCTCGGTGCCGAATTGCAGGCGGGCCTCGCCAGCTGGTACGCGCCGCAGCAATAGTTTAACGTTAAACTACTTTCCCGGGCGGTACTCGCCCGGGATCTTACGAGAGGGAGGAGCCCCGGCATGCACCGGATTCGCTGGCATATCGTCGTATTCCTGGCGCCCGCGGTGCTGGTCTACACGGCGGTGATGATCTTCCCGCTGTTCAACACCCTGCGCCTCGCGCTCTACAGCGAGATCGAGAACGTCCGGGTCTTCACCGGCCTCGCCAATTTCCGCACCCTGTTCGGCGATCCGCTCTGGTCGGAAGCTTTCTGGAACGCACTCGGCAACAACTTCTGGTTCTTCATCATCCATATGCTCGTCCAGAACCCGATCGGTATTCTGCTGGCGGCGATCCTGTCGCACCCGCGCCTGCGCTTCGCGGCACTCTATCGCTCGGCGATCTTCGTGCCGACGATCCTCAGCTTCGTGATCGTCGGTTTCGCCTGGAAGCTCATCCTGTCGCCGATCTGGGGCATCGCCCCGAACATGCTCGACGCGGTCGGCCTCGGCAGCTGGTTCCAGCCCTGGCTCGGCAGGGAGGGCAGCGCGCTGACAACGCTTGCGCTGGTCTCCGTCTGGCAATTTGTCGGCATCCCGATGATGTTGATCTACGCCGCGCTCCTGTCGATCCCCGAAGAGATCCTCGAGGCCGGCGAGATCGACGGCATCACCGGGGCGGCGGCCTTCTGGAAGCTCAAGCTGCCGCTGATCCTGCCCTCGATCGGGATCATCTCGGTCCTGACCTTCGTCGGGAATTTCAACGCCTTCGACCTGATCTACGCCGCCCAGGGCGCGCTTGCGGGGCCGGACTTCGCCACCGACATCCTCGGCACCTTCATGTATCGCACCTTCTTCGGCTTCCAGCTGCAACTGGGCGATCCGCACATGGGCTCGGCGATTGCGACGGGTATGTTTGCAATCATCCTGATCGGGGTCTGTCTCTACCTCTTCGGCATCCAGACCCGGATGCGCCGGTATGAGCTGTGAGGGCCCGGACATGAACAAAGCGCGCCGCAACCCGCTCAACAACGCCGCGATGCACGCGATCCTGATCGCCTACACCTGCGTCGCGCTGTTTCCGGTCTTCGTGATCCTCATCAACAGCTTCAAGACCCGCAAGGCGATCTTCCGCGAACCGCTCGCCCTGCCCGATGCCGACAGCTTCTCGATGATCGGCTACCAGACGGTGATGGAGCAGGGGGATTTCTTCCTCTACTTCCAGAATTCCTTCATCGTCACCGTCGCGTCGCTGTTCTTCGTCCTGGTGTTCGGTGCAATGGCGGCCTTCGCGCTCAGCGAATACCGCTTCAAGGGCAACACGCTGATGGGGCTCTACCTTGCGCTCGGGATCATGATCCCGATCCGCATTGGCACCGTCGCGATCCTCGAGATGATGGTGGCGACGGGCCTCGTCAACACGCTCTGGGCGCTCATTCTGGTCTACACCGCGCAAGGGTTGCCGCTCGCCATCTTCATCCTGTCGGAATTCATGCGCCAGGTCTCGGCCGACCTCAAGGACGCCGGCCGGATCGACGGGCTCACCGAATACACGATCTTCTTCCGCCTGGTACTGCCGCTGGTGCGCCCCGCAATGGCGACGGTGGCGGTGTTCAACATGATCCCGATCTGGAACGATCTTTGGTTCCCGCTGATCCTCGCCCCAGCCGAGCACACCAAGACGCTCACCCTCGGCAGCCAGGTCTTCATCGGGCAGTTCGTGACCGATTGGAACGCGGTGCTCTCCGCCCTTTCCATGGCGATCCTGCCGGTCATGATCCTCTACGTCATCTTCTCGCGGCAGTTGATCCGCGGCATCACGTCGGGAGCCGTCAAATGAGCCGCGCCGCCGGCGCCGAAAAGCCGCTTCGAAGCGGCTTTTGCAAGGGCTTTCGAAAGCCCTTGGCCCCGCAATCCACAGGAGCCGTCGAATGACCCGTGTCATGGTCGCAGGGCTTGGCAACATGGGGATGTCCCATGCGCTGGCCCATCATCACCACCAAGGCGCCGAAATCGTCGGCTTGGTCAATCGCTCGACAGTGGAGCTGCCGCCGGCGCTTCAGAGCTACCCGACGTTCACCGATTTTCACGAAGCGCTTGCGGCGACCCAACCGGACCTTGCCGTCATCGCCACCTATACCGACAGCCATGCCGACTACGCCATCGCTGCGATGGAGGCGGGCGCGCACGTCTTCGTCGAGAAGCCGCTGACGATGGACGTCGCCGATGCCGAGCGCGTGGTCGAGACCGCGAAACGCACCGGGCGAAAACTGGTCGTCGGCTATGTCCTGCGCCATCATCCGTCGTGGGTGCGGCTGATCGAAGAGGCCCGGGCGCTTGGCGGACCGTACGTCTTCCGGCTCAACCTCAACCAGCAATCGTCGGGCGCCGAATGGGAAACCCACAAGGCGCTGATGCAGACCACCAGCCCGATCGTCGATTGCGGTGTGCATTATGTCGACGTGATGTGCCAGGTCACGGACGCCAAGCCGCTTCGCGTTCACGGCATGGGCCTGCGCCTCTCCGACGAGATCGCGGCGGACATGTACAATTACGGCCAGTTCCAGGTGCTTTTCGACGACGGGTCGGTCGGCTGGTACGAAGCCGGCTGGGGGCCGATGATGTCGGAAACCGCCTTTTTCGTGAAGGACATCGTGAGCCCGAACGGCGCGGTTTCGATCACCGACGGCAACAAGGGCGCGTCCGCCGATATCGAAGGGCACACCAGGGTGGGCGGCATTCGGGTCCACCGCGTCGGTAGCGACGACACTGACATCGACATGCCCGGCGAGCCCGGCCACCAGGAATTGTGCGACGCCGAGCAGGCCTGGATGCTGAAGGCCATCGCAGACGACATCGACCTCACCCGCCATATGCAAGATGCAGTGCAGTCGCTGCGCATTTGTCTCGCCGCTGACGAAAGCATTCGCACCGGCAAACCCGTTTCTCTCCAGGAGGCCACCCAATGACCGCCCTGTCACTCACCAAGGTCAACAAATCATTCGGCAAGGTCCAGGTGCTCTACGACATCGACCTCCAGGTCGATGAGGGCGAGTTCGTTGTCTTCGTCGGTCCCTCCGGCTGCGGTAAATCCACGTTGCTCCGGGTTATCGCCGGGCTCGAAGACGCAACCTCGGGCGAAATCTTCATCGCCGGCGAACAGGTCAACATGACCCCGCCCGCCAAACGCGGCATCGCCATGGTGTTTCAGACCTACGCGCTCTACCCGCACCTGACCGTGCGCGGCAACATGGCGTTGGCGCTGAAGCAGGAGGGTCAGCCGAAGGACGTGATCGCGGCCCGGATCACCGAGGCGAGCCGGATGCTCGACCTCGACCCCTATCTCGACCGGCGGCCTTCCGAGCTGTCCGGCGGCCAGCGCCAGCGCGTCGCCATCGGCCGCGCGGTCGTGCGCCAGCCGAAGCTGTTCCTGTTCGACGAACCGCTCTCGAACCTCGATGCGGCGCTCCGGATGAACACGCGGATCGAAATCTCCGATTTGCATCGCTCCCTGGGCGCTACGATCATCTACGTCACCCATGACCAGACCGAGGCGATGACGCTGGCCGACAAGATCGTGGTTCTGCGCGACGGGCGGGTCGAGCAGGTGGGTTCGCCGATGGAGCTTTACAACAACCCCGCCAACCAGTTCGTCGCCGGGTTTCTCGGCGCGCCGTCGATGAACTTCCTCCCGGCATCGACGGTTGGCGGGGCCGAGGGCCTGACCCTCGGCGTGCGGCCCGAAGACCTCGCGCGCGACCCGGCCGGACTGTTGGAAGCCGAGGTGACCCATGTCGAGCACCTCGGCGGCGACACCAACGTGGTCCTGCGCGGGCCGGTGGGCACCGATATCACACTCAGGCTGTTCGGCCAGCATGAGATCGGGTTCGGCGAGACATTGCGGCTCGGGTTCCCGCCCGAAAGAGCCTTCTACTTCGATGCCGAAGGGCGACGCGTGGCCGCGTGAACCGATCCGACCGGCGCCGCGATTGCGCGTCGCGACCGAGACGGCGCCAGGCCGAATTCGGCGCGGAAGGCGCGGGTCATGGCGGAGGCGTTCCGATACCCGCCGCGGGCGGCGATCTCTTCGACCGGGAGCGCGGTGTCTTCGAGAATCCGCCGGATCGCGCGCAGGCGGATTGCGCGGAAAAGCCGCCTCGGCGCCATGCCGTAGAGCTGCTGGCACTCCCGCTCCAACGTCTTGCGGCCAAGTCCCAGCCCGGCCGCGAGCGCGCCGACAGACAGCGGTTCTTCGATGTTGCGGCGCATGAGCGACAGGATGTCCGGCCCGCCGACCGGTGCGTCGGCGTGGTCCGGGCCCGGGCCCGGACGCGCCTGCCGCCCTGCGGCAAAAAACATCGACGCCACCTCGATCCGCAGCATCGGTCCGTGGTGCTGTTCGATCAGCCCGAGCACCAACTCGAACGCGGTGCTTGCCCCGCCGCAGGAGAGGATGTTTCCATCCGCGACCGTCGGGTCTTCCACCGCCTTACCGTCGCGGCCTTTTGCGTCGGCCGGGCGCGCCGCTGCTTCGACCATGCGCTGACGTATGCGGCCGAGCGCAAACAGTTCGGCCAGCAGATCGCGAAGTTCCAGGGCGTGAGCTTCCAGATTGCCGACATGATCACCGAGATCGACGCTGCCGACTGGCTGACTCTCGCGGGCGCCTGGCGGCTCGACGCGAGGCTGCCCGCCAACCGCGAGATTGCGTCTGCCAAGCTCTACGCGTCGGAGATGCTGGCGCGGGTGACCGACACCACGCTCCAGATCCGCGGCGCGCGCCCCGCCGACCGGACGACGATTGTGCAAGCGGTCCTGGCGGCGCAGGCTTTCGTGACCGCCGAGGCCGCGCTTATCGTCGAAGTAGAGGTGAACCCGCTCATCTGCACGCCAGCCCCCCCGGTGGCGGCGGATGCGCTGATCCGACTGGGAGAGACCACATGACCGAGACCCCGATCCGGATGACACGACGCGGCGCGGTGTTGGAAGTGACCCTTGACCGGCCCAAGGCCAACACCATCGACCTTGCCACCTCGCGGCGCATGGGCGAGGTGTTCATGGCGTTTCGCGACGATCCCGGTCTGCGGGTCGCTTTGCTGACGGCGGCGGGAGAGAAGTTCTTTTGCCCCGGCTGGGATCTGAAGGCCGCCGCCGACGGCGATGCGGTCGACGGCGATTATGGCGTCGGCGGGTTCGGGGGCTTGCAGGAGCTGCGCGGTCTCAACAAGCCGGTGATCGCAGCGGTCAACGGCATCTGCTGCGGCGGCGGTTTGGAACTGGCGCTGTCGGCCGACATCATCCTTGCGGCCGACCACGCGAGCTTCGCCCTGCCGAGATCTGCTCCGGCACCGTCGCCGACGCCACCAGCCTCAAGCTCCCCAAGCGCATCCCCTTTCACATCGCGATGGAGATGCTGCTCACCGGACGCTGGCTCGATGCGGAGGAAGCGGCGCGCTGGGGGCTGGTCAACCGTGTTGTCGCGGCCGGAGGGCTGCTGGACGAGGCGCGGCGGCTTGCCGACGAGTTGGCCGCCGGCCCACCGCTCGTCTTCGCGGCTATCAAGGAGATCGTGCGTGAGGCAGAGGACATGAAGTTCCAGGACGCGATGAACCGGATCACCAAGAGCCAGTTCCAGACCGTCGAAACGCTCTACCGCTCCGAAGACCAAGACGAAGGCGCGCGCGCGTTCGCCGAGAAACGCGACCCGGTCTGGAAGGGGCGCTGAAGGCAGGACGCCAAGGCCCAGCCGCTGCGGATCCGTTGTCAAGACGGCGGACTCGTCCAAAAAAATGCGGAGGGCGTGAGTCGGCAAAGCGGCGGCGCCCCCCCGGTTTCCTAGGAAACCGGCCGGGCAGGAGGCGGCTGTGAACAGTCTGTTTCCTATGAATTTCAAGTATGTATGCTCGCACCGGAGGTTAACACTTTGTTCAGGTGTTAAGCGCGGGTGAATGAGGTCGCCCTGCGGCGGCGAGTGTCCCGGCGCCTGGCTCTCCGATCGGATCGCCTTGGTGCCGGCTTGGTCACGCCCGGCAGCCAGGCGGGACACCGGGCTGTTCCGTCAACGTCAGCGGTGCATCGGGGCATGCTCGATCCTGGCCCAGATCCGTGCGACCTCATCGGCGCCGATGTCGAGCCCACATTCCTCGCCGAGCAGATGCCCAAGGTTTTCCGCCGTCGCGAGGTGGTCCAGCTTCGTCTCCGGTGGCATCCCCCGGGTGAGCGCGCGGTTGAACAGGGCAATGCGCCCCGCGTCGGAATGGAAAGCCACCATCAGGTTGGCCGAGAACGGCGCGCCCTGCCAGCGGGTGCAGAGGTAATTCGCGGCCTCGAAATCGATGTCGCGCACTGGTGCTGCGTCGAAAGCGTAGAGCGGCACCCAGGCCTCTCCCGCCTGCCGGTCGAGCGCGGTCTCTCCAGAGGTGGCATCCACCCGGACCCGGTAGGTGCCGTTGGGCGCGGCCTGTGGCGCCGGTGTCGTCAGACGCACGGGCGCAAGCGCCCCGTGGCCACCAAAGCCGGTGTCACAGAGCCAAATCTCGCCCTCCGCCTCGACGGTGAAGGCGTGATGACTGCGTGCACCGCTCTGGCCCGCTGGGTCGAACACCCGGGCGAGCACGGCGCGCGGCGCATGTCCGAGCGCCTGGAGCGCATGGCCGTACAACGCGTTGTGCTCGAAGCAATAACCGCCACGACGCCCTGCCACGACTTTCGCCGCGACATCTTCAAGCGCGAGGCTCGGAACCCGCCCGAGCAAAGGGC
>DQCI01000074.1:0-3290 GCA_003545125.1 Paracoccaceae bacterium
GACACCGCCGCCAGCGAAGGCCCCTTCCGCCTCATCGGTGTCGGCATCTCCGAGCTTGGCCCCGCCGCCGACGCCGATCTGTCGGGCGACCTGCTCGACCCGCAAGCCGCCCGCCGCCAGGCCGCCGAGCGCGCAACGGACGCAATCCGCGCCCGGTACGGCTCGGGCGCGATCCTGAAGGGCCGGGCGATCCGGTGAGGATCCGTCCAACCGGGCGGTGCGGGAAAAAACCGTTGCTTGATTCCCGGGAATTCCCCTACATATGTTCGAATGTATGAATATGAGGCCCGAGCCATGAAGAACCACAAACTGGTCCAGCAGATCGACGCTGTCCTCGCGTCGCATGCCAGCTGGCACCAAGAGATGGTGATCGAGATCAAGCGCGCTCCGACGAACGTCACGCGCGATCATCTCACCAACGATGGAAAACGGTGTTTCTTCCGCCACTGGCTGGAAGGCGACACCATCGACGCCGCCACCCGCAAGTCCGAGCCCTACAGCGTGGTGAGCTGGCTGCACGGCGAATGCCACAAGCTCATGGACGAGATCGTCGCGCTGGTCCGGGACGGACGCAAATCGGATGCGATCGCCCTGCTTGACGGCCAGTGCCACGGGATGCACGGCACCCTGGAACGTGCGCTGATGGCGTGGCGCGAACAGGTGACTGCGCGCAAGACGGTCCCGCTCTACGCTTCCTGAACCCGGCCCGCGCGTCCCGATCGTCTCGACCCGTGCCCCGGGGTCTATTCCGCGGCGAGCGGCAGGCCGGCGGCATCCGGGCGCCCGATCTCGGCAAGCTCCGCGACGACCCGCGACAGGATCCGCTGCATGCCGTCGAAATTGCCGTTGGGGCGCAGCTCCGTCTCGTTCATGTAGAGCGACCGGTCGATCTCGATCTGAACCACGTGGCTGCCGTGTGACGGCCGGCCATAGGTCTGGGCCGTGTAGGCGCCGGCAAACGGGGTGTTGCGGGCGACCTTGAACCCCTCGTCCAGGAACACCGCCTCGATCCGCTCGACGATCTCGGCCCCCGCCGCCGCCCCGAACCGGTCACCGACGACGATCTCGGGTTTCTCGCGGCGATGCCGGCACAGGCTCTCGATCGCCTCGTGCGGCATCGAATGGCAGTCGACCAGCAGCGTCTGACCGAACAGGCGCCGCGACTCCTCGATCAGCGCCTTCAGCTTGGCGTGGTACGGGTGCCAATGCTCCTCCAGCCGCGCCTGCGCCTCTCCATAGCTGATCTTGCCGCGATAGATCTCGCGCCCGCCCCCCACCACCCGGGGAATCACCCCGAGCCCGGACGAGACCCGGGGGTTGTGGCTGGACCGTGTCACACCACGAATCAGCGCCGGGTCAAGCTCTTCGGCGCCGCGGTTGACATCGACGAAGGCCCTCGGCGCACGCGCGCAGAGCAGCGGCGCGCCGTGATCGGGCGCGTCGGCTACCAGATGGTCGACGAAAGCATCCTCGGAGGAGCGGATGACCTGTTCGTCGAGCACCGACCGGCGCAGAAACGCCCATGGGTAGTCGCGGCCCGAATGCGGCGAGGCGAAGATCGTACCCGTCGTACGCCGCGCCGGCATCGTCAGCTCATAGGCCGGGTGCTGCATCTGTCCCCTCCGCGTTTCCCCCGCCCACTATAGGGGCTCCTTGCCTCACGCCAATACCCCCTTGCACGCCTTTGCGTTACCTTCTATAGACACGCGCACCGGCGCGGGTTTCCCCGCGTCTGTTTGTTTGGATGAGCCGATTGGGCTTGTTCTTGCAGGCAAAACGGGCGATTAGCTCAGCGGTAGAGCACTTCGTTGACATCGAAGGGGTCACTGGTTCGATCCCAGTATCGCCCACCATCGCCGCCCGGAGTTTCCGGGCAAGAGGTTTCAACTGGCGCTCCCGGCGCCGCGACATGAGGAGAGGGACCATGAAAGTCCGCAACTCGCTCCGCTCGCTGAAGTCCCGGCACCGCGACTGCCGCGTCGTGCGCCGCAAGGGCCGTGTCTACGTCATCAACAAGACGCAGCGCCGCTTCAAGGCCCGCCAGGGCTGAGCTTCGGCTGAAGAGTTTCTAAAAGGGCCGTCGGATCCGATCCGGCGGCCCTTTTCTTTTGTGGCGCAATCAACGGTGCGTGTGACCATGCACCCTACGGCACCGCCAGCAACCGCACCATCGTTGCCTGGGTCACATATCCGGTGACCGTCAGCCCCTGGTCGCGCTGGAACCGGCGGATCGCCCGGCGGGTGGTCTTGTCGAATCGCCCGTCGATCCCGCCCGGATCCTGCCCCGCGGCCGCGAGCCGGTTCTCGACCAGAAGCCGCAACACGCCGTTGGAGACGACCTGTTTTTCCTCCGCCTTTGCGGCGGCGACGACGGCTTCCTTGTCACCCGCCGTCAGCTCCTTGATTCGCGCCTTGGCGTCATCGGCGAACAGACCACCCGGGAAGCGGTCGAGATAGCGCTGGTAGTCGGCCGCGGTATCGCGCACCCGCACGTCATCCCAGAACGCCCGCTCGGCGGCCTGCGCCTGGGCCCGTTTCGCCGCCTCGATCTCGGCCAGCCGGGCCTCGGCCACGTCGGCGAAAAGGCCGTCCGGATAGCGGTCGAGATAGGACCGCAAGCCCGCCTCGGACGCGCCGCGTCCGGTGTCGCGCCAATACTGCGTGTCGCGCCGCTCCTCCTCGGCCTTGCGCTCGGCCGCTTCGGCGGCGAGTTGGTCGGCCTTCACCTTGGCGGCGCTGGCCAGCGCGCGGACCTGCTGCGCGGTCAGATAGCCGGTCGCATCGTAGCCATTCGCCCGTTGCCAGGCCTTCGTCGCGGACCGCGACCCGGGACCGAAGATCCCGTCGATCCCGCGCGGGTTGTAGCCGAGCAGCGACAGGTTGCGCTGGATGTTGCGCCGATCGGTCCGATCGAGCCCGAGCGCCGCTTCGGTCGCCTGGGCCTGCGCCTCGGCATTCAGCGCCGCCCCGTCGATCGAGGCCCGCGCGATGTTGCGGAACTGGCCATTGGGATAGCGGTCGAGATAGGCCTGGTAGGCCGGCGGGGTGTCCAGTGCCACCACCACGTTCCAGAACGCGATCTCCGTGTTGAGCTCGCGCGGCGGCTGGGAGGGCGACGTCCGGCCCGTCGTCGGGGCCGGCAGGAACGGCAGTGCATCCGACAGAAAGCCCGCCACTTCGACCCCGCTCGGCGGCGGCATCAGCGCCTGGCGCGGCCGGGTGCCCGGCTTGAGAATCACCTCGCGCGCGACCCGCACCAACCGCGGCCCCGGGCCGCTCAGGAGGGTCAC
>DQCI01000074.1:3352-7069 GCA_003545125.1 Paracoccaceae bacterium
GCCTGGCCGGGATGCTCGGCCGCGATGTCGAACAGCGGCCCCAGCGGCAGGCCTGCGGCGCCGACGGAGATGTCGGTCACGTCTTCAGCGTTGCGCGCCAGCAACCAGCTGTCACGGGCAGAGTGCACGATATGCCCCGAGACCAGGATGAACACCCGGTCGGCAAGCGACGCATGGTCCCGGAATGCTTCGACATTCGCCCGGATCTCCTTCGGGCTCGCGTCGGTCATCGTGGTGACACGGAAGTCCGCAGCCTCGAGATCACGGATCAGACCTGTCACATTCGGCGCATTGGCCGCGTCGGGAAGGTCGAAGTAATCCTGCGCGACGACGAGCAGCGCCGCGTCCCGGGCGACAGCCCATCCCGGCATTGATACCAGCAGCGCCGCAACCGCGACCCGTAACGTTTTCCACATGGATACTCCCTCCTCCATCAACCTTGCCGTTTCCAGCATCCGCCCAAGACGGCCCACACAAGACCGCTAGGCAATAACAAACGCGTTCCCGCCGTCTTGGCCACTCGGGTTGTACGCCGCCGGCACCGGCTTTCCCGCCTTGCCGACAGCGTAACACGATCGCCGCCGAAGTGCGCGGCTGCGATTCGTTGTCTGCCGGTTCCGCCGCCCCATCGGCCCGGCCGGGTGCGCCCCCCCTTTCGCAGCGGCGGCAGGCAGGGTAGCACGGGGGTCGTACAGGAGAGGTGCTCGCGATGTCACAGATCACGCTGGTCCGTCACGGACAGGCCAATTCCGGCGCCCAGGACGAGGCCGGATACGACGCGCTGTCGGGTCTGGGCGCGCGTCAGGCGGCGTGGTTGGGCGACTACTGGGAACGGATCGGCGAGCGCTTCGACCGGGTCTATACCGGAACGCTGAACCGCCACCGCGAGACGGCGGCGGCGATGGATACCTCCCGCTGGGCCGACCCCGTCGCCGACCCCCGCCTGAACGAAGTCGCGTATTTCGATCTGTCCAACCGGATGCACGCCCAGCTCGGTATTCCGCTGCCCACCTGCCGCGAAGAGTTCATCGAGCACCTGCCGCTGGTCTTCACCTCCTGGCAGGACGGCAAGATCGAGGGCGCCTCGGAGAGCTTTCACGAGTTCCAGGGCCGGATCGACGAGGTGCTGACCGAGATCGCCGAGGGCGATGGCCGCGCCCTGGTGGTCACCTCCGGCGGGCTCATCGCCATGGCGATCCGGGTGGCGATGGGGCTCGAACTCGGCGCTTTCGCGCGGCTCGCGCTCCCGATCATGAATACCTCCGTCCACCAGTTGCATCCCGTCGGCAGCGGGCTGACACTGACGCAGTTCAACGCCGTGCCGCACCTGGCCGACCCCGACCGGCAGCACGCGCAAACCTATCTCTGAGGAGGTAAGATGACGCATATCTGGGTCCGCGCCGAAGGGCGGCCGAACGAAGAACGTGTGGGGCTCACGCCGCAGGGTGCCGCCGCGCTCCTCGCCAAGGGGTTCCGGGTCAGCGTCGAGCAAAGCCCGGTGCGCGCGATCCCCATCGACGGATACGCCGCCGCGGGCTGCGAGATCGTGCCCGCGTTTTCCTGGCCGCAGGCGCCGAGAGACGCGATCATTTTCGGCCTCAAGGAGCTCCCCGACGACGACACGCCGCTTCCCCACAGCCACATCATGTTCGGCCACGCCTTCAAAGGGCAGCATGCCGGCCGCAGGCTGCTCGCCCGGTTCAAAGCCGGGGGCGGCGTGCTTTATGACCTCGAATACCTCGTGGACGAGACCGAACGCCGGGTCGCCGCCTTCGGCTACTGGGCCGGGTTCGCCGGCGCTGCACTGTCACTGATGAGCTGGATTGCGCAGAAACAGGGTCACATATTAGGGCCGGTCGCGACCTACCCGAGCGCCGAAGCGATGAAAGCCGACATTGCCAAGGGTCTCGGCGACGACCGTCCCACCGCACTCGTCATCGGCGCGCTCGGCCGGGTGGGCACAGGCGCGGGCGATTTCTGTGACGCAATGGGCCTGCCCGTCACCCGCTGGGACATCGAGGAAACCGCCCATGGCGGCCCGTTCCCTCAGATCCTGGCGCATGACATCTTCCTCAACTGCATCTTCGCACGGCCCGGCACGCCGGTCTTTGTGCGCCCCGACTCAGTCTCTAACCCGCGCCAACTCACGGTAATCGGCGATATCGCCTGCGATCCCGACAGCGACTACAACCCGGTCCCGGTCTATTCGGCCGCAACAGATTGGCAGGCACCCGTGGTCCGTGTGCACAGGGACCCGCCGCTCGACGTCATGGCGATCGACAACCTGCCGTCGCTCCTGCCGGTGGAAAGCTCCGAGGACTACGCGGGCCAGCTCCTGCCCGCCCTGCTCACGCTCGACAGGCTGGAAGCCGGTATCTGGGGCCGGGCCCGGGCGACATTCACCGAGCACATGAAAGGGATCTGACCCATGACCATTCACTGGTGCGGCACCGGCCTGTCCGCCATCCCCGGGCTGCGGCGGCTCATTGAGGCGGGACATGACGTGGTGGTCTGGAACCGCACGGTCGAGAAGGCCCGCGGCGCGGTGGGCCATCTCACCACCGACATCCAGGCCTTCGATCCGGACGCGCTCGCGCAGGCGCTCAGGCTCGACGACGTGGTGGTGTCCATGCTGCCGGGCGACTGGCACGTACCGCTGGCGGAAATCTGCATCGCGGCGGGCGCCCATTTCGTCTCCTCCTCCTACATCTCGCCCGAGATGAAAGCCCTGAACGGCCGCGCCGAAATGGCGGGCGTCGCGCTGGTGAACGAGGTCGGGCTCGACCCCGGCATCGACCACATCTTCGCCCACGCACTGGTGGCCGACTACCGGGCGCACCCGGGGTTCGACCCGAAGAACACCGTGAGCTTCACCTCCTATTGCGGCGGGATCCCGAAAGAGACGAACGCGTTTCGCTACAAATTCTCCTGGTCCCCGCTCGGCGTGCTGCGGGCGCTGAAAAGCCCCTCACGCTCGATCCGGGCTTTTTCGGTGCTCGATGTGACACGCCCCTGGCACGCGATCACCAGCTACACCGCCCCCTTGCCCGTGCCCGAGACCTTCGAGGTTTACCCAAACCGCGATTCCCTGCCGTTCATCGAGGCTTACGGGTTCGACGAAGCCTGGCCGGTCAGGGAATTCGTGCGCGGGACGATCCGGCTGGGCGGCTGGGCCGAAGCCTGGAAGGGCATTTTCGCTGAAATAGAGACGCTTGAAGGGGAGGAGGGCGAGGCCCGGCTGAAGGAAATGTCCGACCGGCTCTGGGAAGAAAATGCTTATGACGACGATGAGCCGGACCGGGTGGTGCTCTTCGTGCGCTTCACCTCGGAGCACGACGGCGTGGCCGTCTACGACAAGACCTGGACGCTCGACGCCTATGGCGACGCCCGCGGCACCGCTATGGCGCGGCTGGTGTCGGTCACCGTCGCGCTCGCCGTCGAGGCGGTGCTGGCGCGTGAGATTACCCCCGGCGTCTGCGCCGCGCCCGCCGACCCCAAGCTGGTGACACGCTGGCTCGACGTCATCGACACGCAGGCCCAGCACATGCAATGCGTGGACCACCTCGCCTGGAGAAAACCGGATCAGACTGAAAAAGCCTGATCCCGGGATTTTGCTCAAGATCCAGGATCGAGATCAAACTCCTTTTCAGATTGCTTCAATCTGAAAAGGTTCTGATCGAACGGAGGACGATATGACCGACACGCCCGCGAAACCGA
>DQCI01000074.1:7261-11624 GCA_003545125.1 Paracoccaceae bacterium
GGAGGAGATTGTGGTCGCCGCGCTCCTGCATGACCTCGGCGACACGCTCTCGCCCTACAACCATTCCCAGCTCGCCGCCGCAATCCTCAAACCCTACGTCTCCGAGCGGACCTGGTGGATCATCCACCACCACGGCGTGTTCCAGGCGTACTACTACGCCCACCACCTCGGCGGCGAGCGCAACGCGCGCGAACAGTTCAAAGACAGCCCCTTTTACCGGGCCTGTGTCGACTTCTGCCACAAGTACGACCAAGCCGCGTTCGACCCGGACTACCCGTCGAAACCGCTCGCGTTCTTCGAACCGATGGTGCGGCGGATCTTCGCGCGCCAGCCGGGCCACCTGGAACTGACCTCCGCAAGCTAGGCGCCAAACGCCCTTCGAAGGGCGTTGAAACGCGATTACGAAATCGCGTTGCGAACGGTTTTCGAAAACCGTTCCCGCGCCCTACCTCAGATGCACGTCAATTTGCGCCTCGGGATCGTAGCCGAGCGCCTCGAGCCCCGAGGTGAGGTAGTCCGACAGCAACGGGATCCCGAGCAGGTAATCCTCGGTCGGCGAGGTCCGCTCGTTGCGCGCCGTCTCGATCGCCTCGCCAAGATCGTCGGCGGTGAAGGTCTCGCGCCCGATCCACATGATCGCGACCAGCGCCGCCTGCTCGTCGCTGTTGAGATCGGCGATGTAGCTCCTGAGCTCGTCCTCGGTCGCATCCGAGGGCCGCGCTTCCAGGATACTGTCCGCCTCGGCGTCGTCCGCCGGCGTGTCCCAACGCCCGGTCTTCGCGTGCAGCTCGCGGGCCCGAATGATGATTCGCGCAACTTTCGAGGGGCTGATATTGATCGTGGCCATGGCCCGTCCTTTCCTCTCTCCCCTTTCTATGTAGGGGTTCACCGGAGGGTGCGGCAAGGGCTTCAGGCCTTGGGAAGCGGCACCGCGCACGGGTCGGCGTCGTTCTCCGGCGCCAGGTCCTCGAAATCGAAGGTGTCGAGCCGGACCGCGCGTTTGCCCGCGCGCTCCGCCGCGACGCCGATCCCGTCGAGATCGGCGCGGGCCTGGGTGAAATGGGTGTCGAGCTTCTGCACCCGGTCGACCACCAGCTCGACATCGCGGTGAAGCTGCTTGAGCGTCGTGCGGATCGCCCCCGCCTGCTCGCGCATCCGTGCATCCTTCAGGATCGCCCGCATCGTGTTGAGCGTGGCCATGCAGGTGGTCGGCGACACGATCCAGACCCGCGCCTCGAAGCCGTCGCGCACCACTTCGGGGAAATTCGCGTGCAGCTCGGCATAGACCGCCTCGGAGGGCAGGAACATCAGCGCGCCGTCCGCCGTTTCGCCGTCGATGATGTATTTCTCCGAGATCGCCTTGATATGCGTCCGCACCGCGATGCGCAGCGCCTTGGCGGCCTCGTTCAGTTCCCACTGCGTATCGGCATTGCGCAAACTTTCGTAAGCTTCGAGCGGAAACTTCGCGTCGATCACGATCGGCCCCGGGGGTTGAGGCAGCTGGATCAGGCAATCGGCCCGCTTGCCGTTCGACAATGTCGCCTGCAACGCATAGCTGTCCTTCGGCAGCGCCTTGGAGACGATGTCGGTGAGCTGGATCTCCCCGAAGGCGCCGCGGGTTTGCTTGTTGGACAGAATATCCTGCAAGCTCAGCACATCGCCCGACAGCCGGGTGATGTTCTCCTGCGCCTTGTCGATGGTCGCGAGCCGTTCCTGGAGCTGGGTGAGCGACTGGGTGGTCTTGACCGCCGAGCCCTTCAGCGTCTCGTTCATCCGCTCCTGCATCTCGGCGAGCGCGCGGTTCGAGCGCAGCGCGTTCTCGTGCAGCCGCTCCTGCATCTGCCGCTGCACCTCGGCGAGCCGCGCCTCCATCACCTGCACGGTCTGGGTCTGGGCATTGGCCTGGGCGTCGGACACATTGCGCAGGCCCCCGGTCAGCTGGTCTTGCCCCTGGCCCAGCACCTGCACCGCCTGGCCGAGTCCGCCCAACTGACGGCTGAGCGCCTCGGCGTTGCGCACCGACCGGCCAGCCCGCAGGACGGCGACAATCAGCAAGAGCACGATCAACGCGACGATCGCCGCCGCCCCAAGGGCGGCAAGCACAGCCGGGTCTTCCAACGTCAGCGGCGTGTCGAAGATCATGACCGGCCGAACAACCTCTCGATGTCGGCGAGTTTCAACTCCACGTAAGTGGGGCGGCCGTGGTTGCACTGGCCCGAATGCGGCGTCGCCTCCATTTCGCGCAGAAGCGCGTTCATCTCGGCCGCGTTGAGCCGCCGGCCGCTGCGCACCGAGCCGTGACAGGCCGCCGTCGACAGAACCGCCTCGATCCGAGCCTGCAGGGTGCCCGACGCCCCGAGATCGGCCAATTCGTCGAGGATGTCGCGGATGAGGGTTTCCGCGTTGACTGTCCCGAGGATCGCCGGGGTCTCGCGCACCGCGATGGCGCCGCCGCCGAACGGCTCGATCCCCAGCCCGAGGCGGGCGAGGTCTTGTGACATGTCCACAAGCATCTGCGCGTCCGCTTCCGACAGCTCGACGATCTCGGGGATCAAAAGCGCCTGGGCCGCGACCCCGTTTGCCTCCATCTGGGCTTTCAGCTTCTCGTAGTTGAGCCGCTCATGCGCCGCGTGGGCGTCGACGATCACCATGCCGTCCACGGTCTGGGCGAGGATGTAGTTCTCGTGCAGATGCGCGCGCGCGGCCCCGAGGGGCAGGTGCTCGACCGGGGCCGCGCTTCCGGGCTCCGGGGTTTCCCAGCGCGCCGATGGCTGGGTGGCCTCGGCGAACCCGGGCGCGGTTTCAGGCGCCTGCATCTCGTAGGCCATCCGCGCGAGCCCCGGCGACGGCCGGTCCATCTGATAATGCCGGGCGCCCTGCCCCTCCGGCCGGAACGCCCCCAACGTCGCCCCCGCCACCGTGGTCGAGGCGCGGTGCCCGGCCTCGGCGAGCGCATGACGCAGCCCCGAGACGATCAGCCCGCGCGCCACGCCGGGTTCACGGAACCGGACTTCGGATTTCGCCGGGTGCACGTTGACGTCGACAAGGTGCGGATCGCAGGCGAGAAACAGCGCCGCCACCGGGTGCCGGTCGCGCGAGAGAAAGTCGAAATAGGCCGCGCGCAGCGCGCCGGTCAAGAGCTTGTCGCGCACCGGGCGGCCATTGACGAAGACGAACTGCGCCACCGCCGCGCCGCGCGAATAGGTCGGCAGCGCCGCATAACCGGTGAGGTGCAGCCCCTCGCGGGTCGCGTCGATACGCAGCGCGTTTTCGGCAAAGTCACGCCCGAGAATGCGTGCGAGGCGCCCGTGCAGCGCGTCGAACAGATCGCCGGTCTCGCGCGGGTATTGTGCCAGCACCCGCCCCTCGCCGCCGCCCGATACATCGCGCAAGGTGAAGGCCACATGCGGCGCGGCCATCGCCAGGCGCTTGACCACGTCGCCGATCGCCTGCGCCTCGGCCCGGTCGCTGCGCAGAAACTTGAGCCGTGCGGGCGTGGCATAGAACAGATCGCGCAGCTCGACGACGGTACCGGCGGAGAGTGCGGCGGGCTTCACCGGACCCTGCGCGCCGCCCGCCACCCGGATCGTCGCCGCCTCCTCGCCCGCGACCCGGCTGGTGATCGACAGCCGCCCGACCGCGCCGAGCGACGGCAACGCCTCGCCGCGGAATCCGAAGGTGTGGATGTCGAGCAGATCATGTCCGTCGATCTTCGAGGTGGCATGGCGCGACAGCGCCAGCTCAAGCTCGCCGGGCGCGATCCCGTCCCCGTCGTCGGTCACCCGAATCAACGTCTTGCCACCGTCGGAATAGGCCACCTCGATCCGCCCCGCACCCGCGTCGACGGCGTTTTCCACCAGTTCCTTCACGGCGGAAGCGGGCCGTTCCACCACCTCGCCGGCGGCGATCCGGTTGATCGCGGCATCGTCGAGCTGGCGGATCACCGGACGTTGTTCGGGCCGGCTTTCCGGGCGCGCGGCGCTCATATGGGGGGCGTCTTCAGGCATGACGCTAGACCTAGCACAATGTGTCACGATTCTGCCAGCCATCGCGAAGCCGACACCAAGCTCTCGACCGATCTCCCCACCGACCTGCAATCCCCGATTGGCCCGCCCCCAGCAAGGCCACCCTGGGCCATGACATCCTGATCGACCACCTTCGAAATCTCGGCGATTCATCAGGCGTCAAGGTTGACGCCTGGCAAGGCCAACGCGTGGTCGGATCGACACCTGGCGGGGTCGCCGCACCTGGACGCCATCCACCTGTCATCCCGCCGAAACAGGTTACGCAACCCGGCATTAAGGTTAACGCCGCTCAAGGTTAACGCATCACAAGGGTGATGATTGGCCGGGGTTGCCGCTTG
>DQCI01000165.1:0-1377 GCA_003545125.1 Paracoccaceae bacterium
TCTTCGGCCGGGGCGCAGGTAAGGAGTTCGCCATCGGCCCGGACCTCGTAGGTCTCGGGATTGACCTCGACATGCGGCGTTGCGTCGTTGAGCACGAGGTCCTGTTTGCCGATCGCGCGGGTGTTCGCGACGGCGTGGGTCTGCTTTGCGAGCCCGAGGTGCTCACCAATCCCCGCATCTTGCGCGGCAGCCGAAACAAATGTCACCGCCGAGTTCTCCACCGACCTCCCGTAGGCGCCGAACATCGGCCGCGAATAAACCGGCTGCGGCGTCGGGATCGAGGCGTTGGGATCGCCCATCTGCGCCATGGCGATTGTACCGCCGAGAAGCACCATTTCGGGCTTCACGCCGAAAAACGCCGGGTTCCAGAGCACGAGGTCGGCGCGCTTTCCTTCCTCGACCGACCCGATCTCACCCGCCATACCATGGGCGATGGCCGGGTTGATCGTGTATTTCGCCACGTAGCGGCGGACCCGGAAGTTGTCGTTGTCGCCGGTCTCCTCCGCGAGCCGCCCACGCTGTTTCTTCATCTTGTCGGCCGTCTGCCAAGTACGAATGAGAACCTCGCCCACCCTGCCCATCGCCTGGCTGTCCGATGCGATGATCGAGAAGGCGCCCATGTCGTGCAGGATGTCCTCTGCGGCGATGGTTTCGCGTCGGATCCGGCTCTCGGCAAAGGCCACGTCCTCGGGGATCGACTTGTCGAGATGGTGGCAGACCATCAGCATGTCGAGATGTTCCTCGAGCGTGTTGACGGTGAACGGCCGGGTCGGATTGGTGGACGAGGGCAGCACATGGTCTTCGCCGCAGATCTTGATGATGTCCGGTGCGTGCCCTCCGCCCGCTCCCTCAGTGTGGAAAGCGTGGATCGTACGGCCCTTCATCGCCGAGACAGTGTTCTCGACGAAGCCCGACTCGTTCAGCGTGTCGGTATGGATCATCACCTGGACGTCCATGGCATCGGCGACCGACAGGCAGCAATCGATCGCCCCGGGCGTGGTGCCCCAATCCTCGTGCAGTTTGAGCGCACAGGCGCCGCCCACCACCTGCTCCTCAAGCGCGGCGGGCAGCGAGGCGTTGCCCTTGCCGGCGAAGGCGAGGTTCATCGCAAATGCGTCTGCCGCCTGCAGCATGCGCCCGATGTGCCAAGGGCCCGGCGTGCAGGTGGTGGCAAGCGTGCCGTGGGCGGGGCCGGTGCCGCCGCCGAGCATCGTGGTCAGCCCCGAATGCAGCGCGTCCTCGATCTGTTGCGGGCAGATGAAGTGGATATGGCTGTCGAACCCGCCGGCGGTGAGGATCCGGCCTTCGCCGGCAATCGCTTCGGTGCCGGGGCCAACGACGATGTCGACGCCGGGTTGCGTATCCGGGTTGCCGGCT
>DQCI01000165.1:1440-8216 GCA_003545125.1 Paracoccaceae bacterium
GCGCGGGTGACCTGGCTCTGGCCCATGCCGTCGCGGATCACCTTGCCGCCGCCGAATTTCACCTCTTCTCCATAGGTTGTGAGGTCTCTTTCAACTTCGATCACAAGGTCGGTGTCGGCGAGCCGTAAGCGGTCGCCGGTGGTCGGGCCGAACATCGCGGCGTAGTCGGCGCGTTTGATCGTCGCGGGCATCAGAGCACTCCCATCACGTGTTGATTGAAGCCGAACACCCGGCGCGCGCCGGCGATCGGGATGAGCTGCACCTCGCGGCGCTGGCCGGGTTCGAAGCGCACGGCGGTGCCGGCGGCGATATCGAGCCGCATGCCCCGCGCGGCGGCGCGGTCGAAGTCGAGCGCGCTGTTGGACTCGGCGAAATGGTAATGCGAGCCCACCTGCACCGGTCGATCGCCGGTGTTGGCCACCATCAGCGTCACCGCTTCGCGGCCCTCGTTGAGCACCAGCGTGCCCGCGGCGGGGAACAGTTCTCCGGGGATCATCGGTGCCTCCTCAGCGGATCGGTTGATGGACAGTGACGAGTTTGGTCCCGTCGGGGAAGGTCGCCTCGACCTGCACATCGTGGATCATCTCCGGCACCCCTTGCATGCATTGATCGCGACGGACCACATCGGCGCCGGCCTCCATCATGTCGGCCACCGACCGGCCGTCGCGAGCGCCCTCGACCACCGCGTCGGTGATAAGGGCAATCGCCTCGGGGTGGTTGAGCTTGACGCCGCGCGCGAGGCGCTTGCGGGCGACCTCGGCGGCCATCGCCACCAGGAGCTTGTCTTTTTCGCGGGGGGTCAGGTTCATGTCAGATCATCCAGCATTTGGGAAGGTCGCCGCCGGTGAGGCGGGTGAGGATCGGGATCAGCACCCGGCGCAATTCGAAGCCGTCGGTGGCGAGCAGGCGCAGCGCCAGGACATCGTCACCGATCAGGCTGGCGCCGCCAGTCGGCGGCAGGGCGCTGCGCACCGCGGCCAGCTGCGCTTCGGCGTCGGGCGCGACATAGACCAGCGAGACCAGGGCGCGGGCGCCCCCGCCGGCATGCGGCCGATCCAGCCGGGCAGCGGTGTCGCCGTTGAGCCGCATCGCGTCGCGGTAGAGCGGGCGGCCGTCGCGCCGGATCTCAATCCGGTCGTCGAAGCGGCCAAAGCGCACCTCCTCGCCCATCGCGGCGCGGCCGAAGATCACGGGTTCGGCCACAAGCGCCGTGGCGCCGGGCGCGAGCGTGACAATCAGCCGTCGGCTGAGCGCCGAATGGTCAAACAGGATCGTCTCCTGCGGGATCCAGCCGAGCCGGCCGCCCGGACCCACGTCGAGACGGGTCTCAACCCGGCCGGTTTCACCCGGCGGTGCGGCATAGGCGCGCTCGGCGGTCTGGCTGGTCAACGTAAGCCCGGCGCCTGCGTCCACATGCGCGGCGATCTCGAACCGGTCGCCGCCGGTAATCCCGCCGGCCGTATTGACGAGCACCGCCTCCAGCCCGGCGCCGTCTCGTCGCGGAAACATGCATTTCAAAGAGCCAGACTGGCGAAGCCGCCCGATCCGGTCCGAACCGTTGCCGCCCGCATCTCTTGAGGACGTGACCGAGAGCGTCACGGCGCCTCGGGCACGCGGCGGGAGCGCACGCTGGTCGGGCGTTGGGATCGGGGCGGATTCGGTGATCGGATCTCTCCGGCGTTCGCGTTCGTTGACGCCTTTTTCTGCAGGTCGCGCCCGAAGCGCCACGAAAAAGCCCGTTGGGTAGCCGGCGGGACAAGCAATGCTCGAAAACTAGCGCCCCGCCACGGGCGTTGCACAAGTATTGGGCAATCCGCGCCAGGAGCGGGAAATCCGGAACCCCGAGATTGCCAAACGCGCCGCGGTGCAGAATCGCTGAGCCTGCCTGCCCGGGAACCAAGTCTCGGAGAGAAAGGTGTGTGACGGCCAAACCGAATTGGAGCTCGAAACCGGCCGCCACACGAATGCAACTGTACAGCTGCGAGGGAAACCTGACGCATGCGCCCCGCCGGGGCAATGACGCAGGTCAATCCCCTCCGAATGGAGATCCAGATGACAATCCTCAAATCCGCGCTCACCGGCACCTTCGCCGCCGCCGCGCTCGCCACTGCCGCCGCCGCGCAAGACTGCCCGGTCAAGGTCGGCGTGCTGCATTCGCTCTCGGGCACGATGGCGATTTCCGAGACCACGCTCAAAGACACCATGCTGATGTTGATCGACCAGCAGAATGCCGCCGGCGGCGTGCTCGGCTGCGAGTTGGAAGCGGTCGTGGTCGACCCGGCGTCCGACTGGCCGCTGTTCGCCGAAAAAGCGCGCGAGTTGCTCACCGTGCACGAGGTCGACGTGATCTTCGGCAACTGGACCTCGGTGAGCCGCAAGTCGGTGCTGCCGGTGATCGAGGAGCTCAACGGCCTCCTGTTCTACCCGGTGCAGTACGAGGGTGAGGAAAGTTCGAGGAACGTGTTCTACACCGGTGCGGCGCCCAACCAGCAGGCGATCCCGGCCACGGACTACTTCCTCGACGAGCTTGGAGTGGAGAAATTCGCCCTGCTCGGCACCGACTACGTCTATCCGCGCACGACCAACAACATTCTCGAGAGCTACCTGAAATCGAAAGGCATCGCCGAAGAGGACATCTTCATCAACTACACGCCGTTCGGTCACAGCGACTGGTCGAAGATAGTCGCCGACGTTGTGGCGCTCGCCGCCGACGGCAAAAAGGTCGGTGTGATCTCGACCATTAACGGCGACGCCAACATCGGCTTCTACAAGGAACTCGCGGCCGCCGGAATTTCGGCCGACGACATCCCCGTCGTCGCCTTCTCGGTGGGCGAAGAGGAACTGTCGGGCCTCGACACTTCCAACCTCGTCGGCCACCTCGCCGCGTGGAACTACTTCATGTCCGCCGACACCCCGGAAAACGCCACCTTCATCGAGCAGTGGCACGGATACATCGGCGACGACAAGCGGGTGACCAACGACCCGATGGAAGCCCACTACATCGGCTTCAACATGTGGGTGAATGCCGTCGAGGCCGCCGGCACCACCGATGTCGAGGCGGTGCGCGAGAAGATGTGGGGCCAGGAATTCCCCAACCTCACCGGCGGCACCGCGGTGATGGGCGTGAATCACCACCTGTCAAAGCCGGTGCTGATCGGCGAGATCCAGGCCGATGGCCAGTTCGACATCACCAGCCAGACCGAGGAAGTTCCGGGCGACGCCTGGACCGACTACCTACCGGAATCGGCTGTGTTGATTTCGGATTGGAAGGATCTCGGTTGCGGCATGTACAACACCGAGACCAAGAGCTGCGTGCAGATCAAGTCGAACTACTGACACCATCGGCGCGGGCGGGTTTGCTCCCGCCCGCGCCCTCCCTGGCCCGCCGCGTGTGTGATCTGTATGGCGGGTCGGGCCATCCGCCTGAATTCCGAGGAGCCGGGCTGGCAACATGCTGAAAAACTTGCAGATAATCCTGGCGACGCTGATCGCCCTTTCTCTTTCTGCGCGTGCGCAGGAGGCTGGAGCGCCCCTTGGCCCGATGCAGGTGGTCCTCCAGGCGCAGGCCGAGCTGATCGTGAAAAGCTCGCGCAAGACCATCGGCCCGGTGATCGATGCGGTTTCCGCCAGCGGTCTGGCCGAAGCCCAGGGTGTGCTCGAAGCCTGGCAGGCCAAGGAGATTTGGCAGCGCAAAGACGACGGGCTGTTCTTTCGCGGCGAAGAGGTCGCCTCGAAGACCTACCGTTTGATCGACTTCGACAGTGGCGAGGCGGTCGGGGAATATGCGTCATCCGACCTCAAGCAGATCAAGCCCAACTCGGGAATCCGGGCGCTGCTCGGCACAGCACTAGTGACCTTCCAGCTCAATGACCCGGACCGGGCCAAGCGCGCGGACGCGCTGCTGTCGCTCGAACGCGATTCGAACGCCGATCTCCTGACCCCGCTGCGCGCTGCCATCGACCCCGAGGAAGACCCGGAGCTGAAAGCGCGCAAACAGCGGCTCGAACGGCTGCTGACCATTTCCTACGACCCCGCCTCCGAAGCCCGTATCGCCGCCATCGAGGAAATGTCGGGCGACCTCGGCCTCGATGTGCGCGGGGCGCTGAACCCGCTCACCGCCACCACGCTCAAGGTGTTCGAGGGCGAACCGCCCGAGGACGTGAACCTGGCCCGTCGCCTCCAGCCTGGCTCCGAGGACCTGCCGCGCGAAATGGCCTATGAAATGCTGTCGGACGCCGAGCTGGCGCCGCCGCGGGTCTCGGTCGATGCGGTGCGCGCGGCGTTGATGGAAAACATCGCGGATGGCAGCGTCGGCGGCGTGCCGGTCGCGGACCTGTCCGACCCGGAGAAGCGCGTCACGGCCTACAACACGCTGGCCGGGGAAGGCCTCGTGCCGCCCTATCTCGACGACGACGCGGTGACCGACGCGCTTGCCGTCCACAGCTTCGCCGAGGTCTACGCCGAACCCGATCCGGGGGTGACGGAAGCCGCCGAACGCGCGCTCACCCGGATCTCGACCAAGGTCGGCATGAACCAGATGGTCGACCTCGGGCTCGACGCCCTTTCGCTCGCCTCGATCTACTTTCTTGCCGCCATTGGGCTCGCCATCACCTTCGGGGTGATGGGGGTCATCAACATGGCGCATGGCGAGTTCATCATGATGGGCGCCTATACCGGCTATGTGGTCCAGCAATACATCCCCAATCACACCGCCTCGATCGCGGTCGCGATCCCGCTCGCCTTCGCGGTGACCTTCGCCGCCGGCGTGGCAATGGAGCGGCTGGTGATCCGTTGGCTCTACAACCGCCCGCTGGAGACGCTGCTCGCCACCTTCGGCATCTCCATCGCGCTCCAGCAGCTCGCCAAGAACATCTTCGGCACCCAGGCGCGGCCCCTCACGGCGCCCGCCTGGCTCGACGGCGCCTGGGTGGTGAGCGACGTGATCGCCATTTCCTACATCCGGATCGCGATCTTCGTGCTCGCGCTGATCTTCCTCGGGGTCTTCCTCTACATCATGAAACGCACCCGGCTGGGGTTGGAG
This sequence comes from Paracoccaceae bacterium, assembly GCA_003545125.1. GTDB lineage: Bacteria > Pseudomonadota > Alphaproteobacteria > Rhodobacterales > Rhodobacteraceae > Sinisalibacter. The sequence continues at coordinate 6,482 of DQCI01000165.1, forward strand.
ACCCGCGCGGTGACCCAGAACCGCAAGATGGCCGCCGCGATGGGCATCAACCCCGAACGGGTCAATATGCTCACCTTCGGCCTCGGCTCCGGCATCGCCGGCATCGCCGGTGTGGCGATCGGCCTCTACGCCAAGGTGACCTCCGAACTCGGCGCCGATTACATTGTGCAAAGCTTCATGACCGTCGTGGTCGGTGGCGTCGGCAACATCTGGGGCACGCTGCTTGGGGCGGGGATGATCGGCTTCCTGCAGAAGGGCATCGAATGGTTCAACCCGTCGAACACGCTCGCGGCGCAGACCTACATGATCGTCTTCATCATCATCTTCATCCAGTTCCGGCCGCGAGGGATCATCGCCCTCAAAGGCCGCGCCGCGGGGGATTGAGCCATGCCCAATAGCTTCATCACCCGAAACCCCTCCACGCTGGTCTTCCTCGCCGTGCTCGCGCTGTTCACCATCGCCATCACGGTGATGTCGGAGGGCTTCGGCCTCGGCCTTGTCTCGACCTCCTTCGTCAAGACCCTCGGCAAGACCCTCACCCTCGCGCTCGTCGCCATCGCGATGGACCTGGTCTGGGGCTATGCCGGCATCCTCAGCTTGGGCCATTTCGCCTTCTTCGGCCTGGGCGGCTACATGATCGGCATGTGGCTGATGTACGAGCGCACCCGCCTCATCGTCGAATCCTCGCTCGCCTCCGCGCCGCTGCCGCCGACCGACGCCGAAACCGTCAGCGCCATCGGCAACCAGATCTTCGGCGTGGTCGGCTCCTCCGAGTTCCCGGTTATCTGGGCATTCTCGCACAGCTTGACACTGCAACTCATCCTCGTCGTCGCCGTGCCTGGCCTGCTCGCGTTGGTCTTCGGCTGGCTCGCCTTCCGCTCGCGTGTCACCGGCGTCTATCTCTCGATCCTCACCCAGGCGATGACCCTCGCGCTGGCGCTCTACCTCTTCCAGAACGACAGCGGGCTGCGCGGCAACAACGGTCTGTCCGGCCTGCAGAACCTTCCCGGCCTCGACGATGTGAGCCAGGACTATGTCTCGATGTGGTTCTTCTGGGCCTCGGCCCTCGCCCTGGCGCTGGGCTATCTCTTCGCGGCCTGGGTGGTCTCGGGCAAGTTCGGCTCGGTGCTGCGCGGCATTCGCGACAACGAGGCGCGGGTGCGCTTTCTCGGCTACTCGGTCGAGGGCTACAAGCTCTTCATCTTCACCGTCACGGCGATGATCGCCGGCATCGCGGGCGCGCTCTACTACCCGCAGGCGGGCATCATCAACCCCGCCGAGATCGCCCCCGTCGCCTCGATCTACCTCGCGGTCTGGGTCGCCATCGGCGGGCGCGGCCGGCTCTACGGTGCGGTTGTTGGTGCGGTCTTCGTGAGCCTTGTATCGACCTGGTTCACAGGCGGCCAGGCGCCCGGCTTGAACCTGGGATTCTACACCGTGCAATGGGTCGATTGGTGGACCATCCTGCTGGGCCTCAGCTTTGTGGCCGTCACCCTGTTCGCCCCCAGGGGCATCGGAAGTCTATTCGATCTCCTGACCGCGCGGCGCGGCCCCGAGCGGCACGGGGCCGACCTCGGACCCGATGCAGGCTCGCTCCGTGAGAAGGAGGCCAGCGAATGAGCACGCTCCTTGAAGTGTCCGGCGTCTCGGTCTCGTTCGACGGGTTCAAGGCGATCAACAACCTCAGCTTCCAGATCGGCGCGGCGGAGCTGCGCGCGATCATCGGCCCGAACGG
>DQCI01000165.1:8251-12306 GCA_003545125.1 Paracoccaceae bacterium
CAGGTGATCTGGGGCGAGATGAGCCGCTCACTGCTCGGCATGTCGGAAGCCCGCATCGCCCGCGAGGGGATCGGCCGGAAGTTCCAGAAACCCACGGTATTCGAAGACCAGACGGTGCACGAAAACCTGCTGATGGCGCTCAGGAACACCCGCGGACCTTTCTCGGTGCTGTTCTACCGGCCCTCGGGCGAGGACCTCGACCAGGTGGCGGCGCTGGCGGTAGAGATCGGGCTTGCACAGGAGATACACCGAAAATCCGGCGAGTTGTCCCACGGCCAGAAGCAATGGCTGGAGATCGGCATGCTGCTCGCGCAAGAGCCGCGTCTGCTGCTGGTCGACGAACCGGCCGCCGGGATGACGCCGGCCGAGCGCGAGCACACGACCCAGATCCTCGTCGATGCCGCGCAGACACGCGCGGTGGTGGTGGTCGAACATGACATGGAGTTCATCCGCCGCCTCGACTGCCGGGTGACGGTTCTGCACGAAGGATCGGTGCTGGCCGAGGGCTCGCTCGATCACGTAACCGCCAACCAGGAGGTGATTGATGTCTATCTGGGGCGCTGAGCCATGTTGAACGTCGAAGATCTGACCCTGCACTACGGTCATAGCCAGATCCTGCACGGGGTGTCGCTCACCGCCCGCGCGGGTGCCGTCACCTGTGTGATGGGCACCAACGGCGTCGGCAAGTCGAGCCTGATGCGGGCGATCTCCGGCGCCCATCCGCGTTCTGGCGGCAAGGTGGTTCTCGACGGCGAAGAACTCGGCGTTTTGCCAGCGCACGCGCTCGCCCACCGTGGTGTCGCCGTGGTGCCGCAGGGCCGTGAGATTTTCCCGCTGCTGACGGTGCGCGAAAACCTCGAAACCGGCTTCGCCTGCCTGCCCTCGGCGGAGCACCGGATCCCGGACGAGGTCTATCAGCTGTTCCCAATCCTGAAGGAGTTTCTCGACCGGCGTGGCGGCGATCTCTCGGGTGGCCAGCAACAGCAGCTTGCCATCGCCCGCGCGCTCATTACCAAGCCGAAACTCCTGCTGCTCGACGAGCCCACCGAGGGTATCCAACCCAATATCATCCAGCAAATCGGGCGCGTGATCGGGCTATTGCGCGAGCGAGGCGAAATGGCCATCGTCTTGGTCGAACAGTATTTCGATTTCGCCTTCGACCTCGCCGACGAGATCACCGTCCTCCGGCGCGGCGAAGTCATTTTTTCCGGCGCGAAGGCCAGCACAACGCGCGAAACGTTGCTGCCGAAAGTATCGGTCTGACCCTGCGTCTCTGCGCGGCGCCTTTGAATTGAGCAGACCTTGCTGGAACGCGCCCAGGTTTCCGGCAAACCAGGGCAATTGTACGAAAACCGGGTGCGGAAACTGGACCGTGGCCCCCACGCACGGACGATGCGAAGGCAAATACGAGACAGGAGAGACCATGTACCATCAATCCTTTGTGGCCCTTGCCGCGAGCGTCGTTCTGAGCAACGCAGCTTTCGCCGAAACCGAGGTGCCCTTCGCGCTGGACTGGAAGTTCGAGGGCCCCGCCGCCCCGTATTTCCTCGCCATCGACAAGGGCTATTTCACCGATGCTGACCTTGCGGTCGAGATCACCGCCGGCTCCGGCTCGCTCGACGCGATCCCGAAAGTGGCGACCGGGGCGTTCCCGGTCGGCTTTGCCGACATCAACTCGCTGATCAAATTCCTCGATCAGAACCCGGGCGCGCCGGTCACCGCGGTGATGATGGTCTATGACAAGCCGCCGTTCGCCGTCATCGGCCGCAAGTCGCTCGGCGTCGAGACGCCGGCCGACCTCGAAGGCAAGGTGCACGGCGCCCCCCCGCCCGACGGCGCCTGGGCCCAGTTCCCGATCTTCGCCGCCGAAAACGGGCTCGACATGGACAAGATTACCGTCGATCCGGTGGGCTTCCCCACCCGCGAACCGATGCTCGCTGAAGGCAACGTCGCCTCGATCTCCGGCTTTTCGTTCTCGTCCTACCTCAACCTCGTGCGTCTCGGTGTGCCGGAAGACGACATCTCGACGATCCTGATGGCCGATTACGGGGTCGACCTTTACGGCAACGCGATCATCGTCAACACTGACTACGCGGCCGAAAATGCCGGCGTCATCGAGGCCTTCCTTGGTGCGGTCGCGAAGGGCTGGGCCGACGCGATCGCCGATCCGGCCGCGGCGATCCCATCGCTGATCGAGCGCAACCCGGCGGCCGACGCCGGGCTTGAAACCCGGCGCCTCGAGCTCGCCATCGACGCCAATGTGGCCACCGAGGCGGCCCTTGCAAACGGCTTCGGCCTGATCGACCCGGACCGTTTTGCCAGCTCCCTCGACCAGATCGCCACCACCTACGAGTTCCAGGCGGCACCGGACGCAAACCTCTATTTCACCGACGCCTACCTGCCCGAGGGCGGCTTCGCGCTGAAATGACCAGACCGGGGCGCGCGGGTCTGATCCCCCGCGCCCCCAACCGACCTCCGGGGGGGCCAGATGTATCCGATGATCAAGATCGAAGGCGTTCGACACGCCTATGAAACGGCTGCCGGCCCCCTGCCCGTGCTCGACGGGCTGGAACTGGCGCTTGAGGAAGGCGGCTTCGTCGCTGTTGTTGGCCCCTCGGGCTGCGGCAAATCCACCCTCACCAAGCTCCTGTCGGGGCTGCTGAAGCCCGACGAAGGCAAGGTCATGCTGCACGGCGAAGTGGTGGCGAAGCCGCGATCGACCGTCGGCATGGCGTTCCAGAACCCGGTGCTGCTGGAATGGCGTTCGATCCTGCAAAACGTGATGTTGCCGCTCGAGATCGTGCCCAACACGCTGTCGAAGACCGAACGGCAGGACCGCGCCAGGCATCTTCTGGAACTGGTCGGCCTCAACGGGTTCGAAGACAAGCGCCCCTCGGAGCTGTCCGGCGGCATGCGCCAGCGCGCGTCGCTCTGCCGTGCCCTGGTGCACAAGCCCGAGGTGCTGATCCTCGACGAGCCCTTCGGCGCGCTTGACGCCTTCACCCGCGAGGATCTCTGGCAGACGATGCACCGGGTGAAGGAAAACGAGCCCTTCACCGGCGTCCTCATCACCCACGATCTGCGCGAGGCGATCTTTCTCGCCGATCAGGTGGTGGTGCTGTCGGGCCGCCCCGCCCACACTCAATACGTGCTCGACGTGCCCGACACCGGCCCGCGTGACCTTGAGCACCTCTACACGCCGGAAGCGGCCGAGATGCTGGCGGTGCTGCGCCACCAGATCGAGGTCGCGCAAGGCCGTGCGCCCGCAAAGGAGGTGGCCCGATGAACCCGAACGTCCAGAAGGTTGTTGTTCCCCTCGTGGCCATGCTGGTCTTCCTGGTGCTGTGGGAATTCGTGGTCTGGGCCGCGGGCTGGCCCAATTACAAGATGGCCTCACCCTCCGACCTCTGGCCGGCCTACGAGAAACACTGGTCGCTGTTCCTGACCATGGGCTGGCAGACGCTCTGGCGCACCGTGCTCGGGCTCCTGCTGGCGGTGGTGGTCGGCACCGGGATCGGGATGATCATGGGGTTCAGTCGGATCATGAGCGATGCGCTCTACCCGTTGCTCGTCGGCTTCAACGCCATCCCGAAGGCCACCGTGGTGCCGATCGTCGCGCTGATGTTCGTCGGCGCGCACGACTTCAACACGGTGCTGATCGCCTTCATGATCTCGTTCTTCCCGATCGCCGTCTCGGTCTCGATCGGGCTGTCGACGCTGGAGCCGGAATACCGCGACATCCTGCGCTCGCTCGGCGCCTCGCAATCGACGATCTTCTGGAAGATCGCGCTGCCGAAAACGCTGCCCGAGTTCTTCGGCGCGCTCAAGGTGGCGGTCACGCTGGCCTTCATCGGCACCAACCTCATGGAGATCGTCTCGCCCCACGGCCGCGGCCTCGGCGCGCTGTTCGATTCAGGCAAGACCAACTCGGACTACCCGTTGATGTTCGCCGTCCTGATCGCCCTCGCGGCACTGGGGATCGTGCTCTACTACATCGTCGTGGCGCTGGAGAAGATCTTCGCCGGCTGGGCCGAACAAAAGGCGGCCGGGTGACG
>DQCI01000159.1:0-593 GCA_003545125.1 Paracoccaceae bacterium
CGGGATCGAGAAGCGCCGTTAGGCTTTCCTTCGCAAGTGGCGCCTCAAGTGCAAACAGAGGTGGTCCTGGATTTTCGACCAGTTTGCAGCCTTGCCAAGGTGGATCAGGGTTTCAAATCGGGCTGCCATTCTCATGGGTTCGGTTTTGCTGGCATGGACCTCGTCGGGGGTCAAGATGCCGTGGTTCGAATGCGGTTGCTCGGCGTTGTAGGAGGTCAGCCATTTGCGGATACCGGCCTTCGCCTCCGAGCCAGTCTCAAATGCACGCAGATAGACGCATTCATACGTCAGGGATCGCCACAGCCGTTCGATCATCCTGTTGTCAATCCAGCGCCCCTTGCCGTCCATCCTGATCTTGACCTTCGCATCCGTCAGCACGTCGATCCAATCGCCGCTGGTGAACTGTGATCCTTGGTCGGTGCCGGAAAATCTCCGGCGTGCCATGTTTTGCCAATGCCTCTTTCAGTGCTCCAACGCAGAACGCGGCGTCCCTTTGACCGGCAGGTGATTGTTCCACAATCACCGAGAGGGGGCGTGTTGGAGAGCCGCCAGGCCAAAACCTTCCGGCTAAACCAGTCCATGATCGCCACGAG
>DQCI01000159.1:794-9722 GCA_003545125.1 Paracoccaceae bacterium
TGAACTCGGGCGAATGGTTCTTTCGTTTCTTCATTTCGGATTACTTCTTTCGTCATGCGATCCACCTTAACGACTGGTCGAAAATCTAGGACCACCTCCGAGTGCGGATTGACCGAATCGACGCGGGCACCGCACAGTCTCGGCCGACTGGCACCCGCGCCTTGCGTGTGGGCGGTCGGCGGGAGGACAGGAATATGAAGTGGGCCCTGAACCACATGACGACGCCCAATCTGGGCTATGAGGATTTCCTTGATCTGGCGGTGAAGCTCGGCTGCGTCGGCGTTGAAGTGCGCAACGACATCGCGCGGCCGCTGTTCGACGGGATGGACCCGGCCGAAGCCGGCGCGCTGGCCCGTGCCAAGGGGGTGCGCCTTGTCGGACTCAGCCAGGTCTACCCGTTCAACACCTGGTCCGCGGCGATCGAACAAGAGGTGCGCGACCTGATCGCGACCGCGAAGGCCGCCGGGGCCGAGACGATCAGCCTCATTCCGCGCAACGACGGCACCCAGACCGGCGAAGGTGAGCGCCAGGCCAAGCTCCGCCTGGCGATGAAGGAAGTGCTGCCGATGCTGGACGCGGCCGACATGACTGCGCTGATCGAACCGCTGGGCTTTGCGGTCTCGTCGCTGCGGCAGAAATCCGAGCTCGTCGACACGATCGAAGCTCTGGACGCGAAGAACCGTTACAAACTGGTGCACGACACGTTCCACCACACCCTGGCGGGCGGCGGGGCCTCCTATCCCGCGTTTACCGGGATCGTGCACATCTCGGCGGTTGTCGACCCGGAGGTTCCGATCCAGGAGATGCAGGACGCCCATCGCGTGCTGATCGACGCCAGGGACCGGCTCGGCAATGTCGAGCAGATCACCGACCTCCTGGCACAAGGCTATGACGGCGTCTTTTCCTACGAATGTTTTGCACCCGAGACTCACGCGCTCGAAGACCCCTATACTGAAATCAAACAGTCGTTCGACTTCATCGAGTCGCATGTTCAAGCCAAAGCTGCGTGAGGATGGCGCCGGACACGGTCGTGGTGTGAGATGCTTCGAGAAAACGGGAGCGACAGAGGCCGGCGTCATGAGATCAGATCCGACCCAGGCGGCGACATCGGCGGCGTTCGCGCGGTCCCTGCGCCAAACGGTTTGCGGTTTGCGAACACCCAACGAATTTGCAACCGGTTGCACAAATGCCTTGACGCATGTCGCCACAGTTCACACAGTCAGGAAGGTCGCGTGGATTCCGTCTTCATCCCGTGGCACGGATGGCACGGAGCGCACGGAGGGGCGACCGTTTCCGCGGTCGCCAACGCGCCCGACATGATCCATCGTCTCCGGGCACCATGAGCGCCGGGGGACGACGAGACCGCCTCTTCGGAGGCTCCGGCAAAAGGAACGGTGCGCCGGACACCACCAAGGGAGGAACCCAAACCATGAAAAAGATTCTGATTGCTGCGACCACTGCGGCGACACTGATGGGCTCGGCCGCTGTGGCCCAGAACATCGGCGCGACGATTTCGCGGTTTGACGACAACTGGCTGACTGTCATGCGCAACGGCATGACCGAACACGCCGACAGTCTCGAAGGCGTCAGCCTGCAAATGGAAGACGCATCCGATGACCTGGCCAAGCAGATCGACCAGGTGACGAACTTCGTGGCGTCGGGCGTCGATGCGATCATCGTCAATATCGTCGACACCTCGGCCGGCGCGGCAATTACCGAAGCCGCCGGCGATACGCCGCTCGTGTTCGTCAACCGCGAGCCCGACAACGTGAATGAACTGCCGGCGACGCAGGCCTTCGTAGCATCGAATGAAATCGAATCCGGTACGCTGTCGGCCTTCCAGGTGTGCAACAACCTGCGCGCCGCGGGCAAAGCCGGCGGCGCGACCGGCTACCTGATGAACGGCCAGCTGTCGAACCAGGCAGCGGTGCAGCGGTCGAAGGACGTGCACGACATCATCGGCATCGACATGTGCAACTTCATGACGCTGATCGACGAGCAGACCGCCAACTGGTCGCGCGACGAAGCCCAGGACCTCATGGCCAACTGGATGTCGTCGGGTGAGCCGTTCGACTTCGTTCTCGCCAATAACGACGAGATGGCGATCGGCGCCATCCAGGCCATGAAGGCCGCGGGCATGGACATGGCCGACGTTCAAGTCGGTGGCGTTGACGCCAGCCAGGACGCTCTGCTGACAATGCAGGCTGGCGACTATGACGTGACCGTGTTCCAGGATGCGTTCGGTCAGGGTGCGGGGTCGGTTGACACGGCAATCGCGCTGGCTGCTGGCGAGACCGTCGACCAGAAAGTCTACATCCCGTTCGTGCTGGTGACTCCGGCCAACATGGACGAGTTCCTCAGGAAGAACTGAGTCGATCGACCTTTTCCGTGGCGGCATTCTTTGCCGCCACGGAATTCGAGACGACCGGCCGATCAACTGGCGGGCGAAAACTGGGACGTGACGCAAATGACAGATACAAGCCACGGCACTGGCGGGCTGACTTTCGACAAGACCAAACGGTCCTGGCCGAATGAAATGAACATCCTGATTGCGCTGATCATCATCGTCGTAATCTTTGAGATTCTGGGGCAACTCCTGCCTTATATGAACAACCAGAGCTTCCTCTTTGACACCCGGGGGAACTTCGACACGATTTTCAACGAGGCGCGGCTCAAGATCATCATTCTGCAGGTTGCGATCATCGGCATCATCGCGCTTGGCGTGACCCAGGTCATCCTTACCGCCGGCATCGATCTGTCCTCCGGTCCGCTAGTGGCCGCGACGGCGATGATCGCCATGTCCTTTGCGCAAACCGAGCTTGTGAACGGCAACCCGAACCCGAAAGCGATCTTTGGCACCTGGGCCATGGACCTGCCGGTGATTGTCCCCGTCGTGATAGGCGTTTCGTTCGGCGCCCTGATCGGGGCGATCAACGGGACATTCGTAGCCTTCTTCCGCATCCCGCCCTTCATCGCCACATTGGGCATGTTTCTGTTCTGCCGCGGCATCGCGCTGTGGTGGTCGGGGGGGCGGCCGGTATCGTTCCCGACCGAGGGCTACAAGTTCCTCGGGTCTGGCATGATGCCAGTTGTCTGGTTCCTGTCGCTGGCGGTGATCTTCCACTTGATCATGCGTTACACGGTCTATGGCAAACATACCTATGCAATCGGCTCGAACGAAGAAGCCGCGCGGATGTCGGGCATCAACGTCAAGCGGCACAAGGTCATGGTCTATATGATCGCCTCGATGCTGGCGGCCTTCGCGGGCGTCGTGCTGAGTGCGAAATCCTCGACCGCACAGGCCGGCATGGGCGAGTTCTACGAACTGTTCGCGATCGCCATGGCCGTCATCGGCGGCATCTCTCTGCGGGGCGGACGTGGCTCGATCATCGGCACCGTGCTCGGGGCCATGGTGATCGGGGTGATCCGGTCCGGTTTTACCTATGTCAAACTGGACGGATCATATCAGCTGATGGCCATGGGGAGCATCATCGTCGCGGCGGTCATCCTCGACCAGTACCGCCAGCGTAACAGTGCTTGAAGATTTGGAGATACCGAAATGAGCGACGGAATTGTTCTGAAAACCGAAGACCTGACCAAGCATTACGGCGGGGTCCATGCGCTGGAAGGCGCCGACTTCACCATGACGAAGGGTGAACATGTTGCCATCATGGGCGACAACGGCGCGGGCAAATCGACCTTTGTGCGTCAGATCACCGGCGTGGAACAGCGCACGCGCGGCAAGGTCTGGCTCTACGGCGAAGAGGTGGATTTCGCGGGCCCGCTGGATGCGCGCGAGGCCGGAATTGAAACCGTGTTTCAGACGTTGGCACTGGCCGATGATCTCGACGTGCCCGACAACCTGTTTCTGGGGCGTGAAATCACCAAAATGGATTGGCTCGGGCCGTTCCGCCTTCTCGACTACAAGGCGATGCGTCAGGCAACCATGGCCGGGTTGGAAAAGACGGCCGTGAAAATCCCCAACATCAGGAACGCGATCCGCAACATGTCGGGTGGCCAACGGCAATGTGTGGCGATCGCGCGCACCGCGACCTTCCATTCGCGGCTGACGATCATGGACGAACCGACAGCGGCTCTGGGGGTGCAGGAAACCGCACAGGTGGAGAACATCATCAAGACCCTCAAGGACCAGGGTGAACCGCTGATCCTGATCAGCCACAACATGCGGCAAGTCATGGAATTGGTCGATCGCATCATCGTGTTCCGCCGAGGCCGGATGGTCGCCGATCTCAACAAGGAAGAGACCGACGGTCAGGACGTGGTGGCCTACATCACCGGTGCCAAGACCGGTGAAGGCTACGAGGACGCCGCCTGATCCTCCCCGGCGTCCCGGCTCCGGCCGGGGCGCCCTTCCGTCAACCGGCGGTACGCCGCCTTTGCAGGAAACGATCATGACCTTGAAGTTTGCCGTCCTGGGCGCTGGCCGTATTGGCCAGGTCCATGCCCGTGCTATTGCCTCGGTTCCGGGCGCCGCGCTCGTCGCCATCGCCGAGCCCAACGACAAAGCCGCCGAAGCCGCACGGGCGGCTTTCGGCTGCGAGATCCGCAGCATCGACGCATGCGCCGCGGCGGACGATATTGACGCGGTGGTGATCTGCACCCCGACCAACACCCATGCCGATCTGATCGAGCAATTCGTGCGCGCCGGCAAAAAGGTGTTCTGCGAAAAGCCCGTCGATCTCGACGTCGCCCGGGTGCGCCAGGCGCTCGACGTGGTGAAAGCCGAAGGCGGCACGCTCATGGTCGGTTTCCAGCGCCGCTTCGATCCCGACTTCATGGCGCTGAAGGCCGCCATCGACGAAGGCCGCATTGGCGCGGTCGAGATGATCACGCTCACCTCGCGCGACCCGGCCCCGCCACCCTACGACTACATCAAGGTATCGGGCGGCATCTTTCGCGACATGACGATCCACGATTTCGACGTGGCCCGTTGGTTGCTCGGCGAAGAGGTGACCACCGTCCAGGCCGCCGCTTCGGTGCTGACCGATCCCGAGATCGGCAAGCTCGGCGATTACGACAGCACCAATGTCATCCTCACCACTGCCAGCGGCAAGCAATGCACCATCACCAACACCCGCCGCGCCAGCTATGGCTATGACCAGCGCATCGAGGTGCACGGATCGACGGGCAGCGTCTCGGCCGAGAACCACCGCGAGGCGAACATCGAGATCGCCAACGCGCAGGGCTACCTGCGCCCGCCGCTCCTGAACTTCTTCATGAGCCGCTACGTCACCGCCTATGCCAACGAGATCGCCGCCTTCGTGGCGGCGGTGGCCGACGGCACCACGCCACCCACCACAGGTGAGGACGGGCTCAAAGCGCTCGAACTCGCGATGGCCGCACTCGAGTCCGTCAAAACCGGCAGAACCGTCGAATTGACCTAGAGGAGGAAACCATGCGCATCGCCCTTGATCCGTTCATGCACCGCCATTTGCCGTTGGAGGAACTGGGGCCGAAAGCCAAGGAACTCGGCTATGACTGGATCGAACTCAGCCCGCGGGAAGACTTCTTTGAGTGGTTCAAGCGGGCACGCGTTTTTCCGGACCGCATCAAGGCCTTCAAGAAGAGCCTGAAGGATCATGACGTGGGCATTGCCAGCCTGCTTCCGATGTACCGTTGGGCAAGCCCGGACGAGGAAGAACGGCAAGCGGCGGTGGCCAACTGGAAGCGTGCCATCGAGGTCTGTGTCGAGATGGAAGTCGACACGATGAACTCCGAGTTCGGCCGTGGCCCGCACCCGGACAAAGGCAGCTGCTGCCCGTCCTGCCACGGCGGCGGCGCCATGACCGAGAGCGCCGAGACCAGCTGGTGGCGGTCGATGGAAGAGCTGGTACCGATCTTCGAGCGCGAGGGCATCACCCTCAATATCGAGCCGCATCCGGAGGACTGGACCGAGACCCTTCAGCCTTCGGTCGACATCATCCGCACCATCAACTCGCCCAATGTCGGGTTCCTCTACTGCACCCCGCACAGCTTCTATTTCGGCGACGACAACCGGGCGATGCTGCTGGAATGCGCCGACGTGCTTCGGCATGTGCATATCGCCGACACGTTCAACCACAAGGCCAGCTCGGGCCTGAGATACATCATCAACCCGCCGGGCTCGAATGCCCGCGTGCACCAGCATCTGGACATCGGCCAGGGCGAGGTGCCGTGGGACGTGGTGTTCGAGACCCTGGGCGAGATCGGCTTCGACGGGATCATGACCGTCTGCGTCTTCGCCTGGGAGGAACGCGCAGATGACAGCGCCCGGGTCAACCTCGCGAAGATCAACGGCTACATGGACAAGTACTTCAGCACGTGACCGGCCCACCGCCGGAAAACGTGCGACAAACCCTGATGGGGCCAGAAGAATGACAGAAGACCTCGGAATTGGCGTGATCGGCACCGGCATGATCGGCCAGGACCATATCCGCCGGATCGCGGACGTGCTGTCGGGCGCCCGGGTGACCGCCGTTGCCGATATCGACCGCACCCGCGCCGAAGAGGTGGCCGCCAAACGCGGGGCCAAAGTCTACGATGACGCAGGCGCGCTGATTGCGGCGCCGGAGGTCGATGCGGTGCTGGTCTGCTCCTGGGGGCCGGCGCATATCGAGGCGGTGCTGCCCGGCCTCGAGGCCGGTAAACCGCTGTTCGTCGAAAAGCCGCTGGCGGTCAGCCAGGACGATTGTCTGAAGATCATCGACGCCGAGCTGACGCTGGGCAAGCGGCTCATCCAGGTCGGCTACATGCGGCGGTACGATGCCGCCTATGCCGCGCTCAAGAAGACCATCGACAGCGGCGCCATCGGCGCGCCCCTCATGTATCACGCGGCGCACCGCAACGCGCGCGTGCCGGCCGATCTCTACACCGACGACATGGCCGTGGCCGATACCATGGTGCACGACATCGACGTCGCCCGCTTCCTGCTCGACGATGAAGTTGCCCGCATCCGCGTGATCGCCGGCAAGAAGAACTCGATCGGTGGGCGCCTGCGCGATCCGATCCTCGGCGTGATGGAAATGGCCGGCGGCGCGGTGGTGACCGTCGAGGTTTCGGTCAACATCCAGTACGGTTACGACATTCGCGGTGAGGTCTCGGGCGAGACCGGCACGGCGGAACTGGCCGAGGCGAACCGCGTTGTGCTCAAATCCGGCGACAGCTTCTGCGGGCGTGTGCCTGCCGACTGGCGTGAACGGTTCATCGAGGCCTATGACAAAGAACTTCAGGATTTCATCAACACTGCGAAAGGTGGCACGGTCTCCGGCCCCTCGGCATGGGATGGCTATGCCATCCAGGTCGTCTCGGATGCCGGGATCAAGGCGGCGTCTTCGGGCGAAATCGTCGCCTGCGAGATGGTAAAGAAACCGGCCCTCTACACCTGAGAGAAGCGAGCGGGACCATGAGCAAAACTTTGGATGTCATCACGATTGGCCGGGCCGGCGTGGATCTTTACGGGAGCCAGGTGGGCGGGCGGTTGGAGGACATGGGGTCGTTCGACAAGTATATCGGCGGCTCGCCGACCAATATTGCTTGTGGCACCGCGCGGCTGGGGTTGAAGTCGGCGCTGATCAGCCGGGTGGGCGATGAGCACATGGGGCGGTTCATTCGCGAGCAGTTGGTGCGCGAAGGCGTCGACGTGCGCGGGGTCAAGACCGATCCCGAACGGCTGACCGCGCTGGTCATTCTCGGCATCCGCGACCAGGAGAGCTTTCCGCTTATTTTCTACCGCGAGAACTGCGCCGACATGGCGCTGTGCGAGGACGACATTTCGGAGGGTTTCATTGCCGAGGCGCGCGCGGTGGTTGTGACGGGGACGCATCTGAGCCACGTGCAGACCGAGGCGGCTGTGATCAAGGCACTTGACCTCGCGCGCAAGCACGGCGCGCAGACGGCGCTCGACATCGACTACCGGCCGAACCTCTGGGGCGTGGCCGGGCATGGTGAGGGCGAGAGCCGGTTCGTCGCGTCCGAGAAGGTGACGGCGAAGTTGCAGAGCACTCTGCACCACTTCGACCTGATCGTCGGCACCGAGGAGGAGTTCCACATTGCCGGCGGTTCGACGGACACCATCGAGGCGCTGCGGGCGGTGCGCAAGGTTTCCGCCGCCACGCTGGTGTGCAAACGGGGGCCGATGGGCGCGGCGGCCTTCACCGGCGACATCCCCGCGAGCCTCGACGACGGCGCGGCGGGACCCGGCTTTCCGATCGAGGTATTCAACGTGCTGGGTGCGGGCGACGGGTTCATGTCCGGGCTGCTGAAAGGCTGGCTCGACGGTGAGGCCGGTCAGACGGATTGGCCGAAGGCGCTGGAATACGCCAACGCCTGCGGGGCATTTGCGGTCAGTCGCCACGGCTGCACGCCCGCTTATCCGTCTTGGGAGGAGCTGCAGTTCTTCCTCAAACGCGGCGTGAAGCGCCCCGACCTGCGCAACGACGAAGAGCTCGAACAGGTGCACTGGGCGACCAACCGGAAAGGCAATCGGAGCACCATGCGGGTCTTCGCCTTCGACCACCGGATGCAGTTCGAGGAGATGGCGGGGGCGAGCCCGGAGAAGATCGGGGCGTTCAAGGAACTATGCCTGCAAGCGGCCCGTGACGTCGCGGATGACCAGCCCGGTTACGGCATTCTGTGCGACGGCCGGCTTGGGCGGGATGCCCTCTACAAGGCCGAGGGCACCGGGCTCTGGATCGGGCGGCCGGTGGAATGGCCGGGCTCCCGTCCGCTGATGCTGGAGCCGGAGCTGGGGCCGGACCTCGGGGGGCTGCGTGAATGGCCGAGGACGCAGGTGGTGAAGTGCCTCTGCTTTGCCCACCCCGACGACACACCCGAGACCTGGGCCGACCAGGAGGCGACGGTGCTGCGGCTGTTCGAGGCGACGCGAACCAACGGCCTCGAGTTCCTGCTGGAAGTGATCCCGTCGAAGGT
>DQCI01000159.1:9767-16417 GCA_003545125.1 Paracoccaceae bacterium
CCCGACTGGTGGAAGCTCGAACCGTTCAAGACCGAAGCCGCGTGGCAGGCGGCGGTGGCGGCGATCGAGCGGAACGATCCGCGCACCCGCGGGATCGTGGTGCTGGGGCTCGACGCGCCGGAGCATGAGCTGGCGGCTTCGTTTGCGCTGGCGGCGCAGCAGCCGCTGGTGAAGGGCTTCGCCGTCGGGCGGACGATCTTTGGCAAGGTGGCCCGCGACTGGATGGCGGGCAACATCACCGACGGCGAGGCGGTGGAGTGCATGGCGGGGAACTACGCGCGGCTCTGCGCCGTGTGGGACAAAGCCCGGGCGGCGGCTTTTGGCTGAGCGGTTCGGTGAGTATTTGGGTCAAGATGAAGGACCAGGGGTCTTTCGGGATGAAGGGATAAGCGCATGGAAACGATCCGGCTGACCGCCGCGCAGGCGATGGTGAAGTGGCTCTCGGTGCAGACCAATGAAGAGGGCGAACGGTTTATTGAAGGGATCTGGGCGATCTTCGGCCACGGCAACGTGTCGGGGCTCGGCGAGGCCTTGTGGCACGCGCAAGACAGCTTCCCGACCTGGCGCGGGCAGAACGAGCAGACCATGGCCCATGCTGCGATTGCTTACGCCAAGACCCGGCGCAGGAAGCGGGCGCAGGCGGTGACGTCTTCCATCGGGCCGGGGTCGACCAACCTGGTGACGGCGGCCGCACTCGCGCATGTCAACCGGCTGCCGGTGCTGCTGATCCCGTCGGACATCTTCGCAGGCCGAGGGCCCGACCCGGTGCTACAGCAGATCGAGGATTTCGACGACGGCACGGTGAGCGCCAACGACGCGCTGAAGCCGGTGAGCCGCTATTTTGACCGGATCATGCGGCCCGAGCAGATCATGACGGCGCTGCCCCGTGCGCTCGGGATGATGACCGACCCCGCCAATTGCGGCCCCGCCACGCTCGCTTTCCCGCAGGACGTGCAGGCCGAGGCCTGGGACTACCCCGCCGACTTCTTCGAACAGAAGGTCTGGCGGATCCGCCGGCCGGAGCCCGACCCGCGCGAAGTGGCTCAGGTGGTCGCGCTCTTGAAGGCGGCGTCGAGGCCGATGATCGTCTCGGGCGGCGGGGTGGTCTATTCGGAGGCGGAGGGGGCGCTCCTGGCCTTTGCGAAGACCCACAACATCCCGCTCGTCGAGACCCAGGCCGGCAAAGGCGCGATCTCCTGGGAGGAGCCGCTCAACTTCGGCTCGCCCGGTGTGACGGGCTCGGCCGTGGCCAATGACGTGGCCGCCGAAACCGACCTGGTGATCGGTGTTGGCACGCGGTTTCAGGACTTTACGACCGGCTCCTGGACGGTGTTCTCGCACCCGGGCCGCAAGCTGGTGTCGATCAACCTCGCGGGCTACGACGCGGCCAAGCACGCCGCGCTGCCGCTGGTGGCCGATGCGCGCCAGGCAATCCGGGCGATCGACGCTGCGCTGGGGGACAAGACCTATGCCGGCCAGGACAAGGACCGGCGCGCTGCCTGGTTCGACGCCACCGATGTGCTCTGCGCGGCGCCCAACCACGACGATCTGCCGACCGACGCGCAGGTGATCGGCGCGGTCCAGCGCCAGGCGCTGGAAAACACCGTGGCGATGTGCGCGGCGGGCTCGATGCCGGGCTATCTGCAGGTGCTGTGGCGGGCGTCCCCCGGCGGCTACCACATGGAATACGGCTACAGCTGCATGGGCTACGAGGTGGCCGGCGCGATGGGGGTCAAGCTCGCGGCGCCGGACAAGGAGGTGATCTGCTTCGTCGGCGACGGCTCTTACATGATGGCCAACTCCGAGCTTGCCACCGCGGTGATGCGCCGGGTCCCCTTCACCATCGTGCTGACGGATAATCGCGGCTTCGGTTGCATCAACCGGCTGCAGATGGGCTGCGGCGGGGCCGAGTTCAACAACCTCTACGCTTCGTGCAATGTCGAGCAGCAACCGCAGATCGACTTCGTGGCCCACGCAGGGAGCATGGGCGCGTTTGCCGAGAAGGCCGCGAACATCGCCGAGCTGGAAGCGAAGATCGTCGCGGCGCGTGGTCGCGACATCCCCACCGTCATCGTCATCGACACCACGCCCTACCCGACCCACGAGGAAGGCGGCCACTGGTGGGACGTCGCCGTGCCGGAGGTCTCCGAGCGTCGCGAGGTGAACGAGGCCCGCGAGAAATATGTCGGCATGACCATCAAACAGCGGATCAATTGAACCGTCCCGCAACGGGGCGAAAGACAGGACGAAGGCCATGATACTCTACGGCACCAACCCGATCGCCTGGGCCAATGACGACGACCAGTCGATCGGCGCCGACATCCCCACGGACCGCATCCTCGACGAGGCTGGCCGCCAGATCGGCTTCGACGGGATCGAAAACGGCCATCGCTGGCCGGAGGACCCGGTGGAGCTCAGGAACAAACTCGGAGGCTTTGGGCTCAAGTGGATTTCCGGCTGGTATTCGACCGAGTTGCTCACCCGTTCTGTCGACGACGAGATCGCCGCCTTCCAGACCCATCTCGCCAAGCTTCAGGAGAACGGATCCAGGGTCTGCGTGACCTGTGAGACCTCGAACACGGTGCACGGAAGCCCCGATACGCCGGTGAACGACAAGCCGGTGCTGACGGCGGGCGAGATGGAGGCCTTCGGCGCCAAGATGGAAGCCTTTGCCGGTTACATGGCCTCCCAGGGCATCGACCTCGCCTACCATCACCACATGGGCACCGTGGTCGAAAGCCCCGCCGAGATCGACGCCTTCATGGCCGCGACGGGCCCCGCGACCAAGCTGCTGTTCGATGCCGGCCACTGCTATTTCGGTGGCGGCGATCCGGCGGAGGTGCTGAAAAAACACGCCGGCCGGGTCCGCCACTTCCACGCCAAGAACGTGCGCGCCCCGGTCGCGCAACGGGTGCGCGACGAGGGGCTCTCGTTCCTCCAAGGCGTGCTCGCGGGCGCTTTCACCGTGCCAGGCGACCAGGAGGGGGCCATCGACTTCGCCCCGCTCATGGCTGTCCTGGCCGATGCCGGCTACGGCACAGATACCGACCGCTGGCTGGTGATCGAGGCCGAGCAGGATCCCGACGTGCGCAACCCGCTCCTCTACCAGACCCTCGGCCTCGCCACGCTCAAACGCCTGGCGCGCGAGGCCGGGCTCGACGGCGGATGAGACCCTGCGCGCGCCGCGGCCCGTTCGGTCGGCGCGACCCGCACGATCGGTCGCGGCGGGTGCCGCGGGTGACGGCGGGGCTGCCCCCCGCCCGGGCAGTAGCGGACCGCGTCACCCGGGCGATCGGCGGGGCGCCGTAGGCAAGGGCGTTGGCGGATGGGGCGCCGCTGGATGGGGCGCCGCTGGATGGGGCGCCGGGGCTGTACCACCGGGCAAAACGACCTCGTCCGGGATAGAAAGGAGAATGACCAATGAGTTACTTCACCAAAGCCGATTGCAAGATCGAGGATTTTGCGCACCTTTGCGAGCAGGGCACCGATGCCGGCAAACTGGCCTTTGCCGACCACGTTGCACTGAACGTGCCCATCTACGACGCCGCGGCGCTCGGGGCGGCCCTCGGCGATCCGATCCGTCGCCGCGCCCTGATGGCGGAATGGACCTGGGTGCTGGGCGAAAGCGCCGGGGTTCTGGTGGTGAAGGGCGCGGTCGACCCGGATGCCGTCGATGCGGCCACGGCTGTCTTCGACCGGATCATTGCCGACCAGGGCACCGGCGGTGGCGATCACTTCGCCAAGGCCGGTGCCAACGCCAGGATCTGGAACAGCTTGCAGAAGCTCTGCCTGGCCGATCCGGATGCCTTCGCCCGCTACCATGCCGCCCCCGCGCTCCACGCGGTGGCCGAGGCCTGGCTCGGCCCTGCCTACCAGATGACCGCGCAGGTCAACCTCGTGCGCCCCGGCGGCGCGGCGCAGGAGGGGCACCGCGACTATCATCTCGGCTTCATGTCCGATGACCAGGTCTCCGCCTATCCGGTTCATGCCCATCACCTGTCGCCGGTGCTGACCTTGCAGGGCGCGGTGGCCCATTGCGACATGCCGGTGGAAAGCGGGCCGACCAAGCTCCTGCCGTTCAGCCAAAGCTACGGGCCGGGATACCTCGCCTACCGGCTGCCGGCCTTTCGCGACCACTTCGAGGAGAACTACATCCAGTTGCCGCTGGAGAAGGGGGATGCGCTGTTCTTCAGCCCGGCTCTGTTCCATGCCGGCGGCGACAATCGAACCGGCGATGTTCAACGATTGGCCAACCTGTTGCAGGTTTCTTCGCCGATGGGCCGCGCGATAGAGGGGGTCGACCGGGCGGCGATGGTGCGGGCGCTCTATCCGGTGCTGGCAGCCGCTGGGCTAACGCCCGGGGCGCGCGCCGCCGTGATTGCCGCCGCGGCGGAAGGCTACGCTTTCCCCACCAATCTCGACACCGACCCGCCGATGGCCGGGCTGGCGCCCGAAAGCATGGCCGCGATGATGGCCCGCATGTTGGACGCGGGCGACACGCAGGCGAATTTCGCCGCAGCGCTCGACGCCTGGTCGGCGCGCCGCGCACCCTGACAGGAAAGGATAAATAACATGCCCGATCTACTGGTGAAACCGACAGGCAGCGCCGGCAAGGTGCACGACATCACGCCCGAAAGCGCGACAACCCCGCTGTCGCCGGACTGGGGCTACGTTGGCTTCGGGCTTTTCCGGCTCGCGCCCGGCGAGGTGGCCGCGGAAGCGACCGGCGACCGCGAGGTGATCCTGGTGCTGATCGAGGGCAAGGCCGAGATCACCGCCGCCGGGCAAGACTGGGGCGAGATGGGCGACCGGATGGATGTCTTCGAGAAGACCCCGCCGCATTGCCTCTACGTGCCGAACGGGCAGGAATGGACGGCCACCGCCACGACCGCGTGCACGCTGGCGGTCTGCTCGGCGCCGGGCAGGTCCGGGCATGGGGCACGCCGTCTCGGCCCCGAGGGCATAACGCTGACCGCGCGCGGCAAGGGCACCAACACGCGCTACATCAACAACATCGCGATGGAAGATGCCGATGTCGCGGACTCGCTTCTGGTGACCGAGGTCTTCACCCCGAACGGCAACTGGTCGTCCTACCCGTCGCACCGCCACGACGAAGACGACTTCCCCCGCATCACCTATCTCGAAGAGACGTATTACCACCGGCTCGACCGGCCGGGCGCCTGGGGCGTGCAGCGGGTCTATACCGAGGACGGGTCGCTCGACGAATGCATGGCGGTGCAGAACGGCGATGTGGTGCTGGTGCCCCGCGGCCACCACCCCTGCGCCGCCCCCTACGGCTTCGAGATGTATTATCTCAATGTCATGGCCGGTCCCCGGAGAAACTGGAGATTCATCCCCGACCCGGCTTCGGCATGGATCATGGAGCGGGATGCGTGAGACGCGCCCATTCGGATGGTGCCAGAGGCTTGATCTCGTCCGCCAAGTGCCGACAGCGCCGACAGCATTTCGGTTTCCATGCGCTCGGCTGTGGCGAATTGGGTGGCGTTGGCGTTCCCCCGGCTTGATGGACGGTCAGGGGCTTTGAGAGTCCAGCCCTTCAGCGGCGGTCCATTTGTCGTTGATGGCTGACGTGTAGCACACGGCCGAATGACGATGCGAGAGGTTGTCCCGGCCTTGGATGACCTTCGAAGCAGGCGATCCACGCCTCGGCCTTGGTCCTGAACTTCCGGCGGTCGAGCCGCGCGCATTCGAACGTGGCGAAGAAGCGCACGCACACGCACTGCCAGACAGGCGATTGCCGTCGGCTATCGCCTGTCTGGCAGAGGACACCGACGGATGTTACCGATCGCGTCCTTTCCGCGCCGCCTGTGCCGAGCTCGGCCTCAGACATATGCGCACCAATCCCTATTCCCCACACACCAGCGGCAAAACC
Source organism: Paracoccaceae bacterium (assembly GCA_003545125.1). Lineage (GTDB taxonomy): Bacteria > Pseudomonadota > Alphaproteobacteria > Rhodobacterales > Rhodobacteraceae > Sinisalibacter. Next base: position 15,661 of record DQCI01000159.1, read on the forward strand.
GCGAACGGCCTCGTGCGCCAATCCGAGGCCTACCGGAGTCTGTCAGTCGTCGACAGTCGCCATGCCGATGCGGGCATGGGTTGGATGGCGCGGCCAACGGCATCGCTGCCTCGGCCAGCCTTGGCGCGGTTGTCGCGGCCTGCGACGGCGCGCACCCGGATGTGATCCCCGCCGCGACGGCAAGTAACGCCTTCGTATCGGCGGTACGGTAGGCCGGTTTCAAGATGGCAGATGTCCCGGACGCAACCGGGTGGCAGCCGGCGTAGCGCACCCCGCGCTGCCAACCCGCAACACGTACGAAAAACCTCCAGCACCTGAACGGAAGGGAGACTGCGTGATGTCCAAATCGGCCAATCTCGACGCGCCCCGCGCAAAGTGACCCGACGCCTCGGCAGGGCTGGACGGTTTTGGTCGGCGGTCATCACCACGTCCTGAGCTTGCGGTCACCGGTGTAGAACCCGACCGCCTCCTGGCAACAGGCCCGGTTCAGCGAGGCCCGGCTGGCGGTCTGCGCGATGTCGGTGCAGGCCGTGGTCATGTCCGGCTGTTGCGCGAGACGAGGACCGCACGGTCGCTGCGTGCGATGCCGAAGCCATGCTGAGCGGCGCGGACATCTTCGCTCTGTTGCCGCAGAGCCCGGTCGCTTAGCTGGCTCGCCGTAAGCTCGCCGCAAGTTCGCCCTGGGGCCTCCGATGGTCGGAGCGGTCTCGTCTTGCGCCGCGATCGGGGCGCACATCGGTTTCGCCATGGTCCGCTC
>DQCI01000083.1 GCA_003545125.1 Paracoccaceae bacterium
TCCGTTTCAAACCGCAATCGGTTCTTTACGCCCACGGCAGCGAACCCCTGTTCCTGTTCCGGGCCCTGCGGGACCTCGGCCCGACCGAGGTGCGCTGCCGAGAAGACGACCTGCCGGGTCTGGACACGCTGGATTGCGAGCACAGCCACATCGGTTGGGACCTGACCCTTCATTCGGCCGAACCCGAAAAGGTCATTCGCGACGTGTTCGATTTCGTCGAGGGGCTTTGCGCGTTGGAAATCGAGGCACCGGATGCCGGGGCCGTCGATCTCATTGCCGGTCCCATCGCCGGTCCCATCGCCGATCTCGGTCTGATCGATCTTGCGGACCTCGCGAGCCTGAGCGACGGATCGGACCCGCCGGACCTGGCAGATATCTCGGCCGCCCCCGAAACATCCGCAGCGCTATTGGCGGGCCCGTCCGGCGATGCAGAAACCGCGCCTGCCCCGGCCCGCTCCCTGACCCCGGATTCGGGCCCGGCGGCGAAGCCGGAACCCGCTTCCGCCGCTGTGACATCACCCCCCGATACGCCTGCAAAACCCGTCCGCACCGCCCCTGCGACACCCCGCGCGACCGTCCGCGTCGACCTCGAACGCATCGATCGCCTCGTCAACCTGGTCGGCGAAATTGTCATCAACCAGGCCATGCTCGCCCAGAGCGTCAAAGCCGAGGGCCTGCCACCCAACTCGCCGGTCCGCACCGGCCTCGAGGAGTTTCTCCAACTTACCCGCGACATCCAGGAAAGCGTGATGATGATCCGGGCCCAGCCGGTCAAGTCGCTGTTCCAACGGATGAGCCGGATCGTGCGAGAGGCCTCCGCAGACATTGGCAAAGAGGTCCGCCTGAAGATCGAAGGCGAGCAGACCGAGGTCGATAAGACCGTTATCGAACGGCTCGCCGATCCGCTCACCCACATGATCCGAAACGCGGTCGACCATGGGCTCGAGACCGCCGATGCGCGCGAGGCCGCCGGCAAGCCGCGGCAGGGCAACGTGACCCTCACCGCCATGCACCGGTCCGGCCGGACCGTCATCGAGGTCGGCGACGACGGTGCCGGGATCGACCGTACGAAAGTTCTGAACAAGGCCATCGTCAACGGCCTTGTGCCCCCCGACACCCAGCTCACCGATGCAGAGATCGACAGCCTTCTGTTTGCGCCGGGGCTGTCCACCGCAACGGCGGTTTCCAATCTGTCCGGCCGCGGGGTCGGAATGGATGTGGTCCGCTCGGCGATCCAGGCCCTGGGCGGGCGCATCTCGATCACTTCGGAGCGTGGCCACGGCAGCACGTTTTCGATCTCGCTGCCGTTGACGCTCGCCGTCCTCGACGGGATGGTCGTGCAGGTGGCGGGCGAAACCCTGGTGGTTCCGCTCAGCACCATCCTCGAGACCCTCGCGCTCACCGATGGCGACATTCGCGCGCTCGGTCCCGACACCCACGTGGTCAACATCCGCGACCAGTTCGTGCCCTTTTTCGACCTCGGCGCCGAGCTCGGTTACCGCGATCCGCTCGCCTCGTATTCCGCCGGGGTCGTGCTGCTTATCGGACAGGAAGACGGTCCAGCCGCCGCCGTTGCCGTCGATGTGATCGAAGACCAGCGCCAGGTCGTCATCAAAGGCCTGCAGGACAGCTACGGCCGGGTCCCAGGCATCGCCGCCGCGACCATTCTGGGCGACGGACAGATCGCGCTGATCCTCGACCCCATCGACCTGGTTTCCATGGCCAGCGGCCAGACCCGGCACAGGGGTTCGCCGGCCCCGATGTCGATCCAACCTGACCAGGCCAAGGGGGTCCAGGCATGACCTATGCGTCGAAACCGGCAGACAAGGCCAAAGACGGCAGCTTGCGCGAACTTCTCTCCTTCCGCGTCGGCGGGCAGGACTATTGTCTCGACATCATGTCGGTGCGGGAGATCCGCGGCGGCACACGCGCCACGCCATTGCCGCATGCCCCGAGGTTCATGCGGGGCGTCATCAACCTGCGCGGAACCGTACTTCCGATTATGGATCTGGCGACCCGGCTCGACCTCGACACCGAGATCGAGCGCGACCGAAGCGTGACTATCGTCGTCGCGGATAACGAGCGCACCGTCGGTCTCATGGTCGACGCCGTCTCCGACATTCTCGCGGTTCCTGAGGGAGACCTGCAACCGCCGCCCGACATGAAGGCGGACAATGAACGCAGTTTCATCTCGGCGCTGATGATCGTCGAGAACCGGATGATCCGGGTCCTGGACCTGAACGCCGTACTGCCACCCCCCAATGAGGACGCCGCATGACGGCGCAACGCCCACAGAACGCAGCTCGGCCCCGGCCCGGGCCGGGGCCGGTGAAGACCGAAAACGGGCTCTCCGGGCCAGAGCTGTCGGAGGCGGATTTCGAGCGGATCTCGGCGATCGCCTACAAGGCGGCTGGCCTTGCGATCGGTGCCGGAAAAACGGCCATGGTCCGAACCCGTCTCGCCCGGCGGCTGCGGGCTTTGAAGTTGCCAAGTTTCGAAGCGTATTGCGGCTATCTCGACGGCGAAGATGGCGCCGCCGAGATCGGCTTTCTGGTGTCCGCCCTGACGACGAATGTCTCGCATTTCTTTCGCGAGAACCATCATTTCAAGATCCTGCGCCAGGAGGTTCTTCCGCCGCTTGTCGAACGGGCGCGCGCAGGCGGGCGGGTAAGGATCTGGTCGGCGGGCTGCGCCAACGGCCAGGAACCCTATTCCATTGTCATGACGATGATCGAGGCGGGCATGCCTCCCGACGGTGATGTGCGCGTCCTTGCGAC
>DQCI01000066.1:0-4843 GCA_003545125.1 Paracoccaceae bacterium
GACCTTCCGTCCCCCAGACGGACGCGCTACCAGACTGCGCCATAGCCCGACGTGACGCTCTACATACTGGTTTTGCCGCGCGGGGCAAGCGCGAATGCACCCCGATCTGCTCAGAACGGCCGCCGTCCATCCGGTGTCGCGCCGAGACGTCCGGAAAGCGTCTGCAAACGGTCGCCGTAGGCCTGGAGCAGCGCCGGGTTGAGGCGCGTGCCAGCGGTACCGGCGGCGGCGCGGGTCCGCTGCCGCCGCAGGACTGCCGCGAGCGCGGGCGAGGTTTCGATCACGGCATCGTCTTCCGGGTCGGGACCGATATCGGGCATGACGAGATCGGGCGCCGCGGCCGCGGGCCGCTCGGGGGCCGCCTGTGCGGGTTCCGAGGGCGGGGACGTGGGAGCTTCGGTGGCCGGCGTTTCCGGTTCCCCGACTTGTTGCGCGCGCGGTTCGGTCTCGCCGGGTGCGGAGGCACGCAGTCTCGCGGCGTTCGCAGCGGCGACGGGGGCTGCCGTGGAAACGGGCGGCTCCGCCGACCTGGGCGCGGGCGGTTTTGCGGGCGCCGGAGGTGCCTGGGCCGGTGCGGGCACGATACCGGGCGGCGATTGCTCGGTCGGGTCTGCCTCGGTTTGCGCCGGGGCGTCATCCGCCGCCACATCAGCCTCTGGCGCGCCTTCAGACTTGGGCGTCTCGGCTTGGCGCGGCGTCAGGCCATCGGGGCCCGTCGGCTGTTGCGTCCCCGGTTCGTCGGGGGCAGTCGCGTCATCAGCCTGACGTGCCGCCTCTTCGGTGTCGGCGTCAGCGGTGTTGGCGGCTGGCGTCTGCGGCGCCGGGACGGTCCCGGCATCGGCCGGGGTGGACGCGCCCGATGTGTCGGTGGCGGTGAAACCTCGCGCGGCGGGCGTTTGCGCGGGCTCGGGCCTACCCGCTTCGCGGGCGGACTCGGCGCCGAAATCGTCCCGCGGACCAGCCCGCTCGACGGTGTCCGGTTGCGCCTCGTGGGCGAGAAAGTCGATCGCATCGGGGCCGTCAAGCGGCGTCGGGGTGCCGAGGTCATCTCCGGTGTCTTCCCCGAGGTCCTCTCCGGTGTCCCGTTCAGTCCCGGCCGGTTCGCCGGCGAAGATCGGTTTGACATCATCAGCCTTGGCGGTTCCCGTCTCAGTCGTATCGGTGTCGGAGAACATCGCGGCGTCGGCGGTCTCTGCCTCGGCGGCATCCCCGCCGTCCACAGCGGCGGTCATCTGGGTTTCGGCCGGCGCTTCGGGCGACGCGGGCGTCTGTGGCGGCGCCTCGACCTCGACCGCGTCTTCGACGTCGCTGTCGAAGACCGGTGCGGCTTTGTCGGGTTTCGCCGCGCGCGGGGCCTCGTCATGCGGGCTCACATCCCTGAGATCGGCTGGTTGGTCGATCGGCGGCGACATCGCGGCGACGTGTTTGACGCCGTTTTCGCGCAAGAGCTTCTGCACGCCGCGGATGGTCATGCCGTCATCGTGCAGGAGCTTGCGGATACCACCGAGCAACTCCATGTCGCTTGGCCGGTAGTACCGCCGCCCACCGGCACGTTTGACAGGTTTGACCTGGCCGAACCGGCTTTCCCAGAACCGCAGAACATGCGCGGGCACCCCGAGCCATTCGGCGACTTCGCTAATCGTGCGGAAGGCCTCCGGGGATTTGTTGTCCATGTCTGCGCCTGTTTACTGCTTGCTTTTTTGGCTGGCGGTTTTTTGTTTCTGGCCGACGTTTTTTTGCTGGCCGGGCGAGATCAGCGTTTGTTCCCCGCTGCGACCCGGTCTTTCATGAGATGCGACGGTCGGAAGGTCAGCACCCGCCGGGGCAGGATCGGGACCTCTTCGCCGGTTTTCGGATTGCGCCCGACCCGGGCCGCCTTGTCGCGCACGCTGAAGGTGCCGAAGGACGAGATTTTTACCGTTTCGCCCCGCACGAGTGCGTCGGAGACGTGGCCGAGTACGCTTTCGACCAGCTGGGCGCTTTCGTTGCGCGACAGGCCCACTTCGCGGAACACCGCTTCGCTCAGGTCCATCCGCGTCAAAGTCTTTCCGCTCATGTGTCCTCCGGGGTCTGATGCCGCGAGTGTGGTGTCACTTGGTTTTCAAGTCAAGATCAATGGTTTGTGGCAAGGCCTTGAGGCGGCGTAAGGCCGCGGTTTTGCACCGTTGCAGGGGTGCCACATGGGGGAATCCCCGAGGGTATGTGACACAAATGGCGCGCTTACCAGCGCAACACCACCGCACCCCAGGCAAGACCGCCGCCAATCGCCTCGATCACGACCAGGTCACCGGGCTTGAGTTGGCCGTTCTTCTTGGCGACCGAAAGCGCCAGCGGGATCGAGGCCGCGGAGGTGTTGCCGTGGTCCTGGACGGTGAGCACCACCTTGTCCATGCTGAGGCCCATCTTCTTCGCGGTGCCTTCGATGATGCGGATATTGGCCTGGTGCGGCACCAGCCAGTCAAGGTCGTCGGGGCCGAGCCCGGCCTTGGTCAGCGCCGCGTCGGCGGTCTGGGCGAGCTTCACCACCGCCTGGCGGAACAACGGGTTGCCCTGCATGCGAAGTTTACCGGCCGTACCCGTGGTCGACACGCCGCCGTCGACATAGAGCATCTCGCGGAATTGCCCGTCGGAATTGAGATCCACGGCCAGCACGCCGCGATCCGCACTGGTGCCTGCGCCATCGACGGCCTCAAGCACAACGGCGCCGGCGCCGTCGCCGAACAGCACGCAGGTGGCGCGGTCGTCCATGTCGAGGATCCGGCTGAAGGTTTCGGCCCCGATCACCATCACCCGCGTGGCCTGGCCCGAGACCATCAGCGCGTTGGCCTGGGCGAGGGCGAAGACGAAACCGGCGCAGACGGCCTGGACGTCGAAGGCGAAGCCATGGCGCATGCCGAGACCGGCCTGGACCATGGTCGCAACCGAGGGAAAGGTCAGATCCGGGGTCGAGGTGGCGACGATGATCGCGTCGAGATCGGCGAGATCCAGCCCGGCATCCTCGAGGGCGGACCGGGCGGCGGCGGTCGCCATGGTGGAGGTGGTCTCGTCACGGGCCGCGAAATGGCGCTGTTCGATCCCGGTGCGGGCGCGGATCCAGTCGTCGGAGGTATCGACCTTGTCTTCGAACCAGCTGTTGGGCACCACCCGCTCCGGCAGGTAATGGCCGACGCCGCGCACGACCGCTCTGATTGTCATGGGGTGTGCCCTTCCGCGTCTGCTGCCGCCGCGGCGTGGAGCGGGTCCGAGGCGGCCACCGAGGCGACCCGAGCGGCCAGCCGGTGGTTGAAATCATGACGCGCGAGGTCGAAGGCCAGGTTGACCGCGGCCGCGATGCCGGTTGCGTCGGCACCGCCGTGGCTTTTGACCACCGTGCCGTTGAGGCCGAGGAACACGCCGCCGTTGACATGCCGGGGATCGGTCCGGGTGATGAGGCTCTTGATCTGGCGGTAGGCGAGCAGCGCGCCGAGGCGGGCGAAGGGCGTGGCCTTGAAGGCCTCGAGGAAGAAATCCTTGAACAGACGCGCGGTGCCTTCGGCGGTCTTCAGCGCGACGTTGCCGGTGAACCCGTCGGTGACGATCACGTCGACCTTGTCGGAGGGGATGTCGGAGCCCTCGACATTGCCGATGAAGTCGAACTGACCGGCCTCTTGAGCGGCGGCGATGAGCTCGGCGGCGGCCTTGATCTCGCTGCCGCCCTTGTGCTCTTCGGTGCCGACATTGAGCAGCCCGACCCGCGGCCGGGTGACATCCAGAGAATTGCGCGCGTAGGAGCAGCCCATCAGCGCGTATTGCAGGAGGTCGGTCGCATCGGCGCGCACATCGGCGCCGACATCCAGCAGCACGTTGAAGCCCTGCGGGTTGCGCGACGGCCAATAGCAGGCGATGGCCGGGCGGTTGACGCCTTCGAGCTTCCTCAGACGCATCATCGACAGCACCATCAACGCGCCGGTGTTGCCGCAGGAGACCGCGACCGCGGCGTCATGATCGCGCACCGCTTCGATGGTGGAGTACATCGACGTGTTCTTGCCCGAGCGCAGCACCTGCGCCGGCTTGTCTTCCATCGTCACCACGCCGTCCGCATGGCGGACTTCGCAACGTCCCTCGAGCGCCGTGCGACGCTTGACAAGCGCGTCGAGTTCGGGCCCGTCGCCATGCAGGATGAACGCGATGTCGGGGTTCTGCTTGGCAGACAGAGCGAGACCGGCGACAACAGTCGCCGGCCCGCGATCGCCGCCCATGGCGTCGACCGAAATAGTGATTCTGCGCGGCCCGTTGGTCGCGGCGCCCACTGGTGTGTCCGATGGTGCCGTCATTTCGGGGCCAAGCCTCCGACCGGCTTCAGGCCGCGTCTTCGTCGTCGAACACGGCCTCGTCGACCATCGCCACCACTTCACGGTCGTTGTACGAGCCGCAGGAGGGACAGACGTGATGCGGGCGCTTGAGTTCGCCGCAGGACGGGCATTCATTGGGGTTCGCAGCGACCAGCGCATCGTGGCTGCGGCGCATGTTGCGGCGCGACCGCGTGATCTTATTCTGTGGGACAGCCATGTCCAACCTCGATTTTCGGGGGCGTTGCGCGCCTGGTTGCCGTGGCCCCTGCCACAGGCACCAGGGCGGTCTTGGCCCGGTGTGTTCTGAGTCTGACCGCCGTCTTATGCGCAATCGCAACGGCTGTCCAACCCATCTTGAGAAAGAGGGGCGGAAAATACTGCGAATCTCGCATGGTGCAAGCGATTTGTTGCGGTCGGGTCGCGGTCGCGGCGCAGACCTGGTTCCGGCCCCTCCCGCCGGGCGGCGCAAGGCCGCTGACGGGGCCACCGACGGGGCTGCTGACGGGGCTGCT
>DQCI01000066.1:4905-11396 GCA_003545125.1 Paracoccaceae bacterium
CTGCTGACGGGGGCCGTGTGGTGCGATGAGTACGCGGTAGTCGCCGGTCGGTCGCGCCGCGACGAAGGTGCCGCGGGATGCGAAAGTGGCGTGACCGGGACGGAGCGCGGGCCTTGCGACGTCGCGTTGCAGACAACGGGACCTGCGACGTCGCGTTGCAGACGCTCGGGGGACAGGCCACGCGTCGTTCGGGCTGGTCAGCTCCCGCCGTCGTCTTTGGTCAGCTTGTCGCGCAGCGAAGCGAGGCCGGCGAAGGGCCTGGCATCGTCGTCGCTCATCGGCGCCTGGCCGGGCTCGGTGAAGACGGCCACGTCGAGATCGGCCCCCTCGGCGCGCGGCCAGGCCGGCAGCGCCAGCGCCAGCGCTTCGACCATCATGGCCTGCAGGTCGATCTCGGAGCCCAGAGGTTCGGTGTCGACATCCTCGGGCAATTCCACCTCGTCGCCCTCGGGCGGCTGCCACTCGGCGACGAAGCTGCGCAAGACCGCCTCCTCGATTCGCGTCACCACCGGGGCGAGGGTGACCACGCAGGGTTGCACGACCGTGGCGCCCAGGTTTCCCTCAAACCGCCAGTCGCGCCTGCCAAACGGCGCGAGCCGGCCGTCGAGTCGCAGTTTGCGTACCTCCAGGAGGCCAAGATCGGTCGCGATACCGGCGCGGGCCGCGGGATCGGGCACGATCTCGACAATGCGGCCTTTCGCGCGTGCGAGGTCCGCGACCCGGACCACATTTTCCCGCTTATTGCCGGGGGTTGTCATGCTTCGGTGCTTTCGTTGCTTGAATACATCCGCGTCCTCCGGTAAGTCGAAAGGCAGGACACACCCGACATATTCAAGGGGGGCTTGGATGTCGAGACATGGACCGATGTTGCAGAGCATCGCGGCGGTTGCCGTGCTGTTGGCTGTCGCGTCCTGTTCGCCGGTCTTCACCTATCATGGATTCGTACCGACCGAGGAGGATCTCGGAGAGATCGAGGTCGGGCTCGATACGCGCTCGAGCGTGGCTTCGATCATTGGAAAACCGGGGGCTTCCGGGCTTCTGGAGGAAAGCGGCTGGTACTACGTCCGCTCCGAGTTCGAGCACGCGCCGGTCCGCGGTCCGCAGGAGATCGACCGGCAGGTGGTCGCGATCAGCTTCGACGAGGCCAATATGGTCACCAACGTCGAACGGTTCGGTCTCGAGCGCGGGCAGGTCGTCGTGCTCTCGCGCCGCGTGACCGATTCGAACATCGAGGGCGTGAGCTTCCTTGGCCAGTTGTTCGGCAGCACCGCCTCGGCGGCGAACATCTCAAGGCTCTTCACCACCCAGTAAGCTCCGGCGGCCCGCGGGTATGACCGCGCGGGCACAGGCCGGGCCGCCTGGGTCAGCCGCCGGTGCCGCTGCCGTCGTAGGGGCCACCGTCGCTGCCGGTGCCGGTGCCGGTGCCGTTGCCGCTGGCTTCGCCGGGGCGGAACTCAATCGCCACCCCGTTGATGCAGTAGCGCAGGCCGGTCGGTAGCGGGCCATCGGGAAAGACGTGGCCGAGATGGGCGCCGCAATCGGTGCAATGCACTTCGGTCCGCTGCATGCCGAGGCTCGTGTCCTGGCTTTCGCCCACCGGCGCGGCGGCGGAGCCCACCTTGTTGAAGCTCGGCCAGCCGCAATGCGCGTCGAACTTGTCGGCCTGGTCGAACAGCACCGCCCCGCAGCAGATGCAGTGATAGCTTCCCGGCGCACTCGGGAAGTCATCGTTGGTGAAGGGGCGTTCGGTGGCGTGTTTGCGCGTGACCTCGTAGGCGAGCGGGCTCAGCAGGTCGCGCCATTCGGCATCGGTCTTGACGATCTTGGGCATCGGGAGGCTCCGTCATCTGGGGTCATGTGTTGCGGATCGGGCGGAATGTACCGAAGTTAGGGAGACCCGATGCGGTTCGGCAAGGGGCGGGGAGGCCGCGATGGCTCAAAAGGCGTTGAACGAGGCGGTATTGATCGAAACCGGACGCTATCGGGTGCGGCTGGCCGAAACCCGGTCCGATCTCGCCCGGGCCCAGGCGCTGCGGGCGCGGCTGTTTCGCGGGCCTGCGGGGGCTGAGGACGGCGACGGCTTCGACCCGCGCTGCCGCCACGTGCTGGTCGAGGCGCGCGCCAGCGGGGCGCTTGTCTGCACCTATCGGTTGCTCGATCTTTGCGATGGGAGCCGGATCAACGAGAGCTACGCGGCCCAGTTCTACGAATTGGCGCCGCTTGGCGACTTCGGGGGGCCAATGGTCGAGATGGGCCGGTTCTGCATCGCCCCCGAGGCGGGTGACGGCGATGTGCTGCGGCTCGCCTGGGCGGCGATGACCCGGATCGTCGAGGCGGACGGGATCGAGATGCTGTTCGGCTGTTCTTCGTTTCACGGCACCGACGAGACGGAGTTCCTCGACGCTTTCGCGCTGCTCAAGGCGCGGTATATCGCACCGCGAAAATGGCGCCCCCGGGTGAAAGCGCCGGATGTGTTTCGGTTTGCCCGGGCGCTGCGCCGCACGCCGGACCCCAAAAAGGCGCAGAAGATGATGCCGCCCCTGCTCAGGGCCTACCTGATGATGGGGGGCTGGGTCTCGGACCACGCGGTGCGCGACCGTGACCTCGGAACGATGCACGTTTTCACAGGGCTGGAGGTGGGCCGGGTGCCGGCGAACCGGCGCCGCGCGCTGATCGGGATGGCCGGAGCGTGAGGGGGGCGTGAGGGAAAGCCTTTGAAAAGGCTTTGAGACGCGATTTCGAAATCGCGTGGGAAGCGGTTTGCAAACCGCTTGGCCCCCGTTGACGCCGCGCGCTGCCATCGCTACCTCGCGCTCATGGCTCGCGCACCGCTCCTCCAGCTTTCCGACATTTCGCTCACCTTTGGCGGCGACCCGGTGTTTTCCGGGCTCGAGCTCGTCGTTCAGCAGGGCGACCGGGTGGCGCTGGTGGGGCGCAACGGGTCGGGCAAATCGACGCTGATGAAGGTCATGGCGGGGCTTGTCGAGCCGGACCAGGGCGCCCGGGTCATGCCGCAGGGCACGCGCGCGGGCTATATGGAGCAGCACCCGGACCTCGACGGCTTCGCGACGCTTGGCGATTTCGCCGTCTCGGGGCTCGACAGCCACGAAGGTTACCGGGTCGAGCGGGTGGCCGAGGGGCTGAAGTTCGACCCCGCGACCCTGTGCGACCGGGCTTCGGGCGGTGAACGGCGGCGCGCGGCGCTGGCCAAGCTGATCGCCGAGGCGCCGGACCTCATGCTGCTCGACGAGCCGACCAACCATCTCGACATCGAGGCGATCCGCTGGCTCGAGAACGAGCTTTCGACCACACGCACCGCTTTTGTGCTCATCAGCCATGACCGCGCCTTCCTGCGCGCGCTGACCAAGGCGACGCTCTGGATCGACCGCGGCCAGGTCCGCCGCCAGGAGCGTGGCTTCGAGGCGTTCGAGGCCTGGCGCGACAAGACCTGGGACGAAGAAGACACCGCCCGCCACAAGCTCGACCGCAAGATCAAGGCCGAGGCCCGCTGGGCGGTCGAGGGGATCTCGGCGCGGCGCAAGCGCAACATGGGGCGGGTGCGTGCACTCCAGGAGCTCAGGGCAGACCGCGCGGGCCAGATAAGGCGCCAGGGCGCGGCGGCAATGGCGCTGGACGCCGGGCCGAAATCCGGCAAGCTGGTGATCGAGGCGCGCGGCATTTCCAAGACCTATGGCGACAGGACGATCCTCGGGGAGTTCTCGGTGCGGATCGCGCGCGGCGACCGGGTGGCGCTGGTCGGGCCCAACGGCGCGGGCAAGACCACGCTTCTGAAGATGCTCATCGGTGAACTGGCGCCCGATACCGGCTCGGTGAAGTTGGGCACCGGCCTTGAAGTGGCGGTGTTCGACCAGAACCGGAGCGCGCTCGATCCGGAGGTTTCGCTCTGGGATGCGTTGGCGGGGGACAAGGAGATGGGCGTTTCGGGCAAGGCCGACCAGGTGATGGTGCGTGGGGTCCCGAAACATGTGGTCGGCTATCTCAAGGAGTTTCTGTTCGACGAGGCCCAGGCCCGCGCGCCCGTCCGTTCGCTGTCGGGTGGTGAGAAGGCGCGGCTGATCCTGGCGAAGATCATGGCGAAACCCTCGAACCTCCTGGTGCTTGATGAGCCGACCAACGATCTCGACGTGGAAACCCTCGATCTCCTGCAGGACCTTCTCGGCGATTACGACGGCACCGTGCTTCTCGTCAGTCACGATCGTGACTTCCTCGACCGGGTCGCCGCGACCACCATCGCGATGGAGGGCGATGGCAAGGCCACGCTCTATGCCGGGGGCTGGAGCGACTACCTGGCGCAGAAGGGCGCCAGCGCCACCCCGACCGACACGCCGAAACCGAAACCCGCCGCCGCCCGGCCGGTCGCCCCGAAGCCCGATAAGGGCGCCGCACCGGGCCCAACCGGCGGGCTCAGCTTCACCGAGAAACACCGGCTGGAGGCTTTGCCCGGCGAGATCGACCGGCTCACCGCCGAGATCTCCAAGCTCGAGGGCTTTCTCGCCGACCCGGATTTGTTCACCCGGGAACCGGTGAAGTTCAAGAAGGCCTCGGAGGGCCTCGTCGAACGCCAGCAATCCCTCGCGGCGGCGGAAGAGGACTGGCTCGACCTCATGGAGCGCGACGAGGCGTAGGGGGGCGCAGATGGCGGCGCGCCTGCACCGTGCCGAAGGCGCGCCTGCGTCGTGCCGAGGGCCCGGGTGCGTCGTGCCGAGGGCCCGGGTGCGTCGTGCCGAAGGCCCGGGTGCGTCGTGCCGAAAGCCCGCCGCCGACGCGGCACCCCGCCGGAGTGGCTCACCAGGGTGATCGGGCGGGCGAAAGCGCGCGGTGAGGCAAGCCTCTGTTTTTCTTTGCGGTATCGCCAATACAGGACCTCGCGTGGGAGCGGTTGGACCGAAGAGACCAAGCGCGCGTCGCATTCCTTTTGGTCCAGATCTTCAGATCGGACGGACCCACCGGGTTGATCGCCGGGAAATACTTTTTCGCCGTGCCGGGTTCATGAGCCAGATCAAGTCGCGCTGCGCTGCAGCGTGCTATCGAGCGGGCGCGCGCGAAAACTGTATCGCGGCGAGCCGACTTCGACCGCCGCGGACCTCGGGAGAAGGAGACCCCATGTCTGGCGAGCGTCCTGTCGCCAACCGTTGGTTGGTAGTGTTCGGAGCCGTGCTGATGCAACTCAGTCTCGGCGCAATCTATGCCTGGTCGGTGTTTACCCCGTCGCTGATCGCGGCGGGCTGGAGCCGGGTGGAGACCCAGGTGGTCTTTGGCGTCGGTCTCGCGGCTTTTGCATTGGTGATGGTTGTGGCCGGGCGGCTTTTGGTCCGGTTCGGGCCGCGCAAGCTGGCGATGGCGGGCGGCGCGGTGCTGGGGCTTGGCTATGTCGTTGCCGGGCTCGGCGGCGCGACCAACTTCTGGGTCGTGTTGATCGGGGTCGGAGTGATCGGCGGGGCCGGGATCGGCCTTGGCTACGTGGTCCCGATCGCCGTCGGCATGCGCTGGTTCCCGGACAAGAAAGGCATGATCACCGGGCTCGCGGTGGCCGGTTTCGGCTTCGGTGCGATGGGCTGGGTCAAGCTCGCGGGCTCCTGGGGCCAGCTGATCGAGAACGTCGGCCTGGCGCAGACCTTCGTGATCTACGGTTTCGCCTATGCCGCGCTGATCTGGATCGGCGCGATCTGGATGCGGATGCCGCCGAAGGGCTGGGCGCCCAAGGGCTTCACGCAAGTGGCGACCACCGCGTCGGGCGGCGAGAACTATACGCTGGTCGAAATGCTGCGCACGCCGCAATTCTACCTCGTCTTCCTGATTTTCGCCGTTGGCGCCGGCGCTGGGCTGATGTCGATCGGGCTGATGAAGCTGTACCCGATCGAGGCGCTGGAGGCGTCGGGCTATTCCACCATCGAGGCGAGCGCGATCGCGGGCACGGCGATGGCGGTGTTCTTCTCGCTTGCCAACGGGCTCGGACGGATCCTCTGGGGGATGGTGTCTGACAAGCTCGGGCGCAAGATGTCGATCCTGGTGATGACCGGCACCCAGGCGGTGTTCCTGTTCGCCTTCACCGCGATGGCAGGCACGCCCTGGATGCTGTACCTCGGGGCAACGCTGATCGGCTTCAACTATGGCGGCGCGTTCGCGCTGTTCCCGGCGATCACCGCCGATCTGTTCGGCAATGACCGGGTGGGGCAGAACTACCCCTATGTCTTCCTGAGCTACGGCGTCGGCGGCATCGTCTTTCCGATCCTCGGTGGCATGTTGGGCGATCTTGGGAACTTCCCGCTCGCCTTCTCGATTACCGGGGCGGCCTGTCTTGTCGGAGCCGGGGCGGCGGTGCTGATTCGCACGCCGGACCATGAGGAGGCCAAGCATCACTTCTCGGGGCACGGGTTCATGCACCAGATGCATTGGGACACTCTCGAGGAGGTTGTCGACCACGCGCTGCACCCCGATCACTACAAGCGGATGGACAAATAGCCGCTTCG
>DQCI01000066.1:11420-16502 GCA_003545125.1 Paracoccaceae bacterium
GGGCGGGGGTTGCGCCCCCGCTCTTGCGGCGTTCTTCTGACTGAAAAAGCGGTCAGGCGGTAGCGATGAGAATGACCGCGGCGTAATGGGTGACGGCGGCGGCGAGTACGTGGGCGTGCCAGATCGCGGTGGCGTAGTGCATCCGCCCGGTGTGGAACACGGTGCCGACCGTGTAGGTCAGGCCGCCCGCGACGATCAGCACGACCGCGGCCGGTGGCAGCGTCTGCACCATCGGCCAGAGGGCGACGAGGCCGAGCCAGCCCTGGGCGAGGTAGAGGGCGAAGCCGAGGCGGGGCCAGCGGTGGAACCAGGCGAGTTTCAACACGATGCCGAGGGCCGCGAGGCTCCAGGCCGCGACGGCGAGCGCGAGGCCGCGGCCGCCGCCGAGACCGATGATCGCCATCGGCGTGTAGGTGCCGGCGATCATCAGGTAGATCGCCGCGTGGTCGAAGCGCCGGAGCACCGCGCGCAGGGGCGCGTGCAGGGTCATGTTGTAGGCGGCCGAGAGCGCAAAGGTGGCGACGAGGCCAACAGCATAGGGGACCAGCGGCCAGATCCGGTCTGCGGGCACCGCCAGGGCCGCCCAGGTCAGAAGTGCGGCGGTGCCGGCGACGGCGAAGACCACGCCGAGCAGGTGCATCACCGCATCTGCGATATGTTCGTTCCGGCTGCGATCGAGACCATTGCTGTGCATGTCAGACCTCCGAGCCGGGCTGTCATAGCACCAACCCGGGCCCGGCGGGCGTGTGACCTTACGTCGAGGTGACGCTGCGCGACGCCCTACCAGCGCCCCGACGCGCCGCCCCCGGAAGAGGAGCCGCCGCCGAAGGAGCCGCCCGAGGACGATGAGCGGCGGATCCTTGCGATCGTGTAGGTGGAGGTGTCTTCGTGGCCGCAATGCGGGCAGGTGACGGTCTTGCGCCCGCGCCCGGTGCTGGTGCGGGTGGCGCTTTCCAGCGTCTCGCGGGTGGTGTGGACGCCGCGCGTGCCGCAGCTCGGGCAGCGGCGGAACCGGTCGGTGATGCGCCTTCCGAAGGCGATCCAGCCCGCGAACAGGGCGAACAGGGTGCCGAAGACCCCGATCCGGGCCGCGTTACCGGTGTCGCCGCCGTCAGAGACCGGCGCGGGCGCGTTGCCGGCGGCGTGTTCGCGCGCGATGCGGTCGGCGACGGCGGTGGTGCCCGCCTCGATCCCGGCCTCGAACTCCGCCTGCCCGAAGGCCGGGATGAAGACATCGTCGATGATCTCCTGTGCGACCGCGTTGTAGCCCGCCGGGTAGCCGGAGCCGAGCTCGATCCGCATCTCGCGGTCGGTGGTGAGGACCAGAACCAGGATCCCGTCGTTGCGCGCCGCATCGCCGATGCCCCAGTCGTTGAACAGCCCGGTGGCGAAGGTTTCGAGGCTGTCACCGGGGTAGCCCCAGCGGGTGTGCAGCGTCAGCACCGTGGCCTGAACGCCGGTGTCCTCGGCGAGCCCTTGCAGTGCTGTGGTGATCCGCTCCTCGGCGGGGTCGCTCAGCACCTGCGCCTGGTCGTTGACCCAGATGTTGTCGTAGCTCGGATAGTCCTGAGCCGCGGCGAGCGCGGGCAGCAGCAGGGCGGTGAGAAGGGCGATCAGGTGNNCTGTGCGACCATGCCCCAATTCGGCCTGGAAATCATGGGGAATTTCAGCTCGCTAGAGCTTTTAGGCGCGCAATGGGCGTCACCTCCCCACCGGCGGTCGCGCGGCAGCGTTTGCAAAGCACACCGCGTTCGCGACGGCCGGTGAGGGCGATTGTGGACAAAATGCTCTAGGCGCCCCGGAGCTTCGCCGCCGCATCCGCCAGCACCTCCGGGATTGCCATCACGTCGTCGCGGGTACAGTCCCAGGGGCCAACCTGGACGCGGATCACGAAGCGCCCCTCATGGGTGGTCTGGGTGAGGTAGATCCGCCCTTCGCGGTTGATCGCATCGAGCAGCGCGGCGGTGGTATCGTCGTCGCCGTAGCGCAAGGTGAACAGCGACAGGATCGGGGCGGTGACGATCTCGAACCCGTCGAGCGCGGCGATGGCGTCGGCCGCCTCCACGCTCCAGGCGACATGGTTGCGGATCCGGGTGCGCAGGGCTTCGAGCCCCTCGATGCGCAGCAGGAACCAGATCTTGAGCGCGCGGAAACGGCGCCCGAGCGGCAGGGTCCATTCGTTGTAGTTCACAACGTCGCCCGCGCCCTGGGTCGTCAGGTAGTCGGGCCTGAGCCCCATGGTGGCGATCTGGGGGCCGGGATCGCGCAGGAACTGCACCGAGGCGTCGAACTGCGCGCCGAGCCATTTGTGCGGGTTGAAAACCACGCTGTCGGCTTGGTCGACACCGGCCCAGAGGGGGCGAAACTCCGGCGCGATCATCGCCGACCCGGCCCAGGCGGCGTCGACATGGGTGGGCAGCCCGTGCGCTTTCGCGACCGCGATGCAGGCGGCGAGATCGTCGCAGGCGCCGACCGAGGTGCCGCCGGTGGCGAGGATCACGCCGGTGGGTTTGAACCCCCGGGCAAGGTCGTCGCGGATCGCCCCGTTAAGCGCGTCGGGGTCCATCGAGAACAGCGGATCATTGGCACGTCCAGCGATCTTGACCAGGTTGGCCTGGCCGATGCCCGACAGCCGCGCGGCCTTGTCGACCGAGCTGTGGGTCTGGGCGGAGGCGTAGAGCCGGAGCCGGGGGCCGCCCGCCAGACCGTTTCCAAGACCCTGAAAGTCCAGCGCTTTCTCGCGCATTGTCAGCACGGCGGAAAAGGTCGCGGTGGTGGCCGAATCGTGGATCGTGCCGGTGAAACCCTCCGGAAGCCCCAGCGCGTCGCGCAGCCAGTCGATTACCAGCGCTTCCATCTCGTTTGCCGCCGGGGCCGTCTGCCAGAGCATCGCCTGGCCCGCCATCGCATTGGCGAGCTGTTCGGCCAGCATCGAGGCGGGGGCCGCGTTGGCCGGGAAATAGGCAAAGAAGCGCGGGTGCTGCCAATGGGTCATGGCGTCGGGCACGAGCCTGGTGAAGTCCTCGAACACCGTCTCGACGGGGGTGGGCGCTTGCGGCACCGGCGCCTCGATCGCGTCGCGGAAATCGCCGGGCGCGATGTCGGGGCGCACGGGACGGTCGCGCAAGGTGGCGTGATAGTCGCGCGCCCAGTCGGCGGCGCGCTTCGACCAGAGGGCCAGCTCGTCATGGTTCATGGAATGCTCCCGCTAGATGCGGATCGGGGTAGGCCGGTTGACAGGGGCGCGCAAGGAAACCTGATTGGTCAAGGCCTTACCGGATGACGACCTGCCCGGTTTGCGCAAGCGGCTGGATGACGCCGTAGCAGACCTCACCGCCGCCGGGCACCGGAAAGGTGACCACCCAGGGATGGGTGAGGAAGGTTTCCTGCCGCTTGCGCTCACCGGGGAAGAGATCGAAATAGTGCTGGCGGTTGCCGTCGTAGTCGAGCCAGTAGACGGAAATGTAGTCTTCCGGGCTGCTCGCCTGGTTGACGAATACCAGCGCGGTCGGGTGGTCGGAGTAGAGCGAACGACTGCTGCCTTCGCCGGGGCACGAAGCGACGGCACTGAGCGGGAACGTGGCGAGGATGGCAGCGGCAAGGGCGGTCTTCAGCACATCGGATCTCCTGGAATTGGATCTGGCGAAAAGGGACCTGGCCCGGGCGGGGCCAAGCGCGAATTGCTCCAGTATCGCCGCACGGGGCCGTTATTGACAGGCTGAAATCGAACGCCCCGGCACGCGGGGTGCCGGGGCGGAGAAGGACCGATATGCGACGGTCAGCCCTTGGCCGTTTCCAGCGCCGAGATGATCGGCGAAAAATCGTCGGCCTTGAGGCTCGCGCCGCCCACCAAGGCGCCATCGACATTCGCGACCGCGAAGATCTCGGCGGCATTGGACGGCTTGACCGAGCCGCCGTAGAGCACGCGGATCGCGTCGCCTTCGGCGTCGAACCGCGCCACCAGTTTTCCGCGAATGAAATCATGGACTTCCGTGATCTGTTCGAGGGTCGGGATCTTGCCCGTCCCGATCGCCCAGATCGGCTCGTAGGCGATGACGGCATTGGCGCCGGTGAGGCCGTCGGGGAGCGAGCCCGCGAGCTGGGTGCCGATGACGTCGAGGGTCTTGCCGCCTTCGCGTTGGTCGAGGCTCTCGCCGAGGCAGATGACCGCGACGAGGCCGGCGCCGAGCGCGGCTAACGCTTTGGCGCAGACGTCAGCGTCGGTTTCGCCGTGGTCGGCGCGCCGCTCCGAGTGGCCGACGATCACCGCGGTGGCGCCGGCGTCAACCAGCATCGCGGTGGAGATGTCGCCGGTATGCGCGCCGTTCGCGGCGGCATGGCAATCCTGGCCGCCGACAGCCACGGCCGAGCCCTCGGCCGCCGCGGCCATCCGCGCCACCAGCGTCGCCGGCGGGCAGATCAGCACGTCGACCCCGGGTTCCCCGTGCGCCGCCTTCAGCGCGTCGATCTCGCCGAGCGAGGCGCCCGTGCCGTTCATTTTCCAATTGCCTGCCGCAAGTCCACGCCGCATCTCGGCCTCCTTCGATTGGTTTCCGGCGCGAGGTTAGCGCGCACGGGGCAGGGGGCAAGGGAAAAGACTGCGGCAAAGACGCGCCCGATTTCTCCCGCTTCCCTGCTCGCATACGCCGCGGGTGCGTCGCACCTCAGGTGCGCGAAGGGCCACCGGCGACGCTACTGCCCGTGTCGTCGTGCGTTGCGGCGACCCTAGAGCGCCGCCAGCGCGCGTCTGGCCCAGTCGCAGGCGAGGCCGGGGTCATCCAGCGCGGCTTCGGGCAGGGTCCAGTAGTCCATGCCCTGACCGTCTTCCATTTCGAATTTCACCGCGCCCTCCGCGGCCATTTCGGCGGCGAATGCATCCGCCGCCTTGAGGTAGATCCGCCCCGTCGACGACAGGATCGCGAAGATCTGGCCGTCGCTGTAGATCGAGAGCCCGCCCATCATCTTGCGGTGAGTGAGACCGCCGACCCCGCCGACCCCGTCGAACAGCTCGTGGACGAAGGCGAGACCGCTGTCGGAGACGCTCATTTGCTTCCTTTCGGAGGTTTGCGCGCCTTCTGGGCA
>DQCI01000066.1:16609-17701 GCA_003545125.1 Paracoccaceae bacterium
AACATTGGCCGGGTGCTCTCGTCGGACTTCATCCAAACGGTATCGCCCAGGATCGTCGCGAACATCACATCGCCGTCGACGTAGATCGCGGTGCCCGAAAACATCGGCCCGGTGGTCAGCGCGCCGACCCGGGAGAACAGATCAAGCGCATGGGCCAGCAAGGTCGGGTCCGTCGCCATCAGCCTTCGGTGAGGCTTTCGTCGAACTTGATCGATTCGCCGCAGCCGCAGGCGTCGACCACGTTGGGGTTGCGGAACACGAAGCTGCTTTCGAGCAGCGAGGTCTGGTAGTCGATCTCGGTGCCGAACAGGAACATCTGCGCCATCGGCGCGATCATCACCCGGGCGCCGTCCTGTTCGACCAGTTCGTCGGCGGCGTCGATCTCGGAAACGTAGTCCATGGTGTATTCCATGCCCGCGCAACCGCCTTTCTTGACGCCGATTCGCAGGCCCTTGGAGCCGTCTTTCTCCATCAGATTCGCAATCTGGCGCGCGGCGGCCGGGGTAATGCTTACGGCCTGCTTGCCGGGGACTGAAAACATCTGAGCTCTCCTGTTCTCTCGTACCCAACCTAATCTCTCAGGCATTCGCACTCAAGGGGGGCCGGTCAACGCGTGCCGGTCAACNNGGCGGCGGTCAGCGGGCGGGCAGGATTGCCGCCCACGGTCGCGCCCGGGGCCACGTCGCGGGTGACGACCGCGCCGGCGGCGACGATCGCGCCGTCGCCAATGGTGATGCCGGGCAGAATGATTGCGCCGCCGCCGATCCAGGCGTCGGCCCCGATGCTGATCGGCCGGCCCCATTCGGCGCCGGTCGCGCGCTCGGTGGCGTCGCGCGGATGGTCGGCGGTGAGGATCTGCACATAGGGGCCGATCTGGACCCGGTCGCCGATGGTGACCCGGGCAACGTCGAGCACGACGCAGCCGTAGTTGATGAAAACACCGTCGCCGAAGCGGATCTCGGTGCCGTAGTCGACATGGAAGGGCGGGCGGATGACGGCGCTGACCGGGCGGCCGAACACCTCGGCGAGGATCTTCGCGCGCACGAGGTCGTCGCCGTAGACGGTGTGGTTGTAGTCGCGCATCAGCCGCTG
>DQCI01000066.1:17728-20546 GCA_003545125.1 Paracoccaceae bacterium
TTCGCGGTCGCCCGCGCGGTAGGGTTCGCCTGCTCGCATCTTCTCAAGCTCGGTCATGGTCCGGTTGTCCCCCACAGCGGCGGCAAGGCGTCAAGCCACCTCAGACAGCCGTATGATACGATCAGCGCCCATGCGAAAGAGGCGAGCGTGCCGATGATCACGTATTCGCCGGCGCTGTGGTCACTATTGTCGTCGCCTGCGCCGGTTGTTGTGACTTCGAAACGCAGCACCGACTTGGCAGCGATCAGAAAGCCGATGCCGCCGGGCTGCCCGACCATCACCAGGAGAAATATCATCAGCCGTTCCAACACGCCAATCATTTGGCCGCCCTGTGGCAGGCCGCGGGGCAGGGCAGTGCCGTCAAATCGCGCCATCAGTTTTCCGATGCCAAATCCGCCGGCGCGGGTGGTGAGCACCAGCCCCGCGCCGAGCGCCATGAGCGGCAACAGCCATGGCCAGCTGGCCCAGGCGCCGCTGGACCAGAGATTGGCCGCGACAAGGGCGGTAACGAAGAGCGTGGCTGCGTGCAACGCCTGATCGGCAAGAAACGTGGCGAGCCCGTCACGGTGCCTGGCCGGGACGCCCCAGGTCTTGCCCGCGTCGATGGCGAGATGGGCCGCTACAAGCGCGTAGGGCTCCCAACGCGCCCAGTGCCCGAGTGCCGCCAGCGTCATCACCAGCACGACGAGCCCATGCACCGCAAACCCGGCCCCACGCTTGGTCGCGATCATCCAGCGGCTCTGCAGCAGGAAATCGGCCAGCACATGGGCAAAAACGACGGCGGTTAGCGTGTGGATCAATGCGGGGCCTCCGCGTCTCCGGCTTCGATCAATTTCAAAGCGAGGAATACTGCCGGCCACCCCGCCGCGCGCACGGCTTTCGTCACCGCCTGGCGCGATTTTCCGAGCCGTTCGGCGATATGGGAATAGGTTGGTTCGTGCTCCGGCTCGAACAGCGGAAGGATGGCTTCGGCCTGCGCCGTGGTCCAGCCACGCGAAACATGGTCGGCGAGAACATAGACGGCTCCGGTCTGGCGCTCGCCGCATTGCGCCTCGCTCTGAAAGAACAGGCGCGCGTCAATCCCCCGCGCTGACTTCATCGCATCGAGGCCTTGGCCTGATGCGGTGAACATTGGCCCGACTTGATCGTTCAACGCGCCGGTCAGCGTGGCCGGATCGGGGCCGGCGCCCTCGGCGACGGATTGTCGGGCATCGAAAGCCTCATCCTCGGCACGCAGCGCGGCGCGAAAGGCGAGGGCGGATCGCAGGGCTAGGCGCGGGCGGGCGAAGACGACCTGCCAGCCATCGCCGCGCTGGCGGGTGAAATGCACCGGAGCCCTGTGCCAGCCATCCATCTCCCGGGCAATGCGTTCCAGCGCCGTGAAGGCGCGGGTGACATCGGCCGTGGCAAAACCGGTGGAGCCCACGAGATCACCGGTCAGAACCGCGATATGTCGACCATTGCTGCCCATTACGCACCCATTTTAGGCTGCGAATGCGGAAATGCAACCGAAAAAGATTGCGAAATGGAATATGTAACCCAGAACGGGTGCGTCTACATGAAGCCTAGCTCCAGCCGGGCCTCGTCCGACATCATGTCCATGCCCCAGGGCGGGTCCCAGGTGATCTCGACATTGACCTGTTGCACGCCCTCGACGGGCCCGACCGCATCCTGCAACCAGCCCGGCATCTCGCCCGCGACCGGGCAGCCCGGCGCCGTGAGCGTCATGATCAGGTCGACCATGCCCTCGTGCGAGATCTCGATCGTGTAGACCAGTCCGAGGTCGTAGATATTGACCGGGATTTCGGGGTCATAGACCGTGCGGCAGGCCTCGACCACCTTCTCGTAGAGCGGGTGCTCGGTCGTCGAAGGCCGGATGAGCGCGGCGCCTTCCATCGGCTGTGTCTCGGTGTTCATCGCGTCTGTCCCATAAACCTGCCCATAAACCTGAGTGTTCATATAAGGATTGCCGCCGGGCTGTCCACCCCCGGGCGCAGGGCGCCACACTGGATTGCGGTGGCGCGGGCGGCTACACTTGGGCGCGCAGAGCTGGGAGGCATGGCTGATGGAAGTGGATCTGACGACGCTCAAGTGTGAGGATCTTCCGAAAGGGAGCCCGGCGCTCACCCCGGAGCAGGTTGAAGACCTCAGCCGCCAGCTCGCGGCGGACTGGCAATCGACCGGCGACCGCCTCAGCCGCCGGTTAAAAGTCGCGGGCTACCCGGCCGCGCACATGCTGGCGAACGCCGCCGCCTTTCTCGCCGAACGCGAGGGGCACCATCCCGACATCTGTTTCGGCTGGGGCTGGTGCGAGGTCACGTGGTGGACCCACACGGTCGGCGGGTTGTCGATGAACGATTTCATCTGCGCGGCGAAGCTTGACGCCTTGGTCGCGGGCTGAGCCGGAGCCCCGGCGCTGAAGCTATCTGGGGTGGTTGGCGGCGGCGTATCCCGTGTCGGGGGTTGAGGCGGCTGGCGGGTGAGACCGGACCGGCGGATCCGGAGCGCGGAGCCCAGGTTTGCGGGAGGGTTGGAGCGCTGCGCTTCTGGCCGGTCTCGTGCGGCTTGGCGCGCGCGCCGGGTACGACCGGTTCGACACGGCCCCCCCCACAGATCCCGATCGCGGCGACGTAGGTGCGCCCTGCGGCGCCGCGCGCTGGCCGGATTGGCTGCACCGGATCGGCTGTACCGGATCGGCTTGCCGCGCGCGGCACGACGTGATTGATGCCTGCATCCCGACCCAAAACCCGTTCGACCTTTTCAGCCCGACACGCGCGGGTGCCGCTGCCGGCGGGGCCTGCGCCCCGGGGTCGATATC
>DQCI01000066.1:20602-21874 GCA_003545125.1 Paracoccaceae bacterium
GTCTGCGGGCCGGAGTCTGCGGGCTGGGGCGCGAACGCGCCCGGGTTTCGTTCCGACCCACGCTTGTGGCGCGCGGCGTTTTCGTGCCAAACCGCCCGGGCAAGACGAGGAACCCCGATGGCCCAACGCTTCTCTTTCGCCCTTCACGCCAAAGACGGTGCCGCGCGGACCGGGGTGATTTCGACGCCCCGCGGCGAGATCCGCACGCCCGCCTTCATGCCCGTCGGCACCGCGGCCACGGTGAAGGCGATGTTGCCCGAGAGCGTGGCGGCGACGGGGGCCGACATCCTGCTCGGCAACACCTACCACCTGATGTTGCGCCCCGGCGCCGAGCGGATCGCGCGGCTGGGGGGCCTGCATGCCTTCATGAACTGGGACAAGCCGATCCTGACCGATTCGGGGGGCTTTCAGGTGATGAGCCTTGCGGAGCTTCGCAAGCTCACCGAGGAGGGGGTGACCTTCCGCTCGCATATCGACGGCTCGCGCCATGTGCTCACGCCCGAGCGCTCGATGGAAATCCAGAAGCTGCTCGGCTCCGACATCGTCATGGCGTTCGACGAATGCCCGGCGCTGCCGGCGGAGGAGCCCGAGGTCGCCGCCTCGATGCGGCTGTCGATGCGGTGGGCGGAGCGGTCCAAGGAGGCGTTCGGCGACCGGCCGGGGCATGCGCTGTTCGGGATCCAGCAGGGCGGGGTCACCGAAGCGTTGCGCGCGGAATCGGCCGCGGCGTTGCGGGCGATCGGGTTCGATGGCTATGCCATCGGCGGGCTCGCGGTGGGCGAGGGGCAGGCGGCGATGTTCGGCGTGCTCGACTATGCGCCCGCGATGCTGCCCGAAGACGCGCCGCGCTACCTCATGGGCGTCGGCAAGCCCGACGACATCCTCGGCGCGGTGAAGCGCGGGGTGGACATGATGGATTGTGTGCTGCCGTCGCGCTCTGGGCGCACCGGCCAGGCCTGGACGCGCCGCGGCCAGGTCAACATCAAGAACGCCCGCCACGCCGACGATCCCCGGCCGCTGGACGCGGCCTGCACCTGCCCGGCCTGCCAGAACTACTCACGCGCCTATCTCCACCATGTGTTCCGCTCCGGCGAGATCATCGCCTCGATGCTGCTCACCTGGCATAACCTTCATTACTATCAGGAGCTTATGGAGGGGATGCGGGGGGCGATCGCAGCCGGGCGCTTCGCCGCTTTCGAGGCGGACTTCCATGCGACGCGTGCGGCGGGTGACATCGAGCCGCTGTGAGCCGCAGAGCCAGACGGGGCCAGA